>JAGQPY010000481.1 GCA_020426485.1 Planctomycetaceae bacterium
ATCCGAATGTGACACGCATCTTCTCGGGGCGAGGACGACTTTGTGACAGGGTGAACAGCCGCATCAGAAGCCGGCGGGCTGACCATGTTTTCTGGCATCGCTTCCGCCGAACAAAATGACTTTGTGGTCGGGTCGAGTGGCGGAAACGGCCTGACATGCCGCCAGATTCGACGCTTCCACCACACGGTGTCCCAGCCGTTCCAGATGAATTCGCTGTGACTGATACAGACTTTTCTCCAGCAGCAGATTGGCGGGAAACCATTGATGATGCAGTCGCGGTGCGGCGACGGCGTCCTGGGGAGCCATGCCAAAGACCAGGTGATTCAGCGTGGACTGAATGGTGGCGGAAATAATCCGTGGTCCTCCGGAAGCACCGGTTGAATAAACGGCTCGACCGTCGTTCACCACAATCGTGGGTGTCATGCTGGACAGCGGTCGCTTGCCGGGAGCAATCGCGTTGGCTTCGCTTTGCTTCAGGCCGAAGGCATTGACTTCGCCCGGGCGAGCCGCAAAATCATCGATCTGATTGTTCAGAATGATGCCATAGTCCGGAACCACCACGTAGCTTCCAAACGTCAGGTTGATGGTTTCGGTACAGGCGACTGCGTTGCCGTGCTGGTCCATGACGGAAAAGTGACTCGTTCCGCCATCGTCAGCGGCGAAGAATCGACCGTACCTTTCGTCGGACAGCGTGTAGTCCGCGTGAATTCGAGCGGCTGTCCGCTGAGCGTACTCGGCGCTGAGCAAGCGCTGCACAGGGACCTCAACGAAGTCGGTGTCACCGAGAAATTCGGCTCGATCAGCAAACGCATGCTTCATAGCCTCCGTCACGGTATGCAGATACGACGTGGAACCGAATTCCAGCTGTTGCAGCGTTGTCTTGTGCTGAGTTTCCCATGCCTGCAGTGTCTGCAGAGTCTGCAGTAAAGCGACGCCTCCACTGGACGGCGGTGGCATGGTAAACAACTGTCGCCCGTGAAATTCGCCTCGCAGCGGTTCGCGAATCGTGGGTTGATACCGCAGCAGATCCTCCGCAGTCAGAATTCCGCCTGCCGACTGAACAGTGTCCACAATCTTTGCCGCAACGTCACCCTCGTAAAAGCCCCTCGCGCCGCTGGATGCGATGCGTTCCAGTGCGGGTAACTGCGGAGAATGAAAACGCTGGCCGTCCGGCAGAGGCTCGCCTTCGTTCAGATAGCTGGTCCACAGCGATGCAAACCGCTTCGGATATGCGGCACGACGGCGAAATGAGGAAACAGTGGTCCGATGAATGCTGCGGTCAAAATCGTCCAGCAGCACACCATCTCGCGCAAGGCGGATGGCGGGAGCCAACAGTTGTGATAAGGGCAGAGAACCGTATTCTTCCGCAGCGAAACACAATCCCGCCACAGTTCCGGGCACTCCGACCGCCAGACCACCGCGAACACTTTGTGGTTCCGATCCGTCAGCTGCCGCTGTGTCCGACGACGAATGGTCATCCGCAAACATATCCTGCGACGCTCCGCTCGGCGCGCGTTCGCGATAGTCGATGGCCACGGACGTCCCGGTCTGAGCGTTCCAGATCACCATGAAGCCGCCGCCGCCAATACCACAGCTTTCCGGACGAACAACGGATAATGCAAACGACGTGGCCACGGCAGCATCGACGACGTTTCCTCCCTGCCGAAGAATCTCCACCCCCGCTTCACTGGCCGCCGGATGATCTGCGGCAACGACCCCCTGCGTGAACTGAAGCTGCTGAGCATTCGCCGAAACCGCGCTGATCAAAAAGACAGCACCGACAACGAGGCTCCACAGCGGCGGCCATCGGCCGAATGTTCGGCATGGAATCATGTCACTGTTCCTGCTACGAGTTCGCGCAGTTCTGCTGCCAGAAAAATAGAACCGGTTCCGCAGATCACAGGCGTCCCGGTCGCGTTGAGAACCGGCTCCGTCGGCCGTGCTGTCGTGTCGGAATCTACGCGGTGTGTTGTGGCCTTCACCGCCCGTTCCAGAGCAGCCTGCGGTGTGCAGCATTCCACGACTTCCGGCACGCAATGGGCTGAAGCGTTTGATGCATTCCGTTCTTCACAGGCGGTCTGCAACAGCGTTCGCAGAACGGCTGTCGGGAAGGCGCGTGGGTTTTTCTGAAACTGCGTCAGCAGAATCAGGTCGAATTCCGAACACACCTGGCTCAGCATTTGAGCCGCATCTTTGTCCTGACTGCTGGCGAAAATCAGGATTCGAAACTGCTGTCGCGACGTCTGCTGGTTGAGCGTCGTCAGGAATGCGGCGATTGAATCCGGGTTGTGAGCAGCATCCAGAATGACACAGCAGCCTTCATGTTCCATGACTTCGAACCGAAGCGGCCACTTTGCCGAGGCCAGCCCCTGCTGAATCGATTCGGGCGTGATACGAGCCTCTGTCTGAGACATAAAATCAGCCGCCGCCACAGCCAGAGCGGCATTCCGACGCTGGTGGTCTCCACTGAACGGCAGAGCCAGATTCTTGTGACTTCCCCAGGGCGTGGTGACGGAAAACGTTTGACCATGGCTCCGCACGGCGGCTGCCGCGAATTTCACCGTCGCCGGGGAATCGTCGAAAGCGGAGGACGAACCGGACTCTGAAGACCTGCCCGAATGTAGGGATGGTTCGTTCCCGCAATCGCTGGTTTCGACAATGTCTTCTCCACCAACAAACAACGGACAGTTCAGTTCACTCGCCCGACGAATGATCACATCTCGTGCTTCCGGCTGCCGCGTCCATGTCAGCACAGGTACAGTGGACTTGATGATGCCCGCTTTTTCCGTCGCAATCTTTTCCAGCGTGTCTCCCAAAATGTGAGTATGATCCAGACCGATGTTGGTGATGATGGTGATCAGTGGTCGGCAGATATTGGTACAGTCCAGTCGCCCACCAAGCCCCGTTTCCAGCACCGCCACTTCGACCTGTTCCTGATCAAAGTACATCCAGCCCAGCAGAGTGGCCACTTCAAAATAGGTGGGGCCGTCTTCCACAATCTCAGGGTCCGCCTGCTGCAGTCGTTGCTGCAGATCCGCCACCATGGATGTCAGCCGAGCACGATCGGGCATCCGGCCGTTGACTCGCATTCTTTCTGAGAACTGATGCAGATGAGGCGACGTGAACAGACCGCTGCGAATTCCTGAACAAGTCAGAATGGAATCGAGAATCGCGGCCGTTGATCCCTTGCCCTTGGTTCCGGCGATGTGAACGGCGGGAATGCGCTTTTGAGGCGATCCGATCACTGACAGAAGTCGTTCCACTCGTTCCAGCCGAAAGTGAGTCGACGCCTTTCGCGGACGAACGCGTTCGTAGTCGATGCGATCGTAGATCCACCGATCCGCATCCGCGTCAGTCATGATCGTATTGAGGAACGGCTTATCCATCACAGCGCACGGAAGTAATTCAATGGAGCCACGGAAACCCGCCTTCGAGACGCAAAATACGCCACCGGCAGCCGTTTCGATGGTTTACGGGCATCTTGCCCGGAAAAGACTCACGCATGCTCGCACCGGACCGGGCATTTGTGAAGCCACGTTCCGGAGGGAAAAGGTGATTCCCGGTGCTGATTCTCCCAACGCTGTGAAACCGGCGGTCGTGTCGGGCGGGCATTTGTGCATATTCGCCTCGGAAACGCTTCTGTCGTGCAGATCGATTGACACTTGAACGGTTCAGAGACTGTACCAGCCAATCAGTCGAGTGAGCTGCTTCATTTGCGAAAGAATCACCGTGCGGTTCAACGCCGACTTTGTCCCCAGTGCGGGCGAGTAGCCGAAGTTATGGTCCACCGTAGCCAGAGCCGCCTGAACGTCCGGCAACGTCAGTTCACTTCGTTGCCCCTGTGCCGCTCGAATTCGTGCTCGCCACAGAGTCACAGGATACATCAGAGCCAGGCTTCGAAATCCATCGACCACTGACGAATGATAATGAGCGGGCCCGCAAAAATGAATTCCCTGAATCTTGACTCGAAAGTAACGAGTCATCAGTTCGTCAATTTCCGCCTGCCGACCATCAAACGCGGCTTCAACATCGGAAAACCGCACGGACTTCTGTCTGACCTGACCGTCGTGCTGATTGAACGCGACCGCCACCGACGCGGATTCTGACAGTTCGGGAATGGTTCCCCAGCCCGTTGCAAACTTCACGGCCGCAGACAACAAACCAAGTCGCCCCTGCAGTCCACGGCGAACCAGCGATTCGTCATCATGACGCGACAACTGAGCGGCTGTTTGCCTGAACATGGTCTTCGCCATGCGAGACGGCTGTTGGATCGGCAGATCATTGTCCGGCTGCGCCTTCACGGAAGCTCG
>JAGQPY010000482.1 GCA_020426485.1 Planctomycetaceae bacterium
AGCGATGTCAACAGGACGGGGCGAAATCGTCGCTGCCCCGCTTCCACAACCGCATCCGCCAGTTCGACACCGCCTCTCACGCGGGCGTTGATGAAGTCCACCAGAACAATGGAGTCGTTGACGACAACGCCGGTCAGTGCCACCAGTCCCAGCATGCTGAACAAGGTCAGCGGCAGTCCCATCACCGCATGTCCCCAGATGGCTCCGACGATCCCGAACGGAATCACGGCCATGACCACCAGTGGCTGCCCGTAGGAATTGAATTCCACCGTCAACAAAACGAATGTCGCCAGCATGGCCACGGCCAGACCGACCATCAGACTTTGAACGGATTCCGTGTCCTGCTCCTGCTGGCCTTCCCATCGAATGCGAAGTCCCGGGTACTTCTTCAGCAGTGCCGGGATGAAACCAGACTGCAGTTTCGCCACGATCTCTTTTGCATTGGCTTCGTCTTCATTCACATCTGCCGAAACCGTGATGGAACGACGCTGGTCGATACGATTGATTTCTGAATAGCCACGTGCGAATTGAACATCCGCCAGCTCAGTTAATGGCCGCTGAATATCATCAGCGCCGGTGACACGAATATCATCCAGTGTCGCCAGCGACCTGCGATCCGCCTCGGGATATCTGACCATCAGTTTGACTTCGTGACGGCCGCGCTGAAGTCGCATCACTTCTTCGCCGTAGTACGATGCACGTACCGTGCGGGCAATGTTGTCCAGCGGAATGCCCATGGCGTGTGCGTTGGGTTTTTCGGTCAGCTGCAGCTCCCATTTTCCCGGCCGAGAATCATCAGAAACGTCGAACACGCCCTGAAATCGACTGAGTTCCTCCCGGGATTCCTCCACGGCCTGCTCCAGCATCGACATCTTTTCGGCCGGTGCCAGAAGCTTGAATTCGATGGCCTTTCCCCCCGGTCCACGGTTCTGTGACCCGAATGTCAGCGTTTCGATCCCCGGAATCTGTCCCACGGCCTGTCGCCAGCGTTCGACCACCTGCTGACTTGTCAGGTCTCGTTCGGTGCTGTCCACCAGTTGCACATGAACCTTGCCGACGTGTCCTCCACTGGACGTTTCTCCACCGCCAGGTCCTCCTCCCGTTGTCACTTCACCCACCAGACGATGCACGACGCGCAGCAGTGGCCGGCCCTGAGCTTTGAATTCTTCGTTCAGTTCAAGAATACATTCTTCAATTCGCTGAGTGGCCGCTTCGGTAATGCGGCTGGGAGTGCCATCGGGAAAGATGACATTCGACACCACTTCCGGTGCATCCAGCTTGGGAAAGAAGACGCTGGGGACGGTGCCATTGATCACCAGTGTCACCGAGAGCAGTACAATGCTGACCGCAAAGCTCAGAGCAATCGCCGGGAACGCCACGCAGAATCGGACAATCGGTGTGTAGATCCCGCTGATGAACCGGTCCAGCAGTCCGTTGGTCAGCCGATTCAGACCGGCCGTCAGAAAGAATGGCTTCCGACTTCCATGAGCAAGGTGGCAAGGCAGAATGAACGTGCTTTCCAGCAACGATATCACCAGCATTGCAATCACGGCCATCGGCAGAACTGCAAAGAATTTGCCCATGACACCCGTCACAAAAAACATGGGCATGAAAGCAAAGACGGTGGTCGTCACGGATGCTCCCACCGATGGAACAACTTCCACCGTCCCGTCCAGCGCGGCTTCGACAAGTCCTTTGCCCAGTTCTCGGTGAGCGTAAATGTTTTCGCCGATCACGATCGCATCATCCACCACGATCCCCAGGGCGATCAGGAAGGCAAACATGGACAGCATGTTGAGTGTCTGATCGAACTGCCACAGCACGGCACACGCACCAAGGACGGAGACGGGAATTCCCAAAGCCACCCAGAACGCAAGCCGCAGCTCCAGAAACAAAGCCAGCACGATAAAGACCAGAATCAGTCCCTGCACTCCGTTACGCCGCAGCAGATCCAGTCGATCGCGAACATTGACCGACGCGTCACCCCAGACAGTGAATTCGTAACCGGGAGGCAATTCTGCTCGTTCGACGTATTCGTTGACGGCTTCCGCCATGGCCAGAAGGTCTTCACGAGCCGCCGCTTTGACCGAAATGGCCATTCCCGGTCGACCGTTGATCCGGCTGATGGACACAGTATCAACGAATTCGTCGCGCACGACACCCAGATCCGCCACCGTCAGCACGACGCCGTCTGGTCGAGTGATCAGCGGAATCTGTTCGATTTCTGTCCCCAGAGTTCGCTTGTTTTTCCCGCGCAGCAGGTACGTTTCGCCGCGGTCACGAATGTTTCCGCCGGGGAGTTCCAGATTTCGCTGTCGAACTCGTCGAGCCACATCCGTCAGAGTCAGTCCGTATTCGCGCAGTGTCTTTTCGGGAATCTCGACGTCAATCTGGTATTCACGCTCACCGACGATGTCTGCGACGGAGATCTGTGAAATCTGCAGCAGGTCGTCGCGAACACGTTCAGTGACTTCACGAAGATGCAGTTCCGCGTCCGGCGCTTCCGATTCCGAGGCGACGACGCCCACGGTGATCGCCGGATTTCGGAAGGTGACCTGCTTCACTTCCGGTTCTTCGGACAGTTCCGGGAAGCTGGGGATGCGGTCCACTTCCGCCTGAATCTCGTTCAGAACTTTCTGCACACTGGGCACATCGGTTTTGATTTCGATGACGACATTGCCGCCCCCTTCTCCGGCAACCGATGTCACCTTCTTGACGCCGTCGACAGACCGAACCGCCTCTTCAATCTTCTGACAGATCCCGCTTTCCACCTCTTCCGGACTGGCACCCGGATACGGCACTGTGACCAGAACAATTTCCAGATCAAACTGCGGAAACTCTTCGCGACGAAGCTGGTATCCGGCAAACAAACCAACGGCGATCAATGCCACCATGATCGTGTTCATGGCAGGGGTCTGACTGATCGCCCAGCGAATCACCGACTTCATGGCGACACCTCGACCTTCGGAGCCTCATTGACGGGACTCGTCGCCGCGTCGTCCGAGGGCGATGTCAGATTTAAATCGATCAACGGCATGCCTGTCTGCACAGAAGCCAGCGGCGATGTGACCACGCGTTCACCCGGCTGAACTCCACCCAGATCGGAACGAATCAGCGCCGAGAGTTTGTGAACGGTGGCAACCGTGGTGTTCACGACATCCAGCTTACCGTCACGACACATCCACAATTGTCCTCCGGGCCGCACGCTTTCCAAAGGCACCTGAACCAAGGGAATGGGCGATTCCACCGGAATCCGAATCGTCACATACATACCGCTCAACAGTGCGGGTGGCGTCACCGTTACACGACCACCGTGGCTGTCACTGATCCGCGATCGGCGCGGCTCCTCGACCAGAACTCGGCAGGGAAATGTGCGAGTGTCCCGATCAATGCCGGTTCCTTCGAGTCGAGCCAGATGACCGTCCCAGATGGTCTCCATACCTTCGAATTCGAAGACGACTTCACACGGCACAGCGGGCAGATTCACAGGATCCTTCCCCGCAGATTCCGATTTTTTCATGTCGGGCAGAACGGCAGTCTGCTGCCACACCCAGGCCAGTTCCTCGCTGCGCAGCTGACATTTTACTTCCATGCGACTGCCGTCGCTGATGTGCACCAGCACCTCCGCGGACTTCGTATAGTCTCCTTCCTCAACCACATCATCAACAATACGCCCCTCGATTGGCGAAACAATCCGACAACGCTGTACATCCAACCGAACTCGCGCAAGCTGAGTATCAACCAAAGCGCGGCTGGCTTCTTTTGTCCTGCGATCCTGAATGAGTGTTGCCAGCTGATTTTTTAAAGACTGCAGGCTGTTCCGAGCTGACAATTCCTGCCGCATGGCGGCCTCCACTTCAGTGTCGTTGGCGGTGCGGCGGTCCTGAAGCCTCTGCATTCGTTCAAGCTGCTTCTTCTGAAGGTCCCAATCCTCCTGAGCCAGCGCGATCAGTGCCTGTGTGTTTGTTTGGCTGACATCAATGCTGTTCAGTTCTTCGTCGACCTGCTGCAGTTGAGCTTCCAGGCGGCGAACGTCCAGTTCGTAGTTGCTGGCATCGATTTCAAACAACAGATCCCCCTTCTCCACGTAGGTTCCGCCTCGGGCCGCTGCCGTCTTCTTCAGAACACGACCTTCCACCTCGGAACTCACCGTCACGACGCGATAGGTGACAGCCTCGCCTTCGACCTCCAGATCAAACGGACCGATCCACGAACGAACCTCCGCTGTTTCCACGACGGCGGCACGAGGTTCATCGGAGACGGCCTGCGTCGGCACTTCC
>JAGQPY010000483.1 GCA_020426485.1 Planctomycetaceae bacterium
TTGCCGGCAGGTACTTACAGGCACATCAAGAACGAAGGTTTCGTGATCCGAAGATTGAAAACATTGAACTTACTGAAGAAGCAGTAGCTCCGAACCTCGTTCTAAACTGTTGCCACGTCAGCTACTTACGACTCATTGAACGGTATTGGGGTTAAACGATCAGAATCTCTTCACGGCGTTGGGCGAAGCCCTTGATCAGTCCAGTTGTCGGTGCGAAAGGGGGAGGCGGGGATGTTGGCTTTGTTGTAGAGACTGAAGACGGGATTGGCGGCCCAGGCGTAGCGGACAGACCTGGGTTCCGGAACGTCGGGGCTGCTGACAATCACCTGTTCGCCGTCGATGCGAGCATTGGCCCAGACAAATTTCCGGTCGGCTCCGGCGATGGCAAAGCCTTTTACTTCGTCCGTGGCGGAACGCAGCCCATCGGCGTGATCGAAGTCGATCATGACGTCACGACCACGAATGGTACTTTGTCGAAAGATGGGTCCCATGGGAATCAGCGGTCGGTCGTAGACTCCCTGAAGTGCCCACTGAGCCAGACGGTGACCGACACTTTGTTTGTCTTTGGGGTGAATGTCGTTCTGTTCGCCCACGTCGATGGTGACCGCCATGCCGGTGTTGGGCACGTTCAGAGTTTTCAGCATGCCTTCCTGAACCAGAACCCAGCCGGTTGTTTCTGAAGGTTCTGTTTGTGGCGTTCGGTAGTTGGGCAGCTGCACCCAGGCGAACGGAAAGTCGCCCTGGTTCCAGCGAATTCGCCAGTCCGCAATCAATGTCTTCAGTTGATCACCGTACAGATGCGAGAAGCCTCGACCGGCCGCGTTTTCACCCTGATACCAGATGGCACCGCGAATGGTGTAGCCGATCAGAGGATTGATTTTTCCGTTGAACAGATTGGCGGGATAGTTGCGGTCGGTGCGAGGCTGCACGGCCAGCGACGGCTTGCGGGGGGCCTGTTTTCCAGCGGCCTTCGCTTCGGCGGCCCTTTTTTTCCAAAGCTCCGTCGCTCGATTGAATGTTGCGGCGGCTTTGTCGGCGTCAAAATCGGCGTCGTCTTTTTCCCATGCGGCCAGTCGTGGCTCAATGGCGGCGACGGCTTTCTGAGCGGGCATGCTGGTCCAGGATTCGATGGACGTTCCACCCACGGACGAATTGATCAGTCCAATGGGGACATTCAGTTCTTGGTGGAGGCGTCGCCCAAAGAAATACGCGGTTGCAGAAAAACCGCCGACGGTTTCCGGACTGCAGACGCTCCATGAACCTCGACAACGATCCTGCGGCTCCTGAGCGTGACCGGAATCGACCTTGAACATGCGAATCTGCGGAAAGGTGGCTGCCGCTGCTTCCTGATCAAAATCTTTGGCTCGATTAACGGTCATGGCCATGTTGGACTGGCCGGAGCACAGCCAGACTTCTCCCACCAGTACATCGCTGATGGTGTGGCTGCTGTTGTCACCGGAAATCTGCAGCGTGTGAGGCCCACCGGCCGGCAGTGCTTTCAGATGTACCGACCACTTTCCGTCGGCATCGGCGGTGGTCGTTTGAAGCTGGTCCGCGATGCGAACGGTGACCGAGCTGTCCGGAGACGCCCAGCCCCAGACTTTCACGGGTTTGTCTCGCTGGATAACCATCGAGTTCGCGAACATCGATGGCAGCTCAATGGCGGCCTGGGCGGAAGAAACAAGACTGAGCAACACACACAGAATTCGGCAGGGCATAGTGAGTTCCTTTGGGGGAGTTCTAACAGCACAGCGCCACTTTGGGGTGCGGTGGCTGGGCACCGCTGTGGATTTTCCGCGATTGTCCACGTTGAAACAGCCATCTACGTTCCAGAGCCCGTCCGCCAACCTTCAGAGGCTTGGCCGTGTGCTTCTCATGCGATCGAAGCCGGTGAAGCCAAAGCGACGACAAGTCGCCGCACTCCGAAAAACAAACCGGGCGCTGTCCAGCCGGGACA
Source organism: Planctomycetaceae bacterium (assembly GCA_020426485.1). Classification (GTDB taxonomy): domain Bacteria; phylum Planctomycetota; class Planctomycetia; order Planctomycetales; family Planctomycetaceae; genus JAGQPY01. The sequence goes on from JAGQPY010000483.1 coordinate 1,958, forward strand.
GTACAGCACATTCAGGACATGGTGGGAATCATTCCGCAGTGGCGGATGGATCGGATGCTGGCTGACCGCCATGGAATTCGGCCCATCGGCACCAGGCATAATTCCATTCCATCCACATTCTCATCACGGACCACAACAGTCGCATCTGTTCCAGTTGCTCACCGTCGAGTTTCCTTTGAGCCGCAGCGGATTCACGAGCGGCCATGTCCAGGCCCCAGCGGCGAGCCAGTGAGCGACACAGTCCGTCGGCGGAAAGATCGGTTTCGTCATCGTACGAATCTTCCACAGACGAACGACGTTCGTCGCCGATCAGATCGGAGCCATGAGCTGTCACGAACAATTCAAACAGCCGAGGCCGCCAGGGATCGACTTCCAGTGGTCGCCGGGCGTCTTTGGCTTCCTGAATCAGGATTTCCAGGCTGTTGAGAATTTGCGTGGCGACAGTGCGCCGCACGGCAGGAGAAATGGGCGAACTTGATTCTGTCATGTGAGGATGGCTTGTGGCTTGAACAAAACCGGGACAGGCACCCTTCTCGACAGGGATTTCAGCGGGTTTCTGCTCCGTTGGGGGAGCCAGTCCCGGTTTTGTCAGCGGTTCTTAATGAAGCAATGAGGCAAACTGGTCGGAAGCACAACATGCCGCAGTGGTTTTCAGCGATCAGGCGTTTTCGAACAGTCGTGTGATGATAAAAGTTTGGGCGGCGGAATACCCGTCGACACCGGCGGCGGGCGGGGAATTCCGGGGATTCGCCGAATGTCCCGGAACAGGGCTTCGAATCCGAAGGCATTTGGTTCCGGCAGATTTTGCCGCAGTTCAGTTCGATAAGGAGCGTCGGGGCGCTTGTGTGCCGAATTCGCGTAGCTGGATTCTGCTGATTGTGGCAGAATCCTGAGCCCCAAAGTGTCGCCGAGATTCGGTGACATGAGGCCCTTCTGAACCACTTCCGGTGGTTTCCATTCGATGCGGAACGAACAGGAGAACAAAGGGATGGAACCCTTTGCCTATCAGAAACGCTCAAAACCATCTCGTCCCCGAGTCATCCTGGCCGTCATCATCGGCGCGGGGCTGGCGGTCTGGCACTTTGATCTGGTGCCGCACTTTGCGCCGGTGTCGACCGGCGGGCTGGATGCGGATCTGACAAATCCGGATCTGACGGAAGCGGACTTTCTGGCAATGCTCAGCGATTCACCGCTGGGCGATCAGATTGTGGACACCGGTTCGAAAGATCAGCAGCCTGTGCCAACCGATGCTCAGTTTGCCGACGATCCGCTGATGGCAGCTCTGGCATCTCAATCGGATCCGCTGGAAGAAGCGTTCCCGGAATTCGGTCAGATCGGAAGAAGCTCATCGAACCAATCGAATGTTGCCAATCGTCAGGAGCCCTCATCGACTGTTCCGTCGGGAGTCGTTCAGGTCTCGGTTTCACAGACCGCAGCCGGGACGGAATCGGCTGTGACAACAGCTTCGTTTTCCGGCAGTCGCAGGGATGCTGCAAAGTCAGCCGACGTCACGATGCCGGCGGTGCTGACTCCGGAGGTTGCTCAGGAACTGCGTCGAGTGGACCAGTGGGCGGATCAGGGAGAAATCCTGGAAGCTCACGCAGCGCTGTCGCGGATCTACTGGAAGCAGCCCGAAATGCGCCCGCACATTCAGGAACGCATTGAACGCACGGCGGCCGAAATCTATGCGAATCCGGAAACTCACTTTGCCGAACCCTATGAGGTTCAGTTCGGAGAAACTCTGGACAGCATCGCGAAGCAGTTTCACATTCCCTGGCAGTACCTGGCGCGACTGAACGGCGTTACACCGAAAACCCTGCAGGCCGGCCGGAAGCTGAAAGTTATGACCGGTCCCTTTGGTGCCGTGGTGGATCTGGATAAGTTTGAACTGACCGTACATGCTCACGGCTGGTTCGTGCGACGTTATCGCATTGGAATCGGCCGTGACCACGGGACTCCGCTGGGCGAGTTCACGGTGCAGAACAAGCTGGAGAATCCGGAATGGTACAATCCTTCCGGCGGTGTCGTGTCGGCGGATGATCCGTCGAACCCTTTGGGGGAATACTGGCTGGGACTGGGTGACCACATCGGCATTCACGGTACGATCGACCCGCAATCCATCGGTCAGGCGTCGTCGCGTGGCTGTATTCACATGAACGACGACGATATTGCGGAAGTGTTCAACCTGCTGGGCGTCGGTTCACCGGTGGTCATTCGGCGCTGAAGACAGGACGACCGTTGATCGTTGTCCGGCGTTTGGATAAGAACGCCTAACAAAACCTAACTGGACAGTGCCGGGTTGTCGATTGGAGT
>JAGQPY010000484.1 GCA_020426485.1 Planctomycetaceae bacterium
ATGCTGCGGGCCTGCATGCCCTGGTCAACTTTGCTGTTCAGCACCACCGCCTGAGTACCTGCAGAAGCATTGGCTTCCTGGACCACTTGCGCTCCACTCGCGCTGCGACGCGATTCCACTCCGGAGGCCAGGGTGTTTGCGGTGCGGGCTTCCAGTCCGATGTTGTCATGGATGCCTCCCGGCCCGGCCACATCAACCGCCCCGGCGGCTCGATCAACTTTGATGTCGATGCCCGGACCACTGACAGTTTCTACAGAACCAAACCGCGGAGCATAAATCGCCACACGATTGCTGGCCTTCACGTGGTTTTCGCCCGTGTGGTCACGGAATTCCGCCACGGTATCTTCTGTTTCCAGCCCAGCCATCAACCCACCGAAATAGTGAACAGGTGTGTCTCGATCACCGCCGTCATAGATGTATTCGTCAGGATAAGCTTCCGCCAGCTGCGACAGACTGACCATTGACAAGGATGGGTCCGGACAACCCGGCTGATAGACGGGAATTCGAGGCTCCGCGGCTCGAAAGGTCGATGCCGATCGATGATGACCGGAGGAAGCGCTGGTGAGTCGCACAACTCCGGCGTCACCAGATGGCTCTTCGGAGTCAGGCGTATAGCTGGCCAGAACGATTCCGGATCGTGCTGCCCTTCCGGACGAGAGGACGTCGGTGGGTGCGTTGTTGTCTGAAGGGACCTGTAACGGATCATCACCGTAGACGGCCTGTGTGCGAGGCAACATCGTGGAGGCAGGTGTTTTGAAAACGTCCGTCGGCTGGGCGTCGATCCCGGGGTAGTTTGCGGGTGTCGCGACGACCGAACTGCGGCTCTGAATTTCGACGGGCGACTTTGCGGAATACCCGCCCACCTCCGTGGATGACGGTCGGAGCGGACCAGCACAGCCGCCGAAGCTCATGACGGATAATGTTGCCGCCAAAGCCCATTGTCGTCGCAGTTTGTGATAATTCTGATTCATAGCCGCGAAGTTTCTGTGTGTTCGTTCGTGCTTCGTTGAATGGGAATTCGTTGTGTTACTTTTCAGATTCTTCAAACGAAGACGAAGGCCGACGTCCGCTGACCCTCACAACACCGGCATCGGACGAAATCGGGTCCGCTACGGGACGCATCATCACGGCTCCACCGGTTCCAAAAAAGGCAGCCGGGACCGATGCCGATGGCCGTCGTCCACCGATTCGCAGAATGGCCATGGGTCTTCCCAACCGGTCGGCTTCTTCAAGGGCGTTGACGTTCGGGGGAACAGATTGAGGAATCTCACGACGCAAAGGATCCAGATCCTGCGCCAGCTGAGGCTGTTCCAGATACACAACTCGAGTCACCAGTTGTCCGCTTAAAGCGGTTCGCACATCAGCGGCTGTGAGCACGACGGGAATGGCGAATTCGTCTTCGCGTCCCTGCGGCGGATGCAGGCGATCCAGCACTTCCACGGTTGGAAAGATTTCAAGCCCCGGAAATGAAGGCATGTCGCTGATCCGAAGTCGATAGACGTGACCAGCACTGGCAGCCACGATCGCTGGGGACGCTTCCATGCCCAGAGCGGCTGGTGATCCGGAGAACACCTGCACGACTCCACCACCGGCCACTTCGATTCGCAACGGCTGCAGCCATGTCTGGTCGTAACCTCGGATCGCATTCATCCAGCCCGCCGCGACTCCCGGTGGCGTATGCTGACTGAGCGGCTGATGATATTGAGTGCCCGTCTGCGCCTGAGCAGCCGTACAGATCGCGCCTGTCAGCAGCAGTGTGACGAGCAGCTTGAGTGACGAAGTCTTCACGCGAAATGGCCGATTCTGTCGTAAGTAAGAAAAGTCGTTCTGATCTCAAAAACGAACAAGGGGCGATCAGAAGTGTCACCACTTCTGACGCGCCCCCGGATTCATGTTTTGTCGAGTTCGTTGCCGGAGTTCTCCTGGTCGCCGACAGCCGCCCAATCCGCGGCTGTGAGCAGGAACTCCGTTCTCTTTGTGAACGCCGTTCTGATTTGTTCAGAATTAGTACGGCGGGCAATAGGCACCCATTCCCGGACCGCCACCGCTCAGTGGTGCACTGACCTGGCCAGGACCGAAGACCGGGTGAGATTCTGTGTACTGAATGTGTCGAACCGGATCAGGGACGCTGTAACCCGGATCGTGCTTCACATCAATCAGCATGTGATCAACTGCTTCGGGCATTCTGTTGTTGGAAAGGTTTCGCACCGTGTGCGATTTCAGACCGGCTGGTCCACCCAGGGGAAGATGAGCCGGACCGGGCAGTCCGATCGGTGTTCCGGTGATCGGCATTCCCCAGGGAGGCATGCTGCCCATTCCGGCGACCGGCATGGAAGGCTGGCCCGGAATTCCGCCACCCGCAGCAATCATCGCCGACGGTACTCCGCCGCCTACTTCTTCCTGAAGAATCTGGATTGGCATTGGAGGTGCCACCTGGCCCTGTTCGCCGTTCAGCATGGAATAGGAAACCTGAGTCACACTTCCATCCGGAGCAACAACCGTGGCAGGAGGCTGCAGGTCTTTGTTACCAAATCGCAGGATGACCATGATCGTTCCCATGCTCTCGGCCTGCTGAACAGGATCAATGCCCGGGTCCAGTCGAGTGGAAACCAGAGTCTCCACACCCGCGATGGCTCGTGCCTGGAATTCCGGATCCGGCAGGTAGATCACTTTGGTGACCATGTTACTGCTGTTGACCTGTTCCAGATCTTCTTCGGTGATTTCAACCGGAACAGCATTGTGCTGCAGATAAGAGAGGGTGTTCGGATGAGCGGCACGAACTTCCAGTGTCGGATACAGAGACCGAACCGGCAGGCCCGGCAGAGTCACACCATCCAGCATCAGCTGGTAAACGGCGGACTGCTGAAAGTCGTAGTAGTCGCCGGCGGCGACCTGACTGTTGGCGAATCCGCCATTTGTCTGCCAGCCGACCGTCATGGATTCCGGTCCGACAAAGCGAACCTGAGTTGACATGGCCATGCCGGGAACTCCCGCCATCATGCCCATGCCCATTCCGGGATCTGCCAGCATGCCGATCACTCCGGGACCAGGACCATCCACCATCGGGCCTGGACGCTGCATCAGTCCGGCCGGTGGCGCCACATGCTCGCGATTGCTGAGAATGCTGTGACCGGTGTTCAGACTGGAGCAGCCGGTGCAAATCACCACAAGGGCGCCCAGACCCAGAAAATAGTATCTCATTGCAATCCCTTCCGTGAGCTGGTGGCAGTTTGAACCAACAGCGCCTTGTCGAATCACCGTATATCCTGAGGGAAAATATTCACCGGACCGCTTTGTAAACCGTTTTCCCGGGTCTTTTGCTGTCGACCCGGACTTGCAGGCAGCGGTACACTCCACCTGCATCCCACTCACCAGCGCAGTGGATCGAAGGAAAACTGGTTTCTTCATCTCTTCTTTCGGGACGGGGTGACTCAATTCTTTGGTAAATTCGGCACATTCTGAAAATGAAGCTCAAACCGCAAAGTTTAACACCCCTCGCCCTCCTGGCTGCTCTGGCCATTTCTGCCGCTGTCGCCACCGCTCGGACACCGGTGAATGATCCGTTGACTTCCGACGGCGCTGCTGCGGGCAAAACCGCAACGGAGGTCCTGGACGCCGTCACCAACAAACTGAACGAGCTGGATTCGTTGTCATGCGACCTGACTCAGTCAGTCACGATGAGTGGGCAGGAACTGCGGGCCGTCGGAAAGTACATTCAGGCCACGGGTAATCGCATGCGGTTGGAATACCGACTTTATTCGGCACAGCCGGTGACAACGGAAACTCAGGAGGCCCAGTCAGATCTGAACAGTTCACGACCTGCGGAACGCGACGATCAAGTGACCGGCAGTCTGCAGCAGGTGAACGACGGCAGTGTGCTTTGGTCACTATGGATCAACGGCGATCAAAAACAACTGACTCGACGCAATGTGCGACAGATCACCGAAGCCGCCGGCGAAATACCGAATTACTCCGCCGCCCGCAGTCTGCAGGATCTGGGAGTCGGCGGTCTGCAGACCTTGATTACGCAGCTGCAGACCGGAATGGAGTTCGGTCAGGTGCTGGAACAGAAAGCCGGTGAGACCAGTCTGTTGGTTCTGTCCGGACGCTGGACGACCAAAGCCAGGGAAGAATACTTTCAACTTCCAGCGGATTCGACAGCCGCTCTGCCGGAATACATTCCCGATTACGTTCGCATCTATATTGATGCCACTGCCATGCTTCCTCGCCGCATTCAGTATCTGAAAA
>JAGQPY010000485.1 GCA_020426485.1 Planctomycetaceae bacterium
CGCCGAGACGCTCCCGTTGGTCGCCTGAAGAAACATGCGCGCACCGTGCGCGCATCTTACTTTGTAAGACTCTAACGAGTTGGCATGCTGCCGGACGAAGCCGCCAAGCGGGAGCGAATCGGCGCTGACGACAGACTATGGCAATTGGATTGCACACCCACTGGATCAAGGGCGACGCCGTTGTCAGGATTCGGTGAGTTCCAGATATGGGTCCAGTCCCATGTTTTCGTACTGTTCCAGGCGATGACGCTCCTGCTTCAGCAGGGCCTTGCGTTGCTTGCGGTGTGTCTTTTCCAGAAATCGCTGTACCCGCGTGAAGTATCGCAGCCAGGAACGGCTGAGTTCTCCGGCTTTGTTGCCGATGGCCATTTTCTGTCGCCGCAGCACTTCTTTGGGTTCGCGGCAGCGAAGCAGTTCGTCTTCCAGCGACAGGAAGAACTGATAGGAACCGGGATCGCCCTGACGTGCGGAACGTCCGATCAGCTGGCGGTCAATTCGTTTGGAACTGTGCATTTCTGTGGCGATCACATGAAGGCCGCCCGCTTTTTTGACGTCGTCTTCCAGAATGATGTCGGTCCCTCGTCCGGCCATGTTTGTGGCGATGGTCACACGTCCGGCGTGCCCCGCATGCTTGACGATTTCGGCTTCCTGTTCGTGAAACTTGGCGTTCAGAATGCGGGCCGATACGTTGTGTTCTGCGAGTACCGCCGCCAGTGATTCCGAGGCTTCCACCGATGGCGTGCCAATCAGAATCGCGCGCCCGCCTTTGATCAGGCGTTCGACATCTCGAGCAATCGCGGCCCGCTTGGCGGACTGAGTCTTGAAGACACGAACCGGTCGACCACGCCGAATGCACTTGCGATTGGTCGGAATTCTGGTGACCTTCAGCTTGTAGGTCTTTTTGAGTTCTCTCTTTGCGGGCAGAGCTGTCCCGGTCATGCCGCTCAGATGTGTGTAGTTACGGTAAAAACTCTGCACTGTAATTCGAGCTGCTTCACCGGTAGCGGCCGTGATAGGAACCAGTTCCTTGGCTTCAATGGCCTGATGCAGCCCGTCCTGCCACTTGCGACCATCCATAATGCGCCCGGTGCCTTCGTCCACGATCATGACTTTGTCGTCAACAATCACGTAGTCGCGATCGCGTTCGAAGGCATGGCGAGCCGTCAGGGCTTTTTCCACCTGCGTATAGATGCGTTCGGTGTCCATCGAATTCATCAGAGACGGCTTGGCCATCAGCACAATTTTTCGACAGCCGGAATCCGTCAGCCATGCCGAACGGCGTTCGGGTTCGTAAACGTAATCTTCGCGTGGCTGCAGCTGAAACGTGGCGCGATTACTCCAGCGGAACAGATTGACCGTGCCGGGGTCGTTGGGCTGAGTCAGACCGATGATCAGGGGCGTTCGAGCTTCATCGATCAGAATGCTGTCCGCTTCGTCGATCAGTGCAAAATAGTGACCTCGCTGAACGGGTTCTTCCGCCCCCTGCAACGTGCGAACGTGTTTCCGCAGAGACGGACCATCGTCCGGGCTGGCACCCTTGCGAAGGCGATCCCGCAGAAAATCGAACCCCATCTCCTTGGAGGTACCGTAGGTGATGTCGCAGGCATAGTTCTGGCGACGTTCGTCGGGTTCCATGTTTTCCAGAATCTTGCCGACGGTCAGTCCGAGCTTCTCATGGACTTTCCCCATGATGCTCCAGTCGCGTTCCGCCAGATAATCGTTGACCGTGACCACGTGACATCCATGACCAGGCAGAGCTCGCAGGAAAGACGGCATGGTGGCCGTCAGCGTCTTTCCTTCCCCGGTCTGCATTTCCGCGATGTGTCCTTCGAACAAAGAAATCGCGCCCATGATCTGGACTTCGAAGTGCTCCATTCCCAGCGCTCGTTTGGCGGCCTGTCGCACCAGCGCGTAGGCGTCCGGGAGAAGTTTTTCCAGAGAAACTCCGGATCTGGCTTCCCAGCGCATGCGGCGACCAGCGCTTGCCAGTTCTTCGTCGGACAGGGAATTCAGCTTCTGGCTGCGTCGAATGATCGACTTTGCCATCGCTCGCCAGCGGGAACGTCGGGCGAACGAGGGAACAAAGCCCGATTTTGTCCAGTGATAGATGTGGGAAGGACCGAACATGGCAGATTTTCGAAATGTCGAGTTCGTGGCCGGAAATCACGGACGCGGAAGCTATTCTATCGCCTGAATCCACAGACGAAAATCCGAATCAAACGCAACAGTTTTGTGTCGGAAACCCTTCGGCAGCAATCGGCAGATGCTACCCTGCCTGCCAGGTTTTCGTCTTCATCCGGCCGTCCCGCCAGGTTCCGGCCGATTTGTTACCGGCGAGTTTCATGAATCCATTATCGGTTCAGTTAAACAGACTGACTCTGCAAAACCCCATTCTCGTGGCATCCGGAACATTCGGATACGCACGGGAAATGTCTGCATTTGTCGATTTTTCGCAGCTGGGAGCCATCGTTCCGAAAACGGTCACTCCTCAGCCTCGCCCGGGAAATCCGCCCCCTCGAACCGTCGAAACCGCCAGTGGCCTGCTGAATTCCATCGGTCTGGACAACGATGGCTTCGATCAGTTCATGGCTGAAAAACTGCCCTATCTGACGTCGCTGGGAACAGCCGTCATTGTGAATGTGGCCGCCAAAACCAATGACGAATTCGAATATATGGCTCGGGTTCTGAATCAGGCCAGGGGGGTCGCGGCCGTCGAACTCAATATTTCCTGCCCCAATGTGTCGGGGGGTGTCGATTTCGGAACGAATCCGGAACTGGCAGCGAATGTTGTTCAAATTTTTCGAGCCGCTGGTGACCTTCCTGTCATCGCCAAGCTGACGCCGAATGTCACCAGTGTGATTCCGATTGCTCAGGCGGTGGCCGATGCCGGAGCCGATGCCGTCACTTTGGTGAACACCTTCCAGGGCATGGCGATCAACTGGCGCAAGCGTCGCCCGGTGCTGGGAAATGTTCTGGGCGGGTTAAGCGGTCCTGCCATCAAGCCACTGGCTCTGCGAATCGTGTGGCAGGTGGCGAACGCTGTCCGGATACCGATCATCGGCGTGGGGGGAATTCAGTCGCTGGACGACGTCATGGAATTCATCGTGGCCGGAGCGACTGCCGTTCAGATCGGGACAGCGAACTTCTACAACCCCGGCCTGTCTTCTGAGCTGGTCCGGCAGCTTGGCGAACTGATTCAGAAGGAAAAGGCGGCTCACATTCGCGAATTTGTGGGCACGCTGAAGACCGGAACCTGAGACCGGTCGCCTGAAGATTTCGAGGCGCGGCTGCGTTCCGGTTACTTGTTGGCTGTTCTTATTTCATCATTGTTTTTTCTGCCTGGTACGATTCAATATGAAAGTTCTTTCCGGAATTCAGCCCACGGGGCGATTTCACTGGGGCAATTATTTCGGCGCGATCCGGCAGTATATTGAGCTGCAGGGGAACGAGCAGTCGTTCTACTTCATCGCCGATCTGCATGCTCTGACCACGGTGCGTGAACCCGCTGTTCTGCGACAGAACATTCTGGATTCCGCGCTGGACCTGCTGGCATTGGGGCTGAAACCGGAAACGGCGACGTTGTTCCGGCAGTCAGATGTCCCGGAAGTCACGGAACTCACGTGGCTGCTGATGACGATCACTCAGATGCATCTGCTGGAAAAGTGCCACGCTTACAAGGACAAGAAGGCTCGCGGTCTGGCGGCTGATGCCGGTCTGTTCACCTATCCCGTTCTGATGGCCGCCGACATTCTGATCTACGACAGCAATGTCGTGCCGGTGGGACTTGATCAGGTGCAGCACATCGAAGTGACTCGCGATCTGGCTCAGCGGTTCAACTCCATGTACGGCGAAGGCTGTCTTGTCCTTCCGGAAGCCAAAGTTCTGGATTCCTCCGCAAAGGTTCCGGGGACGGACGGCGAGAAGATGTCCAAGAGCTACAACAACACAATTCCGCTGTTCGATGCGCCCAAGCGTCTGAAAAAGAAGATCAACGGCATCACCACCGATTCCAAAACCGTGGAAGATCCCAAAGATCCCGAAGCCTGTGCGGTGTTTAATCTGTTTCGGCTGTTCACGGATGATCAGCAGCAGGCCGAACTGGCGGCTCGCTATCGAGCCGGAGGCATGGGATACGGCGAAGCCAAGAACTGTCTTTACGAAGCGGCCATGAACTATTTCGGTCCGGCCTTTGAACGACGAGCCGAACTGGAAAGCCGACCGGATGACGTGGAAGATATTC
>JAGQPY010000486.1 GCA_020426485.1 Planctomycetaceae bacterium
CTCCCGTTCTTTTTCTTCCGTTATGTCGCGAACGGCCATCAGAGCATGGCTGGGTCTGGGACGCTCATGGCCGGTCTCTTCAAAGAAGAAGTGTTTGCGAGTGCTCAGCCAGCGAACTTCACCGCTGGGCCGAACGATCCGACATTCGCGCTGAAAGTATGTTTCGTGTTCCTGTTTCAGCTGGCGCTGGATTTCGTGTTCCATATCCACGCGATCATCCGGATGAAAACTGGCGTGCATGGCATCACGAGACATCCTGTCGGTACCATTCGGAAGTCCGAAGATTGCGGCGGCTGTGGGGTTCAGCTGAACCTGTCCGCTGCTGTATCGGATTTCAGCAATGCCCAGTCCGCCTACGGCGATCCCCAGCATCAGTTTCTGTTCGCTGCGGCGAAGGCTGTCTTCCACTTTCTGCTGTTCGGTGATGTCGGTGTTGGTGCCCAGCCATAACTGAACTCGCCCGGCTTCATCGCGAATCGCCATCATACGCGAGAGAAACCAGCGATAATTACCGTCAGCACCACGCAGCGGAAAGGTATCCTCCCAGTCTGTTTGCCGCTCGAAGGCCAGACTGATTTTCTTCACCACGCGATCAATATGATCCGGATGGTGAACGGCCTTCCAGCGCCAGCCCTGCATGGATTCCAGTGTCGTCCCGGTATATTCCAGCCAGCGTTTGTTGTACCAGAAGATGTATCCATTCGGGCTCGCCATCCACGCGAGCTGCGCCATGTTGTCAGCCAGAGCCAGAAATCGGGATTCTGTTTCCGTGGCAAGATTCCTCTGCCGATGCAGTCCGGTCAGATCGCGGGAAAGCGTCACCAGGACCTCCGGTTGCCCGTTGACTCCGTGGACCGGAGCGACAACGACTTCCCACCATTTGGGAGTTCCTTTTACCGTCGGACAATAACCCTCAAACCTGGCGACCTGTCCCTGCATTGCTTTGTCGAACGCATTTCTGGCAGCCGACTGGTCTTCGGTCGGCCAGAGTTCGTGCCAGATCTGATGCCTGATCCGAGTGAAATCATCAACTTCCATCGCACACAGTCCCGGTGCATTCATGGAAATCAGACGGCCCTGAGTATCCAGCACTTTGATGCACTCACTGCTTGAATTCAGGACCGTTTCCAGTATCGAAAGCAGGGAGTTCGCGGGAAGAATGGCCGCATTGTCATCTGCAGGAACAACCATGGCGAAGCATCGATAACCTTCCGGCGACCGTTCCCTGCCCAGCCGCTGCTCGAAGCGGAAGCTGATTTCGAAAGGCGCTTTACCCGGACAGTGACTCATCGCCCGAACGTCTTTCAGGCTGGTCAGTTGCTGGTCTGACAGAGCACGACGGATCCTGGAAGCCGCGGCTGGTGCCAGAGTCCACAAATCTGTCGCCAGCAGAGAATCGCCAACCGCATTGAAGAGACGATCATCCGCGCTGCCGGAAGCGGCAACGATCGCCGTGATTCTGCCATCCTGTGACAGATCGAATTCCAGAAATGTCTTGAGCATTCGAAATTTCGCAGTGGAGCCTCAGTCGGGCGGCAGAAATGAGATCCGTTGTCCTGATCTCGCCGGATGCAAACCCGGTGGAGCCATCACCGGAAGCAATTCGGCCTGATTTGGTCGAGTCGCCGTGTGATGCACCACGCTCATCCGTCCGGTTGAGAAACTCGTTTCAGGGAGTTGACGTGTCATAAATCGTCAACCCTGATTGTTCGGCCACGGCACGAGTTGTGACGATGATCGACTTGCTCGCTTCATCGACGACAACCACCAGAATGCCCCGATAGTCAGGATTCGACAGGATCGTGTCGATCGTTTTGATTGCGGAAACTTCCCCCAGGTTATAAGTCTGCGGCATATTCTGAGTCATGCCTGCCAGTTTCAGAGCATCGCCATTGATGTTGATGGGCGTTTTGATTTCTTCGGCGATGTACGCGAATGCTTCCTGCAGCGGAGTGCGACGGAAATCGACGATGATCACTTTCTTCAGACGTTCGGAAACCTTATCCGGCAGGTTTGAGTTCTTGGCCGCCACAGCAGGAGCAGCCTGAGTGAAGTCGGTCACGACGGACTGGTTCCATGTGTACAGAGAAGCTGCTGCCAGATTTGCTGCCGCCTTGTCCGGAAGCAGAGTGACCAGTCTGACATAGGCTGGTCCAACGTTGACCGATGTTCCCAACCCGACAGCTCTCATCATCGCGGGGAATCGCCCAATCATCGCTCGATAGCCTTCCGTCGCCGGTTGCATCAATCGCAGCGGAGCCTGAAGCTGTTCGGGAAGTTTATTCAGCCGGTCCTGAATATAGCGCTGGACTTTCAGAGGCGAACTTTCACTGCCGGGATGCAGCAGAGTTTCCAGATACAGTTCGTCACCCAGATGCATACTCCAGCTGATGGTGCGGATGTCTTTACCAAACCACAGAACGAATTCATCGGCAAAGTGCTGCATCTCATCACGGAAAATATATTCGCGATGAGTATCAATGTTCGTGACGTCAAACATCAGCGTTAACTGTCGTTGTCGGTCTGACTCCTTCACCAGCACTTCCAGTTCCACCGGTGGTGGCGGAGCATAATCTCTGGCAGAAGCCAGCATGTCCGACATCGTGACGGGTGCCACAGCAAATGTCTTTGGATCCAGCAGCATGTAACTGTAAGCATCCGATTCGTAAATCTGCACATTGAGATCCGGCCGGACTCGCCCCTGAAACCGGTTCAGCTGCAGGTCCGAAGTCGTCTGAGCCGCTCGCAGTCGCACCACCGCAGCCACATCCGGAGGCGCGGTTCGAGGCCCAAAATTCAGCGCGAAGGTCAGTTCTTCGATTTCCTGAGGTTCAAACCGCGTGACATCCCGGATCTTCTGTTCCAGCCATTGCCCGAGATCTCCGAGTGTCGCCAGGAATTCACGGCTTCTGCGGTCCGCCGTCCAGATTTCAGACGGTCGAAGGTGCAGAATCATGTGAGGTGTGAAGGCGATGTAATTGAGCGGAATTTCCTGTCCGTGAGTTGGACTCAGATCCTGCACACTCACATTCGATTCTTCCATCTCCTTTTTTTCGGCCTGCCATGCTTCGTTGACTTTCGGCGCGGCGGCGATGGCCGCTTCTTCGGCTTCCCGCTGACGCTGCTGGTTTTGATTCCACCACAACCACCCGGCACCAACCACAAATAACACAGCCGCTCCCATACCGATCATCGCACCGGAACCGGATCGTCGTCGCTTTCTTTGTCGTCGGCCCCCACGTCCCGCCGTCGTCGCGTCACCGGACATCGGTGCGTCGCCGGAGACGGTCGCAGTATCCTGTTCGGCGGCATCCGGCACCTGAGGAATTCCGGGATCGGACGTTCGTTGTCCACGTCGCCGACTGCTCGACTTCCTGCCGGTCGCTGGGCGAGGCACCGGAGCAACAGATTCGGTGTTGAAATCAAATCCCGGCGTCGCAGCGGGAAGTACGTCCGGTACCGGAAATCCAGTGACCGCGTCCGGCGGCGTCGGGAACGAAGCCGCCGGAAATCCGGGGGCGAGATCGTTTGCGGAAGGGAATACGGGAAACTGCGGTTCGGGTTGTGAGTCCGGAACCCACTTGGCGGATGTTCCCACCATTGGAGGTTCATCGCCGGAGGTTGGCAGCACCGGAGGTTCAGGTTCTGCCAGCTGCAGTTCCACCTCTTCCGGTTCGGTCAGAACAAACCGATGTTCACACTTTGGGCATTTCCCCTTCCGACCCAACAATTTGCGATCCGGCAGTTTGAGTTCTGCCTGACATTTGGGACAGGATATGGTGACGGCAGGCATGACTCTTCCGGACTGTCTATGCTGTTTTCGGCAAACGTGTTCAAGTGACGAACAGGAAACAAGGCCCGTGAGAACCACCGAGCGGTTGGTGGCGTCCCCGGCTCAATCCTGATCGCGTTCCAGTTTTCGGGGGCTCGCACTGCTCGCAATTCCGTTCTCCGTCATCTATCCAATGACAGACGAACAGAATCCAGAGCGGCAGCTTTCGATATTTCAACACAAAACACTCATTGAAACTCGGCAGGCCTCCGCAATTCGCTGAATTTTCCGGCACAACGAAACGTACCATCTCGAAGCGGAAATCAGTCGACCTTCAGAAATTCTAACAAGGCAGGGGCCTCGAACCAATTCGAGCGACCGCTCGGAAACGCTCCCGTTGGTCGCTCTGAAAACCTGACTCAAGTGAAACAAGTTTTCTGCAATAAAAATTCTAGC
>JAGQPY010000487.1 GCA_020426485.1 Planctomycetaceae bacterium
CTGAAACGTTCCACGTGTGTCGACTTTCCACGCCATTGGGTCAAGGGCTCAGCCCTTGTTAGGTGTACCAGCCAGGGACGTCTGGAAAACGAAACGGCGCGATCGTTCATCGCGCCAACTCATGTGGAATTTCATCTTTGATCGCGCCGTTTCAGTGTTTCCCGATCGTCAGCACTTACGTCTTCGAACGGTCTCTTTCATAAAGTCGCGTCCCCTGTGCGTCGTGCCAACATCAGATCGTTTGTGAGGCGTCGATGATTCAACTCCTGTCAACGTCTAACCAAAGGTGTTCCTCATGAGGAAATCGTTTTCAGCTGTGCTCGCACTGGTCGTGACCATCATGGTTGTGTCGCATGGCCATGCAGACGAAGCTGCGGTACGCAGGACTTTGGGACAGTACGTTGAGGTGTTCAATCAGAAGGCCGCGGAAAAGGTTGGGGCCTTTTGGACAGAACACGGAACTCACACGGATCGCGAATCCGGCGAGCGCACCGAAGGGCGTGCGGCGATACAGGCTGATATGACGAGAGTCTTCGAAGAACAAGGCGACTGCAGACTTTCAGCGACGATCAATCGAATCAAATTCATTACGTCTGACGTGGCCGATGTCGAAGGTGAAACGACTGTTGTTCTCAGCGATGCGGAGCCGATCGTTTCTGCTTTCACGGCAATTGTTGTTCATCAGGGCGACAAATGGTTGATTGATGCTGTGGAGGAATTTCCTTTGCCGCAACCCACTTCCTCCGCAGCCGGATTGAAGGAACTGGAATGGCTCATCGGCGAATGGGTGGATGATTCCGATGATGTCAGGGTCTCAACCACATTTCGCTGGACTGCAAATCAGACCTTCCTTTTGCGATCGTTTGAAGTTGAAACCAAAGATGGTTTGGCGATGACCGGCACGCAGGTGATTGGTTGGGATCCAAGAAGACGCCAGATCCGTAGCTGGTCTTTCAACTCGGCTGGATCTTTTGGCGAATCGACCTGGACGCGGGGCGGTAACAGTTGGTTTTCCAAGACATCGCAGACTCTTGCGACCGGTGATGTGGCTTCCGGAACGTTTGTTGTCGAACGCATGAACCATGATTCCTTCACGATCCGGTTGATTGGCCACGAAGTCAACGGAGAAGCTCAGGCCACGGGAGAACCGGTCACGTTGGTTCGAACAACACAAAAACCAGCCTCTGATTCAACGCCACAGAAAAACTAGTCCCGAGAGGCCTTCAACGATGAGAACAATCACAGTCAGCGCCCTTGCCATAGCTGTCGTTCTATTCAATTCTCCCGTTGAAGTTTCCGCAAGAGGCTTCCGAGGCGGCGGTCGAGCAGGCGGCAACTTGTCCGGCGGTGGCGGGATGTCTCGTCCTGCAGTCCGGCCAAGCGTGCCGAATCTCGGCGCTGGTCGCCCAGCTGCGCCGAGTCGGCCGAATATTTCTGTGCC
This sequence comes from Planctomycetaceae bacterium, assembly GCA_020426485.1. GTDB lineage: Bacteria > Planctomycetota > Planctomycetia > Planctomycetales > Planctomycetaceae > JAGQPY01. The sequence continues at coordinate 1,442 of JAGQPY010000487.1, forward strand.
GAACATCAATCGGCCGAGCACGCTTCCGTCGACTGGCCGTGTTTCACAAGCCAATCGCCCGTCTGGTGGTCTTAAACCGTCAACACGTCCGTCGTTGCCTGCGTCGCCCTCAACGCGCCCTTCGCTTCCGACGACTTTTCCGTCTAACCAGTTACCGAACAGAGCGAATCGCCCATCCACGCGGCCGAGCGTTCCAAGCCTCGGTGGTGGATCTGCAAACCGACCAAATGTCCGGCTGCCGGGCTCCGGGAACCGACCGAACTTTCCAAACAACGCAGGGCGACCGTCGGCTGGTGATCTGGGAGACTTCCTTGGAATGGACAAACCGTTAAAACCGTCCACTCTTCCGGCGGTCACTCGGCCGGGTACGGGCAGCGGAATCGCCGGCGGGAATCGGCCAAAGATTGGAAGCGGTTCCGGTCGTGATCTGATTAACAACCGTCCCGTGAACATTGGTCAGATAAACATTGGCAGAAATACGGCGATCAGCAATCGTCCGTCGTGGGCCAATATTGATCGTTCTCGAATGACCAGCATCAATAATCGATGGCAAAATCAGATTGGCGGCCTGCACAACTGGGACAGCATTCATCCCAATCGCGCGGCCTACTGGGCTGGCTGGCGAGCCGGGGTGCACAGCTCGTATCACTGGCACTATCGACATCCGGGGTGCTTTCGAGGTGACTGGTGGTACAGTCATCCGCATCACTGGTGCGGATGGCACTATGGATACGGATTTTATCGATATCCGTGGAACTACTGGTGGACTGTTCCGACCTATCGTGCATGCGTCAACTGGTTCACTTGGACAGCCCCACAAACCGTCTGGGCTCAACCTGTGTACTATGACTACGGTCAGGGCGGCAACGTTGTCTACAACGACAACTCTGTCTACATCAATGGTGATCAGGTGGCGACAGCCACCGAGTTTGCTCAAAGTGCGGCGGATCTGGCGACGGTTCCACCTCCGGCCAGCGAAGAAGAGGCCAGGCAGGTTGAATGGCTGCCGCTGGGGACATTTGCTGTCTCATCCGGAGAGAAGGATATCGATCCCAATCGCATTGTGCAGCTGGCTGTCAGCAAGACAGGAATCATCAGCGGTGCTCTCTACAACACCGTCACAGACGCCACTCAAAGTATTCAGGGGCAGGTCGACAAGGAAACTCAGCGCGTCGCATTTCGAATCGGCGAAAGCGAAGACATCGTTGCTGAATCGGGCCTGTACAACCTGACTCAGGAACAGGCTCCGTTGCTGGTTCACTTTGGTCCTGACAAGGTCGAAAACTGGTTGTTGGTACGTCTGGAAGATCCGGCTCCGCAAGACGACAGTACTGCCGCGGCGAAGCCATAGCAGGAATAGGAGCCGCTGGTTCTAAGTGCAGGCGGTCTGCGACAACCTTCACTGGAAACCGAAGGTTGTCCGAGTCTTGAAGACGATCGATCTGCGGGTCACAGCCCTGATTGTATTCTGAAGCGAATCAAGACGATCGCTGAAGGTCGCTTTAAAAAAGTACCCAGCATGATGCTGGTGAATTTCATCCCGGGAACTTTGACAGAAAGAAAGCCAGATGACTTCTTCCAGATTGCGGCTGGTCTGCTGCGTTGCTGTCTTTGCAGCGTGGGCAGTTTGGCCTTCGGAAACGAACGCCCAGGCGACCAGGCGACCGAACATCGTCATCATCTGGGGTGATGATGTCGGTCGAGCGAACATCAGTGCGTACACGCATGGATTGATGGGATATCAAACTCCCAACATCGATCGTGTTGCACGCGAAGGCATGATGTTCACCGATTATTACGCGGAACAAAGCTGCACAGCCGGTCGCGCTTCATTTATCATGGGACAGCACGGCATGCGAACCGGGCTGACAAAGGTCGGGTTACCTGGAGCGGCTCTGGGCATGCAGAAGGAAGATCCCACGATTGCTGGTTTGCTGAAGCCGCTCGGTTATGCGACAGGTCAGTTCGGCAAGAACCATCTGGGTGATCGCAATGAAATGTTGCCCACCAATCATGGGTTCGATGAATTCTACGGCAACCTGTATCACCTGAATGCAGAAGAAGAACCCGAACTGCCGGACTATCCAAAGGATCCTGAGTTTCGCAAAAAGTACGGCCCGCGAGGAGTGCTGCATTCCTATTCTGACGGTCGGATTGAAGACACGGGGCCGCTGACCAGAAAACGCATGGAGACCATTGACGACGACGTCGCTGCCCGAGCTGCCGACTTTATGGAACGGCAGGTCAAGTCCGAGAAACCGTTCTTTGTCTGGGTCAACTTCACCCACATGCATTTTCGGACACACGTCAAGCCCGAAAGTCGTGGTCAGTCCGGTCGCTGGATGAGCGAGTATTCTGACGCCATGATCGATCACGACAGGAATGTCGGCACCGTTCTGGACAAAATCGATGAGCTTGGTATCGGAGAGAATACGTTTGTCATGTACAGCACTGACAACGGCCCGCATATGAACAGCTGGCCCGATGCTGCAATGACCCCGTTCCGCAGCGAAAAGAATTCCAACTGGGAAGGGGCCTATCGTGTTCCCGCAATGGTGCGTTTCCCCGGCAGAATCAAAGCAGGCACGATTTCCAACGAGATCATTTCTCACCTGGACTGGCTTCCGACAATTCTGGCGATGGCAGGTGAACCAGAGATCAAGGAAAAGCTGCTGAAAGGTCACAGGGCGATTGGTCGCGACTACAAAGTCCATCTTGATGGATTCAACTTTCTGCCGTACCTGACCAAGCAAAAAGAAAAAGGACCTCGTGAGTCGTTC
>JAGQPY010000488.1 GCA_020426485.1 Planctomycetaceae bacterium
GGTTCGGCATCCTGTGCGTCTTCACCAGCGCAGCCTAACAAGGGCTGAGCCCTTGACCCGATGGCGTCGGGGTGCCGTTTGGGGTGGAGTTTTCCAAGCGCCGAGTCGCTTCCGTTGGGCGCTTTGGCCCTCGGGGGGCGATGGTCCGGGGGCAACAGCGACTGACGCGTTGCGAAAGGGTATTTGTCCGGCTGTGCCGGACGAGAATGCACGACTCATCCTGGGAAATTCACTGAGGGGCAGACGCTACCGTTTGCCCCTCGTTTTCGTTACACCACCGGCGCTGACGTTGAATGGGGTTCTGTGTTTCGGAACGCTGCACAGCAGACTGGTTTTCGATTTCGCCTCATCCACGACGTCAGTCGTCAGGTTTTAAGTACGTCACTGTTGCACAGGCAGTGGCTTTCATGCGGTACGTCATATGAAGCATGTTGATGAAGCCCTGCTGGAATCGGACATTCAGCAGCGGTATGAATTTCTTTGCGATTTCATCGGGTTCACGCCGGACGACGTTCGACTGATTCAGTCCAGTGCGGCGGTGCTGGGGCCAAAGATCGGCGAGATGGTGGAGCGCACGTACACTCGCCTGCTGGCGTACGATGCCACCGCGCGACACTTTGTGCCTCGTCAGCATGGTTTCGACGGCGAGCCCCCGGTGAATCTTTCCGATCTGACGGTCAGCCATCCGCAGATTCGTTTTCGCAAAGACCACCTGAACCGTTATTTTATGTCACTGATCGGTCGAGCGTTCGACGCAAAGATGATTCAGTATCTGGATATGGTGGGAAAGATTCACACACCAGGCGCCGGCAACGCTCAGATCGAAGTGCCTCTGATTCAGATGAACGCTTTGATGGGCCTGATTTCGGATATCGTCACCGACACGCTGACTCAGTCCGCGATGAATGCCGAAACGGCCCTGACGACTCTGCGAGCTTTCCAGAAACTGCTGTGGATTCAGAACGACTTCATCAGCCGACACTACGCTTCGTCGACCTCAACTTCGACATGACCCTTCGGTATGCACAAGTCGGCGTCTGAGCCGCAGTGCTGTCGTGTCTCTCAAGTCCCTCGTTTAACCCGTGGCCGACAGGCCAGGTGTTCTCTGTTCCAGGCCTGTCGGCCACGGCGTCAACAACACAGAACACAGCGGTCAATAAGAGCCCATCTGAGTGAGACACGACAACTGTTGTGTGCCGTCAAATTCGACTTTCGTTAACAAGATAGATGGCACTCAGACGCGGACTGTTTGCGGCGGTGCCGAGGAACGTGATTCGAATTCGGAAGCGTTCGACATCGGCCGGAAGCATTTCTGAACCATTCCAGCGGACGGGGACCTGATAGCCGTTTTCCGAAACGATGGCCGCCGCTGTGCCGGAATAGCCGGAAATTGGCTCCAGGTCGTGATTCAGGAGTTCCACTGTCAGCGATGCCCCATCGTTCAGACCATCGACATTGACAAACAGACGGTCGTGTTGAAGGTCGCTCACCGTCAGGCTTTTCGTCATCAGACTGCTGGTGATTTTCGGCAGCTGATAGTTGCCCGCCCCCAGCGTGGTTTCGTCGATGACAAGATCGCCAAAGCGGTCGCGGGGCAATGTTGCAATGCCGATGCCGCCGCGAGGTGGTGAGCCTTCCCAATTGCGCGGATCCCACGCTCCGTAGTAGATCAAGGTCTGGTCTCCGATGTTTTCGAAGCCCTGCCCCTGCAGCAAACCGCCGGAATCCCATTGGTCGTCTGCTCCTCGTTGCAGGAACGTCCATTCGTGCATCGGTTCACGGAAGTTCAAACCATCGTTACTGAGCACAAAGCCCAGATCGACAGTAACATCCTTCCATTCTTTGCCGCCATGCCAGCGGCCGGCGATTCCCAGCAGCACGTTGTTGCGATTCCAGATACTCAGCCCTTCGTGATTCTGCTCGCCTTCACGACTTCGGCCCGGCCCGAGAAGTTCATGCTGCTGAACTCGCACAAAGCCCACCGCGCTTTCTTCGGCCCAGTGAATGAAATCGCCCGACACGAAGTGCCGAACGACTCGCCCATGATACGGTCGAGCCGCCGTGATGGCGTTTTGCCCGGCAAGGTGAAACAGTCCGTCCCATTTGTAGAGCCCGCCCACAGGTTCGAAGTGCAGCCCCGGCAGCAGCAGACTTTCGGGCGAGAGTTCCGCGTCCTGCGTCCTGAGTTCATTGACGGCGGTCCATCGAAGTCCATCCGGGCTCACATACGTGGCCAGAGTTCCCAGTCGCACATCGTTCCTGGGAAACCAGACATGCGCTCCCATCTTGTAGCGTCGGGCCGGATCCGGGTCATCGGAATCCAGCAGCACTTTGACGTTCACGACGCCCAGCCGAGGCTCCAGCAGCACCAGATTGTTGTCGGTGTTGCCGTTGTAGGAAACCAGCCCCAGCTTCGGCTTCTCCCAGTGAATTCCGTCGTCACTTTCGGCATAGGCAACTCGCCAGGGAGACGATCGAGGAACCTTGCGATTCAGTCGATCATCACCGGCCGCAACGTACCACATGCGGTATCGACCACCTTCACGAATGACCGAACCGTAGAACTGCACGGCCCATGAATCCACGCTTCCAGAAGGTCCTCGTGTGACGACGGGATTCTGAGAGTGCCTTTCCGGTGATCGCATCTGCAGCTTCAGCGCCTGCGTGAACGGAATCGATTCATTGTCGAACGCAAACAGCGTGATCGCCTGCGTTTCATCGAACAAAGCCGCGAATGCCGAAGGCTCGTCCGCCGAAACCCGTGGCGCGAATGTTACAGTGACCGCAATCAACGAAACGGCCAGCAGCATGATTGTAAACCGCGTTGAACAGGAAGGGTGGCGATCCTGAAATCTTGCACGCATAGAATGGGCTCACTTCTGAAGCGATGGTATAGCTCTCTTGTCCGGCACAGCCGGACCTACAGCTCTTGTCATCAAATAAGGTAACGCCCACGACGGCCGTTCCCTGACACCAAAGCGAACATCGTGAGCGATCCGGCGCATGCAGACAGCGACGTCGAACGACACTCCACGCCAACCGGGTCCAGGGCGAAGCCCTTGTCAAAGCACCAGGCGTTCTGCGGGAAAGACGGGGCCTTCGACGCAGGTGCGGCGGTAGTCCCATGAACCGTCGTCTTCGCGAACTTTGGTCACGCAGCTGAAGCAGGCACCAAAGCCACAGGCCATGGGCGTTTCCAGTGAAAGCCAACAGGGGACGTTGCCGGAACGGCAGATTTCCGCCACGGCTTTCATCATGGGTTCCGGACCGCAGCAGTACACCACAGACTTCTGACCGGATCGCTTTTGCAGTTCGTTTAAGAGTAACTCGGTGACAAAGCCGTGATGTCCATAGCTGCCGTCATCCGTGGCAATCTGCAGATTCAGTCCCGGCAGCTGAAAATCCTTCAACCCCGCCAGCCAGCCCTTCGAACGAACTCCGTAACACATGGTCACGGATGCGGGTTTCGACGTCACCGCGCGGGCCGGTATTCCATAACTTCGCAGCCCGAGTGCTTCGCGAATCACCCCCAGAAACGGAGTCTGGCCAATGCCGCCCGCCACGCAGATCAGATGTTCGTTGCCTGGCACCGGAAAGCCGTTTCCCAAAGGCCCCCAGACGGTGATTCGATCTCCCGGCTGCCACGTTGCCATTAACGACGTCATCTTGCCGACCACCACAAAGCCGAATTCAATTCCGGCGGGTGCTCCATCGGCATCGGTGAAGACGTCGAACAGTGCGAAGGGACGGCCCAGCAAAGGATCGCTGCCGCTCTGAGGACGAACCATGATGAATTGACCGGGAAGAATCTTCGCTGCCAGTTCCGGACAGTTCAGTCGAACCGCCCATGTGTCAGTAGCCAGACTGCGTATGCCGTCCACCGTGCACAGATGCTGTCCGGCGTTCATCACCATTCCGGGGAGGCAGATTTCACTCATTTGTCTGACTGACTTTCTCTGGCAGGGCTTTGCCCTGCACCCAGTGGGCGTGGTTGGCCGTTTGACGTGGCGGTCTGAAAGCGCCAAACGCTCCCGTTGGTCGCTGAGGGGATTGGGAATTCCGGGACGAAATCTGAAAAGCTGCTGTTGGGGTCAGACCCTTTGGGGTTGCCCGATTGAACCTAAGGTCATGTCTCTCAAGTCCCTTCGTTTAACCCGTGGCCGACAGGCCAGGTATTTTCTTCTCCTGGCCTGTCG
>JAGQPY010000489.1 GCA_020426485.1 Planctomycetaceae bacterium
CCGCCAGATATAGCACTGGCTGGCCCCGTGAAGAACCTCTTCACCCAGAGCTTTGCAGCCGGAGTAGAAGCTGCAGTTGTTCTGCCGAAAGCTGAAGTTGGGTGGGTCCGTTTCCGCAAAACCACTTCCGTCGGAACGCGTTCCGGTAAAAATGCAGCCCGATGACACATGCCCCCAGGGAACCTGCGCTGCCTCGCAGGCATCTCTCACAATCCCCGGCAGGACGGCGTTGCCGGCGAGACAATCCGTTTTCTGATACTCGCAGGCGTCAACGTTGGGGCGTCCCGTAAACCCGGCTGCGTTGATCAGAAAATCGGGCTTCAGATGTCGCAGCGCAGTGATCAATTGATCACGATCCGTGTATCGCACGGTCTTTCTGGACCAGACTTCAAACGAATGTCCGGCGGTCTGAAGCGCTTGCTGAATGGCCTGACCAACGTAGCCACTTCCACCTAAAAGTACGATCATGAAGTCGTTTTCGCGAGATGAGCTGAGGTCACACCCGGACAGTCAAATCCGGCGGTTTTGCAGGTTGTCAATTCAGGCACTGTTTATGAATGCATCTGCCGCTGTCCGGCAACGCTGTGATACAAATGTCTTCGTTCGACCTGACCCATAGAGAGGTCACTCCTGCAGCGCCTTTCCGCCGGGTCGGGTTAAACGGTCTGTTCTAAAACGAAAATGCTTTACAGCGTTGTCTCTGAGGGCAAACACATCTGCCAAAACGAAGGCTTGCCCTTCCAAGGGTCAGCCCCCTTCATTAGCGGAGACTGATGGGGGCAGCCCCCATGAAATCGACGGTCCTTTTGTGGCACGGCGTCAGAAATGAAAGACCGTGCGGCAGTGAACCTGATGAATCATCGATTGAGGATTTCAATCTATGGCACGCAGTATAAGCCTCATCGACAAACGGGAAAACATCGCCCTGACACAACTTCCGGAAAAACCGGACGGCGGGAGGGCTGACCCTGGCGAAATCGCCATTCGAACGATGAACTGTCTTTTCGTTCCTGAATGCGTCCATTAAAAACCGCACATTGCATTTGTCGCGCGACTCTGAATGGATTGAATTTAGCCGCCATGCCAATTTTGGGTGAAGAACCGGATATGTTCCCCGACAATCTGCTGCAGGACCCTGCGGCTGTCGGACCGGATCGTTTGTGGTTCGCCATGTACACGCTCTCGCGCCGCGAGAAGGATTTGATGCGGCGTCTTCGAGCACAAAAAATTGCTCACTACAGCCCGCTGGTTCCACACAGAACTCGGTCGCCTCAGGGACGTATTCGGACAAGCTACATTCCGTTGTTTACAGGATATGTGTTTGTCTGCGGATCCGAAGAAGATCGCTACAACGCCGTTTCCACGGGCTGCGTTTCTCGTGTGATGAACGTCCACGACGGGCAGCAGCTGGTCACCGATCTTTCGCAGATTCGAGTCCTTGAAGAACTCGGAGCCGACCTTCAGGCGGAAATTCGTCCCGAAGTCGGCCAGCTGGCACGAATCGTCCGAGGGCCGCTGGGTGGCAAGGAATTGATCGGCACCATCACGAAAGTTCACAATCAGCATCGGCTGACTCTGATGGTGAACTTTCTGCAACAGGGAGCGTCCGTGGTCGTGGACGAAGCAGACATCGAATTGCTGTAATCGCCGTTCGGTAGTTCTGCAGGTTCTCGGTTCCGCGACCGCTGCCGGTATTGACCGGGCAACATCTTCCGTGGACGATGTTAGTTGTCGCCACGCTGCGGTGAAGGATTCCCGTCAACAGATCTTCATTTCCTGTTCGCTTGTGCGAAGTTTGAATCACTGCTGGCGAAATTCGAGCGGTATCACCAAAATGCAGGCTTGGACAGAGCCCGTTTGTCTTTTGGAGTGCGGGGACTTGTCGCCGCTTTGGCGTTGATTCACCACGTCGAGTTTCCGCGAACGGCAGATCAGAATCGACTGGTCGCAGAATTGGTCGGAATTCTTACGGATTCCGTTACAGATCTGCCGAGCGCTACCTTCAGTCAGGAATTGGGGGCTTCCTGAGTTGTCGTGGATGCATTTGGGAAATCAAAGGCGAGTTTCGGCGATCATGTTGCAGCAAAAGCCAGAGCGGCGACAAGTTCCCGCACTCCAGAAGATAAGCGGGCGCTGTCCAGTTTGAACTCCCGGTGACATGCATATCGGGAAAGATACCAGTCCGACTTCTTGCCGGGACCTCTCAATCCCAAAACTGTTCCTCGGCCGGAATCAGTATCTTTCGTCATCGCTGACCTGCAGTCCTTTCAACGTGAACACGCATGCCCTCCGCAAGCTTTTCCTTCCCAACACGCAACGATCCTCCTCAAATGATTTATTACCGCGTTTCTCATTCCATCAGCTTCTTCGGTCAGATCTTCGTTCTGCTGATTTTTGCTGTGTCAAACACCCTGTGGGCCGCTGAAGGAGAGGCTGTTGATCAGCAGTATCGAACGTCCGTCCTGCCGTTCGTCACAAAGTACTGCTCGGCCTGCCATCAGGGGGACGATGCGGAATCCGGGCTTTCATTTGATCGGTACACAAAGTCTGCACATATTCAGACGGATCTGGAGGTGTGGGAAAAGATTCATCGCGTCATCAGCGATCGTCAGATGCCGCCTCAGGATGAATTACAGCCGGGCGAAGAAGAGCTGACGGCGATTCTGCTTGCTGTTCGTCAGCAACTGGACAGCTTCGACTGCACGGCGGAACGCCACCCGGGACGAGTTACTCTGCGACGTCTGAACAAAGCCGAGTACAACAATACGATTCGTGACCTGACCGGCCTGGAAATCAACCCGGCTGCGGATTTCCCTTCCGATGACGTGGGAGCCGGGTTCGATAACATTGGCGATGTGCTCACCATTCCGCCGGTCCTGCTGGAGAAGTATCTGGCAGCGGCTCAGAGCGTGGCCGAACAAATTGTCACCAACGACGAAGTTCGAAAACGGGTCTTTCCTTACGAACCAGCTTCTCCCGATCAGATTGTGGAAACGGCTCGCCGAAACGTTCGCGAATTCGCAGAACGAGCGTTCCGCAGACCGATTACGCCGGACGAAAACGAGCGATTGTTCGTGGTGATGAAAGCGGCGTGGGAACAGGACAGTTCGCCTGCCGAAATCATGCAGACGGTCACCGCAGCGGTGTTATCCAGTCCGCATTTTCTGTTTCGCGTCGAACAGGATCCGGCGGAGTCGGATGCCGATGGAATTCGCGAACTGGATTCCTTCGAAGTCGCATCACGATTGTCCTACTTTCTGTGGAGTACCATGCCCGACGAAGAACTGTTTCAGCTGGCTCGCCAGGGCGAACTCACAAAGCCTGACGTCCTGCGGGCACAGGCTCGGCGAATGCTGTCGGACGACAAGGCGCACGCTCTGGTGGACAACTTCGCCGGACAATGGCTGCAGCTGCGCGACATTCCGCGACTGCAACCCGATCCGGAACTCTTTCCGGATTTCGACGCGCAGCTCAAAGTCGCCATGCGCCGGGAGACGGAACTGTTTTTTCAGAACATGATTCGAGAAGACCGCAGTGTCCTTGAGTTTCTGACGGCGGAATATTCCTTCCTCAATGAACGTCTGGCCAGGCACTACGGAATTCCGGATGTTCATGGCAGCGAATTTCGCAAAGTAAACTACACCAACGGTGAACGTCGCGGCGTGCTGACTCACGCGGGTATCCTGATGCTCACGTCCAATCCGACTCGAACGTCACCCGTGAAACGTGGTAAGTGGATTCTGGACAACATTCTGGCCGAACCACCGCCTCCGCCACCACCTAATGTTCCGGAACTCGAAGAAGGCACCGAAACTCTGGGATCGCTGCGAGAACAGATGGAACAACATCGCTCCAACCCCGCCTGCGCTGTGTGTCATCTCAAAATGGACGCGTTGGGATTCGGTATGGAAAACTTTGATGCCGTCGGAGCCTGGCGTGTCAACGATGGTCGATTTGACATCGATTCCTCGGGCAGCCTGCCGGGTGGCCAACAGTTTCACGGTGCATCCGAACTGATGCAGATTCTGGCCGATCGAAAGTCAACGGAATTCTGTCGCTGTCTGTCTCAGAAGCTCCTGACCTACGCTCTGGGCCGCGCCCTGGTTTCGTCCGATCGATGCGCCGTCAATCGGCTGGTCGACGAATTGACCCTTCATGACTACCGCTTTGGAGCTCTGGTGGATGCCATTGTGA
>JAGQPY010000048.1 GCA_020426485.1 Planctomycetaceae bacterium
CATATCGATTCCGATGCCGTTGTCTGTCACCAACGGAAAGCGGATACCCAGGCCACGCCTCCACTGAGTCCGAATGAAGAACGCGTGAGTCCAAATGAAGAACGGGGCTCAATGAACGACACAACTCAATGAACGATGCGGCGCGATAGATATGGACATGACGACAGCTTCAGATTCTGAAGGTCACTCTTCCGGAAGTTCTATCGAAGAACGCCACAACGTTCTGGAACGCACAATCGTCAGTGTCCTTGTCCTGCTGTCTCAGAGCGTGCGAACCGTTCGCTGGATGGTTTTCGCGCCCAAAAGTTTCGCAGCTCGCAGTCTGCAGCTTCACTGCGAATTCGCACCGCCATATTCGTTCCTGATTATGAGCCTGCTCGTCGCCGGAATTGGAGTGCGACTTGGTGTCGGTTTTTTTCAGCAGACGGTCGATCATTCGGTCCTTCTTCGACTGGCCGAAGCGGTCAGATCTGTATCCTTCGAAGATGTCTTCGTCCTGACCGTTCCCAGCATCATTCTTGTGACGATGGCTGGAGTCGGAGTCGCTCGCTGGACGGCTCCAGGAATCCACCTGCCACAGAATCAGGTCGTCCGCAGCGTCTGCTTCTGCGCGGGACTGCAGTTTGTGGCAATTGGCGTCTGCTGTCTGTCGACCTTAATCTTCAAAGCCCTCTCCGGTAAATCGATGGTCCTGCCCGGAAATCTGTTCGACCGGGTCGTGGCAATCAGCCTGTTGGCATTGATCGTCATCTCCACACGCCCGCTGTATCACACCATCCGGACGGCAGGAACCACCCGACTTGCCGGAAATCCTCCCGTCGCATTTCTGTTGTCGTTCATTGCAACAACTTCCGTACTACTTGGTGTGGGAATCGTCAACGCGATCAGTTTTGACCTCGGGCAGACGATCACAGAAGCGCGGCAGCGACATCAGCATCAGATTCTCTCCGACGTCTACCTTGCGGCTCGAACGCTGACGTCTCGAATGACGCGTCTTCCATCCGGCGCCCCGGCCATCGAAATGAATGTGGCCCTGGTGAACGTCAGCGAAGATCCGGTACTGGTCCCCACACCGTTCGAACTGGAGAATGCTCGCGACCCACGACGCACCCCCATTCAACTGGTGACAGGTTCAACCGCCGACCAGGAGGCCGGGGTGATTCTCCAGCCGGGAGAGACTCGCATTGTTAAATGGATACTCAGCGTTCCGGAATGGTGCGCCGAAGCGGATGTGCAGCAGGCGACACTCCCTGTGACGTTTTATTGCTTTCCCTATGCGGGCACGAATGACATGCTGAATGTGCATCCGATTGGTGAAAGTCGATTGGTGTATGCAGAACTTCAGTGGCCAATGTCTGAAGCCTGGCGGATGCTGGATCGGGAAAAAATTCAGCGAATTGGCCAAATGATCTCCGAATCTCGCGAGATCAGATAAGTCACGGACAGCACCTTCTCAGAATCCGTGGCAGCCGGCGACGAAACCTCTTTCATGCCTTTTTCACATCATTTTGGACGCGCACGAACTTCGGAAATCCAAATCCGCAGGCCATTTTGACGGCGTGGTGCGTGTTGAGGATCTGCAGGCATTGCGGAATTTGAAACGGAACGAGGTCTCGGTTGATTGGCGACAATGATCGTCCGACAATCCGCCACGGAGAAATTCCACAAATGCCACAACAGACAGCTACTCCCTTTCCTGGAGCCCACTTCATGAACAGAAAAACTCTGACGACCACCTGCCTGATGATTCTGACAGGCGTGCTCATGGTTCCATCACTGTCGGCCGAAGACGCCCCCAAAGTGACGGAAGTCAAACTGAAGGACCTGACGCTCAAAGTCCCTGAAACCTGGAAGTCCGTCCCCAGCGCGAGCAGTATGAGACTGGCGACCTACAGTGTCCCTGCTGCCGAGGGCGACAAGGAAGAGGGCGAACTGAGCGTCTTCAACTTCGGCGGTGGCGGTGGAGATGTCGCATCGAATCTGTCTCGCTGGATCGGTCAGTTTGGTGGTGAAGGGCGATCATCGAAGGTGACCAAAGGCAAAGCCGGTGCCAACGAGTACTATCTGGCAGACATCAGTGGCACCTACAACAAACCAGTGGGGCCTCCGATTCTGCGGAAGACAGAATCCGCTCCGGGCTACCGCATGCTGGCGGCCATCGTCGTCCTGGAAGAGAAGGGCGTGTACTATCTGAAACTGACCGGCCCGGACGCAACTATCAAAGCTCAGGCCGACGCCTTCCGCGCATCGTTCGGCGGTGACGCCAAATCGGAAACTGACTACGAACTGTAGTCTTGATTCCGACAACAGTCACAGCCCCTCCTGTCAGCGCAGGCCTTCTGACGAAGAAATGTCAGCGGGCCTGTTTTCGTTCCTCTGCTCTCGGTTTTCATTCGTAACGCTTCCCATGGCCGTTTTGCTGCAGATTCTTGATGGTGTCAAAAGTTATGGTGACCAATTGCTGCTGGATGAAGCCAGCGCGACGATTCATGATGGAATGAAGGTCGGATTCATCGGCCGCAACGGAGCAGGGAAGTCCACGCTGCTGCGAATCCTGCTGGGAGAAGAAGAACTGGACAGTGGCGAAGTCGTCCGAGGATCGCACCTGAAAATCGGCTATCTTCGTCAGCACGATCCCTTTCAGCCCGGCGAATCTGCTCTGGAATTTCTCATGCGGGACAGTGGTCAGCCCGACTGGAAATGCGGCGAAGTGGCCGGACAGTTTGAACTGAAAGGTGATTATCTGAACGGCCCCGTGAAGGAACTTTCCGGCGGCTGGCAGACTCGAGTCAAGCTGGCCGCTCTGCTGCTGCATGACCCGAATCTGTTGATGCTGGACGAGCCCACCAACTTTCTGGACCTGCGCACACAGATTCTGCTGGAACATTTTCTTGTGGGTTTTCCGGCATCGTGCCTGATCGTCTCCCATGATCGAGCATTCCTGACAGCCACCTGCGATCAGACACTCGACCTGGCTCGCGGAAAACTCACTCTGTATCCGGGCAAGGTGGAACCCTACCTGGAAAAGATCGAAGAAGATCGCGTCCGCGACGAACGAACCAATGCAGCAGTCGTTGCCAAACAAAAACAGCTGCAGCGTTTCATCGAAAAGAACCGTGCCCGCGCAACTTCAGCCAGTCAGGCTCGTTCAAAACAGAAACAGCTGGATCGACTTCAAACAATCGACATTGAAAGTGATCAGCCGTCCGCCCACATCAAGGCGCCGGTGGTCGAGCCACGGCAGGGTCCCGCTGTTCGTTGTATCGATCTGGCCATCGGTTACCCGGATCACACCGTCGCCAGCGGTATTGAACTGGAAGTGGAACATCAGCAGCGGGCAGCCATCGTCGGTGATAACGGTCAGGGAAAAACAACTCTGCTGCGCACGCTGGTTGATTCACTGAAACCCGTTTCCGGACAGGTGAAGTGGGGATATGGCTGCAGAATCGGTGTCTATGCTCAACATGTGTATTCATCACTGCCTCAGGACCAGACGGTGCTGGAGTATCTTGAATACACTTCCATGCCCGGCATCACAACACAGGACTGCCTGAATGTCGCCGGAGCGCTGTTGTTTCGTGGTGCACATGTCAACAAACCGGTTCGAGTTCTTTCCGGAGGCGAACGAGCACGACTGTGTATGGCTGGCCTGCTGCTGGGTGATTACAACATTCTGATTCTGGACGAACCGGGCAACCACCTGGACGTGGAAACGGTCGAAGCTCTTGCCAACGCGCTGCTCAACTATAAGGGAACCGTACTGTTCACCAGTCACGATCGACACTTTGTCAAACGGGTCGCCACCAATATCATTGAAGTTCGTGACGGCCGAGCCAGAAACTACAGCGGCGACTACGATGCCTATCTCTACTACGTGAACAAGGAAATCGAAGAAGGGGAACGTGAACGAGCGGCCAACAAATTGGCTGCTCCACCGACGGAGAAACTCAATGTCGCCAGGACCAAAGAGCTTTCCGGAAAAGATCACCATGCCGCTCGAAAACAGGCCCGAAACCTGGAAAAAGTAATTGCAAAACTGGACGAACAGAAGAAGGCTCTGAATGAGCAGCTGATGAACACGGCCGATGCAATTCTGGCGATGAAGCTGCACAGCGAAATCGAAGCGATCCAGACGGAACTCAGTGATGCCGAAGAGAAGTGGTGCACACTGCAGGAAGAGCTTGGGGAATGGTAGGCAGTTTCCGTCGTCACACATGATTCTTTCACAGGACCCGGCATTCCGGAGACGCATCGCGTTGAGCGTGTTACTGCGGCGTTTGTGACAGGTCCCGTTCGGTTTTCCGGATAAACTTCAAAAGAATCGTGAACGCGGGGTCTGCCATTCCGCCGTGATCGAAGCCACCCAGTTCGTAGATCCTTGTGGACGGGTGCTTGACGACATGCATCATGCGAGCCATGTACGCATTTTCCTCATAGCGTCCCAGTAACTCCAGTTCCCGGTCACCAGTGATCAGCACCAACGGAGCGGCGTCCGCCCGGACATGAAAGAGCGGCGCAAATCGATCGATCGTTGGCTGAACGTCCGGAATCCCCTGTTCTTCCCGCGGAGTAAAGTGTGTGATGGTGTGACCACTGAAGGGAATCAGTCCCGCAATTTGGTTCGCATCCACGTCGTGAGCAGCCAGATAGGTTCGATCCAGGCCGATCATGCTGGTGAGATATCCACCAGCGGAATGTCCGGAAACATAAATGTGCTTCGGATCGCCTCCAAATCGCGACACGTTTTTAAAGGCCCATGCTGTCGCCGCAGCCGCATCCTGAATGTATTCCGGGCACTTTGCTTTGGGAAATAAACGGTAATTGACGGCAACCACAATGACACCCTGTTCCTTCAGCCGGCCGGGAATTGATTTGCTGCCTCCTCGCAATCCACCTCCATGAAACCACACCACCGCGGGAAACGGCCGTCTGTCTAAGGCTGCATCGTCATCCTGCATTGGGTAATAAACATCCAGCAGGCAACGTTCCTTTTGATATTCGGTCTGCTGCCCTTCGCCGTAGTAGGGCAGATCTTTCTCCGTCTGATATTTCAGGTCGAGCTGTTGCCCAAACACGGACGACGAGAGGCAGGCGATCAGAACCCAAACGGTGTTCAAAACACGACAGCGACACCTCGGTTCTGTTGGTCGCTGCCGCGTCAGATTCCGGAGTTTGCACCCGGATTCATTGAACGGACCAGCATGTGTTGTCGGGGGCAGCCACCAGCGAATTGAATTCATGAATCTGTTTCCTCATCGTGATCGAGATCGCCTTCCCGCGGGCAACGCCGATAATCCCATCGCACCAGCAGGAACGCAACGAAGTCGTAGACCGTGTGAGCAACCATTGGAATCAGCAGATTAGGCTCTGCTCCGAGCGACATCAAAGCCGTCAGATACAAACCAATGAGACCTGCGAGCCATGCATACAGCGGAGTAATTGAATGAGCCAGCCCAAAAAGCACGTTCGTGACCAGGACTGCCAACGTTGGGTTGAATGTCGTGATGAATTGCCAGATCAGTCCCCGGAACAGCACTTCTTCACAGACACCGGCCAGCAGGGCCAGTCCGATCAGATCCAGCAGCCCGCATTCGTCCAGAATGGGCCCCAGAAAATCTCTCAGGAACTCGCGAATCTGACGGAACGAGCGATTTGTTGTCAGCCAGCTGGCCGCAAACAGCAGCAGCATGGGAATTGTCGCCAGAAGACCAAGTCGGGCACCTTCCCATGACCAGATCAGCTGAGACGTCGGCCAGATCCCCAGAACCTTTCCGAGTACGAAGGCAGCAGCGAACAACGCCCCCTCAAAAATGGCGGCACCGAGAAGAAACCGGGATACGGAGAGTGATTCTGAATTGAACTTTTTTCCGGACACTCGGTGGGCTTTTGCTGAAGTTAGTTTCACAACAGTTGGCCGGGATTGCCAGCCTGCGATCCGCAGTATAACGTGATCGCTTCGGTTGTCTTCAGGACCGCGGTCTGCCCCCAACCGAGCATTCTCCGAAGACACCACAGCCCCCTGTCTCTCGGTATTCAGCAAGTCTGTGGTCGAAAATGGTTCGACGCAGTCAATCCTTCACCAGCCGGCTTCAGCAGTCGATTGTGCCAGCCACTTCATCGGTAAGTCGAATGTTCAATGACCGCGATCTCGGTTCCCGCCCGGGAAATCGATGAGTTCCTGACGCCCGTCCTTTCGAAATATGCGAGCATGAAAACCTATCAGCACCTCATCGCATTCATCACTCTGTTCGTGGCCGCCGCGTTTCCTCGGACCGGACTCTCATCCGCGCAGGCCGGAGATCAGCGTCCAAAGCCGGACATAGTCTTTCTGCTGATTGATGACCTCGGCTATGCCGATTGTGGTTTCATGGGTGGTCAGGACATTCAGACTCCCCGCATCGATCAACTGGCCGCAGCAGGAGCGATTCTTGAATCGCACTATGTTCAACCTGTTTGCTCTCCGACGCGAGCGGCCCTGCTGACCGGAAGGTATGCAACTCGAACGGGCGTCTATTCCGTGGTTCGACCTCATGCAAAATGGGGGTTGCCTCTGGAAGAACGAACTCTGGCCAACGCCCTGAAAGACGTCGGCTACACGACGGCAATCGTCGGGAAATGGCATCTTGGCGAATTCGAACCTTCGTATCTGCCTCTGGCCCGAGGCTTTGACTCCCAGTACGGCCACTTCTTCGGGATGATCGATAATTACACGCACATGCGAGGCGAGTGGCATGACTGGTACAGAAATGATCAGGAGTTACGAGAAGAAGGCTACAGCACTCATCTGCTGACTCAGGAAGCCTGCCGCATCATCAGTGATCAGGATCCGACCCGACCATTGTTTCTGTATGTCCCCTACAACGCCGTTCATGCGCCATTGCAGGTTCCCGACGAATATTTGCAGCCCTATCACCAGCTCAGGGGCGCGCGGCGGCAACTGGCGGGCATGCTGGCGGCGGTTGACGAAGGTATTGGCCGGATCGTCGATGCTCTTGAAAAAGCCGGACGCAGAAAAAACACGCTGATCGTGTTTTCATCGGATAACGGGGGACCTCCCCCCGGAACGAACGGGCCGCTGCGAGGCTTCAAGGGCAGCATCTGGGAAGGCGGTGTTCGAGGCTGTGCGTTCGCCCATTGGCCTGGGAAAATTGCCGCCGGACAGCGAATCAGCGAACCCGTTCACATCATTGACTGGTACCCAACTTTAATTAAGCAGGCCGGTGGCTCCCTGGATCAGGTGCTTCCCATCGACGGTCGTGACATCTGGCCTGTTTTGACGCAGCAGGCAGCAAGCCCTCACGAAGAAATCCTGAACATTCAGTCACCAACCAATGCAGCACTGCGAGTTGGCGACTGGAAACTAATCCGGAAGACGGAACCCGCGACAGGCACCAAAGGTCGAAGGAAACAAGCGGGGAAGATGCAGCAGACGACGTCTCTTTACAACCTGTCGACGGATATCGGTGAATCGAACGATCTGGCGGCGACTGAACCAATGCGGGTCCAGGCAATGACCAAGCGGCTCAATGAGATTCTGAAAGATGCCGTTCCTCCCGGACAGGAATAACGGCAACAGCGGAAACAACTTCAGGGCACGACCGGCAGGGCCTGGTCAGGGAAAACCACATCGAATTCGGTCACCATGCCGTAGCCGGTTTCCTCATCGACGGAGTCTCCGGCGCAGCCGGCATCGACGATCACTGCGCGGTCTTGAAGAACACGCCGAAAACACTGTCTCCGCACGATCTCGACACCAGGTCGTTGCCAGGCCGTGATTCTGATGGCAGATGACGCTCATCCCCGACGCCGAATTCCAACTGTGACACACGTCACACGTCTGACGACATGACGGAACGTCGCACGCCGCGACGGATTCTTCAGAACCCCTGATTTCAGAAATCAGCACCGCCAGTGGATCCAGGCTGCCGACGGCCGTACGACGCGTGTTGACCAGAATCTGATGAAATTTTCCGTCGGACGACTTCACGCGCGCCGACAACACACCATCCCGCGACATCGTTGATTCCGCCGTCATGCCGCCAAAACGCCGCTGAAACGAGGTGGCTTCCTGCATGAGCTCCCGAAACTGCTCCGCAAAGCCCGGCGTCTGACTCCAGACGTCCTGATTATAATCGAAGAATGAAACCGTCTCGGCACCACATAACATGGCCTGCCAGAGCATGACTCGCAGCTCAGCAATCTCCGGAAGCTTGTTTTCCGGAGGTAATACCCACGTCTGCAGAATAACGACAAGCGGTATTCTCCGATCCGCGAGTTTCATCAGACGCTGCGTCCTTTGCATCATGAGAAATACTTCACAGAGAGGGGCTTCATGCAGATCCGGGTACGGCATGATTCGCATCACATCGGCAGCTTCATACAGGTATGAAAAGTATTCATAGTGCTCATCAGTCCAGCGTGCGAGCGGTCCCCAGTGTGAAATTTCCAGGCGAGTGCCGGAAAACTCCTGTGCGAAAATCGGCTTCAGTTTTTCATACAAATCAACGTAAAAACCAAACGGAGTGTCGGGTGAATTCCGTTCCGGTTCATCCATCACACTGAAGCCGATCAGCGAACCACGATCGACAGACCGAGCACGTTCAACGGCCGACAAGATCTCTTCTTCAGTTGTCTTATCGTTCCACCAATGTGCCAGAACAAATTTGAGACCACAGTCGGCAGCCGCCTGGTGCAGGTTCGGCCAATCCAAAATGACCTGAGTGAATCCCATCTGTTTCAGTTCAACAAGTGCCTTCTCAGAATGCGGATTGTACATCTCAAAGCCGGTGGACACCGTCGCCTTCACAATCCGGTTGATGTACTGCAAATCTGACGCATGAGGAAACTCACCGGGCGCCTCTGATGAAGGTGGAAAGCCTGCTTGCAAACTGACTTCCTGTGCCGATACATCACGGCATCCACCGTGATCGAGCATGATGACACAGAACAGGGAAGCAACGATCAGTGAAGTATGAACCTGCGGCACAGTCCGGCCTTTCGATCGGCACAACGGCAACATTCCGGACAAAGAGCGGACTCGCAGCAAGACCCGCCCCGAAACATCTCGCAGATTATTCACTTCACTGTGGACATCGGTCCAGTCGCCGTCGGCAACCGGGACAGTTTTTGATGAAACACCGTCGGCCGTTTTTGAGTGCAACCGAAAGTCGTGATCCGCTGCACTGTAAAACCCCGCCGACGGATTGCGATAAGCAATTCCGTTTGTGGACCACGATCTGACGGGATCAATGAGCAGCGACGAACGCGCGCTCAACACGGACGAACCGGTGCCTTTCGACCGCCCGTGTCCGCGCAAGCAATCAGTTGTGCAGCGGGTTCGCTATGGTTCCGAGCTCAGCTCAGTTGTACCATGACAGGTCCGAGTCCACGCTGCGGCAAAAGTTGGAAAGCCGTCACTTCACGCCGAGACTGAACGATACTCAGCAGTCCCTTCAGGCATCCGATGGCACGAAAGAATTCAGACGGTCTGAATTCGGTTGCCGACAACCAGATGGAATGACGTGCGAGTTCCGGTCTGAGCCGCGGTGGCGGATGCTGCCGTGATCGCTTCGAGGACCAGATCCGTATCAGCGGGCTTCTTTGAGTTTGGAACAACGACAACCCCACCGATCACAGGTGTTTCATCGTCATCGCTCAGCAAATCGAACAACTCCATCAAGCGAAACTGAATACTCTCTGCAATCCGACGAACAAGGTCGTGATTCAGCCCCGGCATGATCACCAGGAATGTTCGATCATTGATTCTGGCGACCTGATCTGCTGGTCGAACCGCGTCCTTCAGAATGCGAACAATTCGTTCGAATTCTTTTTCGGAGTGCTCTGCGACAGTTCGTTCATGAAGCCGGACCTCCATCAGTCCCAGTGACAGACCATTCGCATGGTTGGCAGCAAGTTCGCGTGGCACAGCGTGTTTGGCATACTGATCGTTGTACACATCTGAATCACCGTGGAACCACTCCGACCAGTTGGACCGATCAAATTCAGAATGACTGTCTTTCTCGTTGACAGCCGCCACCGGTACGGCCTTCCTGTCGACACCTCTCAATTGTCGTTCCATCGCAATCTCACGAAGAACCGACTGAGCCATTGCGAGAAGTCGTTCACGTGACGGAACATTTCCGATGTCGACTGAAAAACCACCAGCCAGCTCAGCGCTGCGAACGTCCATTTCAGCAAGGACCGGGAACACGTCCTGCGGAAGAACGCCACAAACCTCAATCAGACAGCGTTCCACGTCCGTTCGAGCCGCAGTCAGGCGTTCACTGATGGCATCCATGTACTCCGAGCAGCAGGAAGCCGCCGCCAGCCCGAATGACATCTGTGCCCGATGGTCCATTGTCAGCAGAGATGGAAGACGGTGATGAGATTCAATGGATTCGATCAGCGTCTGCTCCAGATTCCATCGGCGGCACAGGGCCACAGAGATGTCGACGTGAGTAAACCCGAATGAGTCTCGCTCCCGTTCAGCTCGGCTGCGTGCGTCGGCGACCTCCAGAACCCGGTCAACATATTCGGATTCGAAGGCATTCAGCAGAGCAAGCTGGCCAACATCCTGCAGCAGCCCACCCAGAAACCATGTCGGAGCGTCGGCTTTGCCCGATTTTTCCGCAAGGTACTCAGCAGCTGCAGCCTGAAACAGGGTCTCACGCCAGAGCTGCCGAAACCAAGGCTGATAAGCTTCCGATGCCTTTGTCTGACGGGCAAGGGTGAAGCCGAGCACGAGCGTTCGAACAAGCGTTGTGCCCAGCATCGGAACGGCCGCCTCGATTGATGACGGACGACTCCGGAGTCCGAACAGCGCTGAGTTTGCAAATTTCAGAACTCGGCCGGCAATCGCCGCGTCCATCCGGATCGTCCGAATCAGTTCCTGGACATCAGGATCCGGCTGCTGAGCAATCTGGATGACGCGTAACGCCACCTCCGGCAGACTGGGGACCTGTTCGGAGGCAAGAAGTTCATCAAGAGAATGAATGGCAGTGGCAGGCATCGCAGAACTTTCTCGGCTTGCAGAGAATCATCAACCCCGAAACCGCCTGACGGACAGGCGAAGGCTCCAGGTTTCACCAATCGACTGTAACACACGAAAGTTGCCCGAAATGTTCGACCAACAGTGTTTTTACAACCGATTCGATCGATACAATCCCGCCCCGACTCGGCGCTGAACGAGGGTCTGTCGGCCGTGATC
This sequence comes from Planctomycetaceae bacterium, assembly GCA_020426485.1. Taxonomy (GTDB): domain Bacteria; phylum Planctomycetota; class Planctomycetia; order Planctomycetales; family Planctomycetaceae; genus JAGQPY01. The sequence goes on from JAGQPY010000048.1 coordinate 11,207, forward strand.
GCTGGCTTCCTTCGACCAATCTGTCCATTCTGCAAATCGACTCACCAGGCCCTGAATTCTCATGACCAAATTTGAATCTGTGAACGTGATCAAAGCCGCCAACATTTACTTTGATGGCAAAGTGACCAGCAGAACGATTGAGTTTTCAGATGGAAGCACCAAAACCCTGGGCGTGATGTTGCCGGGGGAATACACGTTCAATACTGGTCGCCCGGAACTGATGGAAATTACATCGGGCCGCGTATCCTGGTGTCCCAAGGGTCAGACATCGTGGTCAGATGTCAGTGGAGGAAGCTCGTTCCGCGTGGAAGGGGACTCGTCCTTCCAGATCAAAGTGCACGAAGTTACAGACTACATCTGTTCATTTCTGTGAGAGGCCCTGACAAAGTCGGGTCTGACAACCTTACCGATCAGTATTCCACCGGGTTTCAGCCTTGTCGCGGCAGCAATCCCCGGTTCTGTGGGTGATTCCGGAATCGGATTTGTACCGGCGGGTTGTAGACGAGGAGATCGCTGAAGTGACAATCGTCACCTGGCATTCGATCCATTCCGGGTCTGAAGCGACGAATCGACTAAAACAAGACCTTCTCAGCCCGAAGCTCGACTGAAACTTCGCCCTCGACCACGCGGCGACCGGTTCGACGGATGATCGTCAGTTTCACGACATCTCCCGGTTCCCTGCTTTCCACGGACACTCGTAATTGGGCCACATCTTTGAGCGGCTCACCGTCGATGGCAATAATCTGGTCCCACGGACGCAATCCGGCTTCCGCTGCCGCCGAATTCCCCTGAACCCTCACTACGAACAGACCCGCATCGACAATCTCGGGAGAAATCCCCATGGCCAGCGCGGTGTCGCGATCAATGATCTGAACACCCAGCAGCGCGGGGCGACGTTTGCCGCTGGCTTCACTGAGAACGCGGCTCACAGATTCGACAACGGAGTCCACGGGCACAGCAAACCCAAGCCCGGCGTAGCTGCCTGTCGGACTGATGATGGCCGTGTTGACACCGATTAATCGTCCGGCACTATCGAGCAGGGGCCCGCCGGAGTTTCCGGGATTGATGGCGGCGTCGGTTTGAATCAATCCCGTGAGGAACTCTCCGGAGTCCGGCGTGCCAACCGTCCGATTCAGTCCGCCGATGACTCCCGTGGACAACGTCTGGTCAAAACCAAACGGATTCCCGATGGCCAGCACCTTCTGACCGACTTCCAGATCTCCGGACGTTCCCAGCATGATGGGCTGTAACGCAGCATCGGCAGCATCGACTTTCAGAACAGCAATGTCGTTTTCAGCCACGCCGCCGATGATTTCTGCATCAACAACTTCACCGGTGGTAAAACGGACTTCAAGTGAAGCATGATGACCGCCGCTGAGAGCATCCTGAATCACGTGCATATTCGTGATGATGTATCCCGACTGGTCCCAGACAAACCCGGTGCCGGAAGAAATCGGCTCCTCCCGACCGCCGCCCAGCAGAAATGGCTGCCAACCTTTCGTCTGAATAAAGACGACTGCGGGTGATGCCTGCCGAAATACCTCAACCGTGGACTGCTCATCCGCCCCCAGTTCACCTCGAGGCGTGATTGGGCGTGGCTCATAGGCTGGCTGAACAGATCGAGTCAGCCACGGTGCGACCGTCTGATAAACCAGAGCACCAGCGAGCAGAAGTAAAACCGCCACCAGCAGCGTATTGGTGGAAGGTGGCGGAGCAGTGTTCGGACTTGCAGGTTCGGGATAACTCATGACTCACGCATCTTTGCGAAAACCAGCGACTGATATCCAGCCATCTGTTGGTGTCGCCCACAACGAATTCACCGCAGGTGCCAGTGACGTGCTTCACCAGAAGAAATCGCTCAGCGCTGGCTTGAGTCACTTCAACGGAGCCTTACAGCAATCCACCCAGCTTTTCATTCAGTTCATTCAGCGCGTCGGCCAGTCGTTCCTGAAGTTTTTCCGGCTGCTGTTCGTAGGATTTCAGCACCTTGGTTGTCAGGCTGCTGTTGATCTTTTCCAGAACAGAAACCGTGCGTTTCCAGATCTGGTCCGCCGTTGGTTCCGGTCGTTCCAAAACACCTACTTCGGCCGCCTGTTCTGCAGGTGCCGGCGCGGTGGCCCCCGTTCGGAACGGTGCGTAATCGCTGGATTCCCTCGCGGCACCGGCCATCGTTTCGACATCGCTGCCCGAATATCCCATTCCGGCACGTGGCCCCTGTCCGGATGGGACAAAACCGGCTGGATCCATCACCGTGCTCATCGGCAGATCCCGAGTATCCATGGCCAGTGGAGCCGCCCATTCGGAATACGCGTCTTCCGGCTCGGCGAACAGATCCTCACCATGCTGAGCTCTGCGCCAGGCTCGCATTTCGGCGACTGTCGCTTCGTTTTCGTCAGCCCAGTTCAGACACTTCGTCGCGTCTTCCCAGTTCAAGGCGACGTAGAAGAATGACCACTTCAGGTTCTGGTAGTTTTCGTAACCCTTGCCAAATGTCTCCCAGACGCGGCGACGTTGATAGATCTGATCACCGCTGAGACCCACCATCTGGCCGAAATCCGCATCGGTACGGCCGCGAGCATACTTCTTTGTCCATTTTGTCGCACATTCGCCGACAACCCAGTTGCACTGACTGACCGCTTCACGAGCGACATAGATCAATTGTTCTTCAGACTCAGACACCACCGCACTCCAATGATACTGTTGATGAAAACCACCGTCCGTTGTGGTGAGTGAAAATGTGCTTCTTCCGTGGTGCGCGTCAACAGTGCGAGAAAACCGGCTGCCGGGCGGAATTGCCCGGCACTGTGTTCCTCAGGATGCATGCACCACCCACATTCCATGCTATCCGTCGTGCCTGTGACCATCTACCAAAGGTTCGGTGAACCTTCAAATTCGATGTGTGTCGTGCCAAAGCGGAAGATTGCGGAAAATAGCGAATGAGAACCACCGAATTTCCATCATTTTTTCCTGAAGCCAACTGGAAGTCCTGACGATAATACTCGTACAATCGCCCGACACCACGCGACCGCTAGATTCTTTGTGAGTATCCCATCCTCACCTTTTTCTTTGGTCTTTTCAGACCCCTGAAACCGTGTTTTTGCGTCGAGTGTGAGGGTTACAGGTTGTTCTTTGTGGCGCGATAGCCAAGTGGCTAAGGCATCGGATTGCAAATCCGTGTACCGTGGGTTCGAATCCCACTCGCGCCTCTTTGTGACATGTGTCACACAAAACAAAAAAGCCCGACGTTTGCTGCGGCAGACGTCGGGCTTTTTGTGTTTCAGCAACTTCGAATCACTGATGATCGATCTCACTCCCGGTGCTCAGAGTCTGAAGACGCTCCGTTTGAACGACGAGGCACGATCTGTCTCAGAACCGATCACAAAACTCGGTCGATCTCCTTCATCACAGCGCGAGTCAGCTCCTGCTTGCGAATTTTCGCGACGACATCCTTGAGCTCCTCGACCGTTCGCTCAACCAGAATCAGATTCGGGTCGGACGGAAACCGTTTCAGCAGTACTTTGGCTGCGTCCAAGGAGGCGGAGTGGCTGAGAATAAACCGAAGGTCTTCCTCTTCAGCGTTCTCGACACCCATCTGCAGATAGAGCTTAATAGCAATGTCCCGAGCCTTTGGAACGTACTGAATCAGCTCTTTCAGTTCGTCAACGCTCAGTTTTCGCGTCAGCAAGGTCTTGATCGCACCAGATGCCAGCAGGGGCACGAAGCGAGCAATATACAGCAGGTCCTTATTGTCCGGACCCGGGCGGCTTTTTGCGAGACGCTCCCAGAGTTGTTTCGCCAGTTCCTTTTTTCGCGGATCGACGGCTTTGGGGGCCGGTGATTGTGCTGGAGGTTGAGGAGTTTCTTCGTCAGCCATGTCTGACCCTTTCCGTGAGATGCCGCGACTTTTGGCACAGGTTACGCCAGTCGATCGCCGCTTTGCAACAGGTTCAACCCATTTCACCGGAACCTGACGTCCTGAAAGCGCTGGCTCAGAGGTTTCAGGCTGCACTTGCCGTCAGAATCGTGCTTTCCATCAAACTTCCCAGTCGTTCGGTTTGGTGGCCGAGAATTGCCGCTGAAAACTTGAAACTCCCGGCGTATCGAAACGCTGTGGACACAAAAGCATCATCCAGGGAACCGGCGAAGTTCCGCCGGAAACGGATGGCCGCCCGTTAAGTAACGGCCTCCTTCACGGCATCAGGACGTCAGGCGTCGCTGGTAACGCCGCCGTCACGCACGATCAGCGACGCTCAGCACGTGGTCCGTGTTCACTGAGATATCATCCAAAGATCACCGGATGCTGCCATTCCGTCAGAATTCTGTTGCAAATCCTGACACGATGTCAGAATATCTACGACATGAAAACAGATACCCCGAAAAAACAGGCCATTCTGCTGCGGGAGCAACGCATTCTTGAATTGGCGCGCCGGATGGTTTTGAAGGGTGGTTACCACGGCCTGTCTTTGGAATCGCTTGCAGAAAGTCTTGGGGTTTCCCGAGGCACGATCTACAACCACTTTCGGTGCAAGGAGGAGATCATTCTCGCACTGTTGGTGGAGACGATGAACAAACGCCGCGAAATGTTTCAACGAGCAGCCGCTCATCGAGCCGTACCGCGATTGCGACTGGCCGCCGTCGGTGTCGCCGCCGAATTATTCGTCCGCCTGTTTCCCGACCACTTCCACGTCGAGCAGATCGTCAAGTCGGATTCCATCTGGAACAAAACAACCGAGGAACGTCGCGCGCTGGTACGTTCCTGTCAGCTTCAGTGTGTTGGCATCGTCGCGGGTATTGTCCGCGACGCGGTTGCTCAGGGACATCTGGATCTGCCGTCATCGATCACACCGGAAGGACTGGTGTTCGGCCTTTGGTCAATGTCCGAGGGAGCCTATTCCATCATCGCCACCAGCGAAGCGCTGACCGAACTGGGAATTGCAGAACCGTTCCTCGCGATTCGTCAGAACATCCATCGCCTGCTGGATGGCTTCGGCTGGACACCTCTATCCCGCGAAGTCGATCTGCCGGAAGCGACGGAAGTCATCCTGCGACAGATATTTCCGGATGAGTTCGCGATGCTGAAGCAGCCTTGGTGACCCATCATGCATCGAAGTCAACACAATCTGACACCCATGACAACGTCGCAGCGTCGAAACGGAAGAACACGACCTTGGCTTCCAGTCCTGCTTGGCACCATCGCGGCTGCGTTCGGTTATGCCGGACAGGCATATCTGTCACATGAATTGCTCCAAACGCGACTGTCTCAGGCCGACATGGAAGCACCGTCTCATGCACTGACCGTTTCGGTGCAGACACTGGTTCCGGTCACTGCGTACCAGCAGACTCGATTGTATCCGGGAATTATCAGGCCCGCACGACGAGTTCAGCTTGCATTCGAACGATCTGCCCGACTGACGGCCGTCCACGTCGACGAAGGACAAAGTGTCTCCGCAGGACAGGTTCTGGCGGAGATTGACGCACGTCGTCTGCGGATCGAAAAAGACGAACTGAACGCAAGACATCAGCAGCAGTCCGCGATCCTCGCAGAACTGACAAAGGGACCGAGATCGGAAACCATTGCAGCAGCTCACGCCGAGCTTTCGGCATCCGATGCTCAGGTTCGACTGCAGCAGTCTGCTCTGGAGCGGAATCGCTCACTTCTTAACCGAGGTGCCGGGACATCGCAGGAAGTCGATGATGCCTTACTGCTGTTGAAGGCCGCTCAGTCTCGTCGTGACGCTGTTGCAAAGCGACTGGAGGAACTGCTGGCAGGAACGCGAGCAGAACAGATTCAGGCACAAGAAGCTTCTCTGGCCATGATCGACGCACAGCGCCGTCGCGTGCAGACGGAGCTCGATGACAGCTTCCTGAAGGCACCCTTCGCAGGCCGGGTTGTCCGCCGGATGGTTGATGAAGGTGATCTTGTTTCGGCGCAACAGTTCGTGCTGGAACTCATTGAGGACATGCAACTGGAGGCTCACGTCGGCATACCCACCGAAGTTGCCGTGAGACTCAACCCCGGTTCGACAGTCGAGCTTTCTGTGAACGGCAACCGCATCACCGGCTTCGTGCGAAACGTTGTGGCTGAAGTGCGTTCTGAAACGCGAACACAGACGGTCATCATCGATCTTCACAAGGCAGTTATCGCCTCACAGGAAACGCACTCCGGTGATCAGTCGGCAGAGAAAACAACGGACCCATTGGTTCGTCTGAGTCGTCGTTCCGAAGCGGTGTGTGAACAAGGTCCGGATCTGTATTCAGGCCAGCTCATTCAGCTTGAGATCACAGAAACAGAAGCCGTTTCGGGATTTCGCGTTCCTCTCACGGCACTGACAACCGGAACAAAAGGCTTGTGGAATGTTTACGTGATCGAACCATCCGATGAGCCGTCTGAACTGTACAGAGCGGTCGCGCGACCAGTGGAAATGCTTCATTCTGATGAAGTCGCAGCGATCGTGCGGGGTGCGATCTTTCCTCAGGAGAACGTCATCATTTCCTCAGCACATCGAATCTCTCCAGGACAGATCGTTCACGTTGCTGATGATATTTCTGAGGACCTCACACGGCGAACCACATCACAGAATGGCGACGTCCCGGAAGCAGATAGGGACAACGCTTCCGTCGCAGCGGAAGGACGCCGCTGATGTCCACGTTGTTTCTGAGAAACCCAAGGCTCACAATTCTGACAATCGGCCTGGTTCTGGTTTCCGGAATCTCCAGCTATCTCGTTCTTCCCAGGATGGAAGATCCGCTGCTGACGGAGCGTGCGGCATTCGTCCTGACCAGTCTTCCGGGTGCTGATGCCGAGCAGGTAGAGGCTCAGATCTGCGACCCGATTGAAGATGAGTTGCGTGAGATTCCGGAAATCAAGGAAGTCCGCAGTATCTCACGGAACGGCTTCTCAACGATCACGATTGAGCTGGCTGACAATATTTACGGAAACGACGCGCCGGCGATCTGGTCAAGAATTCGAGATCGAGTTTCGGACGCGGAAGCACGTCTGCCGGCGACGGCATCAAAGCCCCGGTTCGAAAAGATCGAGGTGACAGCGTACACGCGACTGATTGCTCTGGTCATCGAACCGCCGACAGCTGCTCAATCGGCTGTCAATCACACTGACGTTCAACCGGTGCTGCCGGGGATTGCTCGCCGACTGGCGGAAGAACTTCGGGATCAGCTGCTGACCGTCTCCGGCACTAAAGATGTCGATATCTACGGAGATGCTCAGGAAGAAATCCTGGTGACTGTTGATCAATACGCGCTGGCGGAAATGGGGCTGTCTGCAGAACGAGTGAGTTCCGCCATTCGGGCCAGTGATTCCCGATTCTCAGCCGGACAGATCAACAGCCAGCGCAACAGGATTCCGGTGACGGTTTCAGGAGAACTGGATTCACTGGAACGAATTCGATCCATCCCTGTGGAATCAGGGATCTCAGGTGACGTCGTCCGCCTCGGCAGCTTTGCCGGCGTGCAACGAACGGTGAAAACACCACCGGATGAGCTGGCATTCGTCGAAGGCAAACCCGCGGTGGTTCTGGCATGCCTGATTCGTCCTGACCAGCGGATTGATGTCTGGAATGAAAAATCTTCCGATGTGCTCACCAGGTTCGGCGGTCAGCTCCCGAACGGCCTGCGACTGGTAGATGTTTTCAACCAAAGCGAATACGTTTCAGATCGGCTGCAGCACCTGCAGCAGAACATGCTGCTGGGAGCGGCATCTGTGATGGCCGTGGTCCTCTTCATGATGGGCTGGCGCAGCGCGATGATTGTCGGAATCGCGCTGCCGCTGTCGTCACTGATGGTGTTCTCCGGAATGCGCGTGGCAGATATTCCGGTGCACCAGATGTCGATCACCGGACTGATCATCGCAATGGGACTGTTAATTGACAACGCCATCGTGATTGTGGACGAAATCAGCCGGAGGCGGACCGCTGGAGAATCATCCGTCGAGGCCGTTGGAAGGACGGTTCGGCATCTGACAGTGCCGCTGCTGGGATCCACCGTCACCACGGCACTGGCCTTTGCCCCGATTGCGCTGATGCCGGGTCCGGCCGGTGAGTTTGTGGGCTCCATCGCTGTCAATGTGATTGTCGCGATCTTCAGCTCTTTATTTCTGGCACTGACGGTCATTGCTGCGGTAACCGGGCTGCTGATTTCGCAACGACCGCAGGAATCCGAACGACAGATCCGGTCAGGGAATCCAGCGGAAATGCTGTTCCGAAACGGCTTTCGCAGCGATCGACTCGCAGCCATGTTCGGAAGCGTTCTGATTTCGGCACTGCGTCATCCGATTTCCGGAATTGCGCTGAGTGTGGTCATTCCGGTGTTGGGGTTTCTGCTGGCAGGATCACTGCCCGAACAGTTCTTCCCGCCCGCTGACCGCGATCAGGTTGCCATTGAAATTGAATTGAGCCCACTCGCATCGATCGAAGACTGCCAGCGCGAAGCGCTGGCAGTGCGCGATTTTCTGCGGGCAACCGACTATGTCGCTGATGTCACCTGGTGGATTGGCCGCAGTGCTCCACCGTTCTACTACAATCAGATTGCCGCTCGTCGCAACGTTCCGCGATACGCTCAGGGAATGATCCGGCTGCGGCACACTGACCGGCTGCACGAGCAGATTAATCGCCTGCAGTCGATGGTCGATCATTCTTTTCCGGAATCAAGGGTTCTGATACGACAACTGGAACAGGGGCCGCCTTTTGAAGCACCTGTTGAACTTCAGATTTTTGGGCCGGATCTCGACCGACTGACCGAGATTTCACATCGGCTGAAATCACTGGTTCAGGAGTTGCCTGAAGTCACACATGTCCGCTCGGAACTGACAGAACCGGAACCAAGGCTGCAGTTCGTGGTGAACGAAGATGAAGCCAGGCTTGTCGGGATCAGCCATCAGACCATCGCCGCTGAACTGCAGAGTACGCTCGACGGAACAGTCGGAGGAATGATGCTCGAAGAAACGGAAGAGCTTCCGGTGCGTGTGCGTGTGAGCGATCCGGGGCGGTCTTCTCAGACGTCGCTGGAATCACTGACGACTTTGCCGGGACAGATGCCGACCGGTCTGCCATCACCGCAGACATTTTCCGGGATTCCTCTGTCTTCACTGGGATACTTTGAACTGAAACCCGAGGTCTCTGCCGTACATCGTGAAGACAGTCGACGGATGACTGAGATTCAGGTTTATCTGCAGGCAGGAACGCTGCCGGCACCCGTTCTTGCCAAAGTCCGAACATTGCTCGCGCCGGAGGTCGAATCTTTGCCCGCCGGCTACGAACTGAAGTTTGGTGGAGAAGATGCACAACGAAACGACGCCATCGGTAACCTGATGGCCAGCATCGGAGTTCTTGCGGTTCTGATGGTAGCCACGCTGGTCCTTTCGTTTCGGTCCTTTCGGCTGGCCGCGTTGATCGGTGCCGTCGCCATCCTGGCGGTTGGCTGCGGGCTGGGAGCATTGGTCGCCTTTGGTTTTCCGTTTGGTTTCATGGCAATTATTGGAACGATGGGCCTTGTCGGTGTGGCCATTAACGATTCCATCGTCGTTCTGGCGGCGTTGATGGAAGACGATCTCGCCTGCCGAGGCGACCTTGACGCAGTACACAGCATCGTCGTGAAATCGTCTCGACATGTACTGGCCACAACTTTGACAACCATCGCCGGATTTCTGCCCCTGATCATCGCAGGCGGCGGCTTCTGGCCTCCCATGGCCATCACAATTGCAGGTGGCGTCAGCGGCGCCACAATTCTGGCCCTCTTCTTTGTCCCCTGCTGTTTTGTCATCCTTAGTCGCCACGGACTTCAAAAAGAAAGTTCCGACCGGACCACGGACAGACTTCCGCTTTTTTCGTTACACAGAACGCCCGCGACATGACGTCTTTGGCTGCTTTTCCTGCTGACAGGTCATTGCGTCGGGATTGATTGATCCGCGGTTGAGTCATTTCCACGAGTCGTGGTCTCGGACGGGAAAGGCGACGCAAAACTGGACGGTGATTCCATCGGCTGCCGGACTTCCATTGATTTGTGAATCCTGCTCCGGCCATGGAACGTCCACCTGAAATTCGGGGGGGCACTGAAGTCTGATGGGAAACAACATCCGAACCGACGCGGTGAACATCTACTGCTGTGGCGTCTCATACTTGAACCAGAATCCCGCAGAAAGATTCGCGCTAGCAGCCTGTTGAAAAACGGGACTGGCTCGCGGAAAGAGTCTGAAAACACGGCTCTTTGCAGTCATCATGCGTGC
>JAGQPY010000490.1 GCA_020426485.1 Planctomycetaceae bacterium
AACGATTCGATCGAATCAATCTTCCGAATCGAATCAGCTGACGCCCGGCACTCAGATTTCCAACCCCTGCAGACGACCGGTGCTGTCGCCGAGGTAGTCGACGGCCGTGCCAAATCTGTCCAGCATCGACAGGAACAGGTTGCACATCGGAGTTTCGGTCGGAAACCGGACGTGACGACCGGGGCTCAGCGTGCCGCCTCCATGTCCGGCCAGGATCACAGGCAGGTTTTCATTGTTGTGTCGATCACCGTCACTCAGACCACTGCCGTAAACAATCATCGAATTGTCCAGCAGGTTGCCCTCCCCTTCCGGAGTCGCTCGCAGTTTCTGCAGCAGGTAGCTGAGCTGTTCGACGTGGAAACGATTGATTTCCCGAATCTTCGCGTGCTTGGCCGCATCGCCTCGATGATGCGACAAATCATGGTGTCCGTCCGGAACATCAATCATTCGATAGCTGCGGTTGCTGCCCGCGTCGGCAAACATGCAGGTCGCGATTCGAGTCGAATCGGTCTGGAAGGCCAGCACAATCATGTCGCACATCAGACGGATATGTTCGCCGTATTCTCCGGGAATTCCCTTCGGAACAGGATAGTCCAGGTCCGCGGAAAACTGAGGACTGACTTCTGACTTCTCAATTCGTCGTTCCACTTCACGAACACCCGTCAGGTACTCATCCAGCTTGCGCTGGTCGTTGCGTCCGAGTTGCTTTTGCAGAGTTCGAGCGTCTTCGGAAATGAAGTCCAGGATACTCTTCCGCAACGCCAGACGACGTTCCTGATTGCGGTCTCTTTGCTGAGGCTCACCGGTGCCGAACAATCGTTCGAATGCAAATCGCGGATTGGTTTCTTTGCCCAGTGGTGAGGCTTCCGAAGCCCACGAGATACTTGACGAATACGCACAGCTGTAGCCGGAATCGCAGTTTCCAGCGCTGCGGCCGGGTTCGCAGCCCAGTTCCAGCGACGCAAAGCGAGTCGCCTTGCCCGCAATTCGAGCGGCCATCTGGTCGGCCGAAACTCCGGATCGAATATTCGCGCCGTCGGTCTTTCGCGGTTGAGCGCCGGTCAGGAAAACCGAAGCACTGCGGGCATGATCCCCCGGCCCATCCCCGTTGGCTCGCCCTTTGTCGTGAGTCAGCCCCGACAGAACCATCACATCGTCCTGCACGGGTGCCAGAGGCTGCAGAATGTGCGGCAGTTGAAAGCCGTAGCCTTCTGTTTGAGGCGTCCAGTCCGGCAGATGCACACCGTTGGGAACAAACAGAAATGCCATCCGCTGTGGCGGCGTAGGATTCGCAGCAGCGGCCATCGCCGCAGGCGTCATACATTCCAGCGTCGGCAACGCAACGGAAACACCAAGGCCGCGAAGAACAGCGCGTCGGGAAATGGATCGGCGAGCAGTCATCTCAGGATTCCTGTGGCAGGCGGGGAAGCAGGCGGGTACTAAAGTCTATCAGGTTTTCCGCAAAAACGCCTGGCTGCTTTTGTCAGATTTTTTCGGAGCCCCGACAAAGAATCGTGATCATCCGGATCAGAAAAGCATACGACGACATCCGGAAGTTTGAGCGTCCCCGGAGCAGCACTATTCTCGCCCCAGTGCCTGATCCGCTTCGATAATGACTTCGTAAGCCGACGCACTGTCTTCGGCCGCTCGAAGTCGATCCAGAAAATCCGGCGTCTGAAACAGGCGGCCCAGACGAGCCAGAATTTTCAGGTGTGTATTCGAATCCCGAGCCAGCACCAGAAAGAACAGGTCGGTCAACTGTCGCTTCGCGCCGCCGAAGGGAATTCCCGACTGAGTTCGACCGAAAGCGATCACAGATTCTCCCAGAGCTTCCGGCATGCGACTCTGCGGGTGAGGCACGGCAACGCCACCGTCGAACGCCGTGGAATCAATCTCTTCGCGTTGCCGCACGGCTTCCAGAACCGCGGATGTGTCAAAGACCTGCCAGGTCCGTGCGGCGACATCCACCAGCTTCTTGAGTACGGACGGTTTGGTTCCCGCGTCCAGCGGAACTTCAACCAGATCGGGCTGCAGTAAACTGCTGATCGGCGAAATCGGACAGGCTTCGATCGACTGCTGAGACCGTTCCAGCACCGCCAGATCGGAGGCATTGAAGCCTTGAATCTCGCGTTCCAGCCACCGGGTGATTTCCGCGATGTTGAAGCGCCATTCGCCTCCAACACGGCGACCAGGGATGTAACCCCGACTCACCTGCTTCTCCACTACTCGCTGGTCGCGGCCCAGTTGTTGAGTCAATTCTTCCAGAGTGTAATAGTCACGAGACATAATCATTCTCCCCGATGTTATTGTGGACGGGGACCACTCGTCTGAAACAGTGACAGAAAACGTATCGGCGAAGCCAGCCGTCACGGGCTGTTCGTTGTGGTTAAAGGCGATCTGAAAAAGGGGGGCTGACCTTTTCCCTCCACAGGGTCAGACCTCTTTTTCAGATGGCCTCCGAGAAATTTCGCCGCCGTGGAAGGAAAATTCGGCAGGTTGGTATTGGGGGGATCGGGCGGGCAGGGAGTTCCGAACGACAAACTCACCGCAGCTCACTGATGGACAACGGCTGAACTTCGTTTGCCCGTTCGCGGGTTTGAATGCCGGTGACCAGACGCCGTTCGAACGCGAAGTCACGCTCGCGGCATGCCTGAATCAACAGCATTTCAGCGACCTGCGGACATTCCAGTCTATCGTCACTTACCACCAACTAAGGGTTGGTTTGGTTAAGAATCGGTAAAATGCGTTGATTAGAGGCCGCAATTTCTGCGGCGGACTTCCGTAGAGCCGCCAGCTCGGCCTCCTCCAGACGGGGGCGAAGCCGCCGAGTCACGCCATGCCGACCGATGACGACCGGAATCGAGAGGCAAACGTCATGCAGATTGTAGTCACCATCCATCAGAACGGACAGTGGAATCGTGTGATGTTCGTCATGGAGAATCGCTTCCACAACCATCGCCGTCGCCTTTGCGACCGCAAAGTTGGTAAACCCTTTCAAACGAAAGATTTCGATTCCGCTGTCACGGGTGATTTCCGCTGCCTCGCGAGCCTTCTCCAGAGATTCGTCGATATCTTCGCCGCCCACAGATGCCACGCTGATGGCCGCCACCTGCGACGCTCCATGTTCACCCAGAATGTATGCTCGAATGTCGTCCGGGTGGATACTCAACTGCTCCGACATCATCGCGCGGAACCGAGCACTGTCCACCAGTGTTCCAATGCCACAGACTCGTTCGGAAGGCAGGCCCGTGACTTTCAACGTTGCCCAGGCCATGACATCAACCGGGTTCGTCACAACCAGAAAGACCGCGTTGGGACTGGCTTGAGCAAGTCGGGGCATCCAGTCTCGAATGATGGCCGCATTTCCTTCCGCCAGCGCGCGACGGTCCGGCTTGTCCGGATCCATCGGGACAGACATTGTCATCACGACAACGTCAGAACCCGCCGAATGAACAATGTCTCCACTGGAAACATGAACGGGATGCCGCACCAGTGACGCGGTATGCTGCAGATCCATCGCGTGTCCCTGAGCCTTCCGTCGGTCACGATTGATCAGCACCAGTCGTTCGCAGAGACCTTCCAGAACAAGAACGTACGCCAGTGTCGCTCCCACATGTCCCGTGCCAACAATGCTGACTTTCATCGAACCCTCCTCCCGATGTTGACCGAAGCGTGAATCACCTCGCCTCAAATCACGACGCTGTGATCATGACAGAGTCGTCCGGAAAAGTCGCGTTCAGCATGAAACACCCGTCTGCTGCGATTCGAACGACCTTGTCCGTATTGTTGATTCACCAGTTCGGGGGGTTCGCTCAGCCGTCTCCATCCGGCGGCACTCCCGAGCCAGCAAACGGGCCTCCGATATGTTGACTCGAACGAAAAAATTCTCTGCCTTTCAAAGATCCGTCAAGGTCGTTGGCCCGTTCTTCAGCCACAGTCCCGCGGTGTGTACACGGGGCACGGTTGTCGGTGAAGGGAAACCAACGCCGGCAACCATTTCAGGGCCATTAACACAAAGAACGATCCGGACGTGTTTCACAAAGGCCGAGCGAGTTTGCAGCTCACTTCTGCATTGTTGCCAACAAGGCTTCGACCATTCCTAACAAGGGCGGTGCCCTTGACCCAATGGCGTGGAAAGTCGATTGACGTGGAAAGTTCCAAGCGCCGAGACGGTCCCGTTGGT
>JAGQPY010000491.1 GCA_020426485.1 Planctomycetaceae bacterium
TTTTTTCCGCGTGCGACATCTTACGCCTCCACCGCCCCGGAGACACGCATCATGGCAACGCGGTCTCGTGAATTTACAGCAATCCCATCCGCATGCTACCGGTGAGAAATCGTGACCGCGGCTTTGCGAAGCCTTGCGCGGGCCCATGCGGTTGAAATCGAGCCCGTGAAGCTTTCCACCGTCACGGCGAAGCCGCTGAGCGTTCTGCAATCAACTCCAGCGAAACGTGCCGAGCAGGTGCTCACTCAGCGGATGAGCCGGACAGTGGCAGGTTGCCTTCTGGAGTGCGGCCACTTGTCGCCGCTTTGGCCTTGATTCACCCCGCCGAGTCTCCGTGAATGGCAGGTAAGAATTCTGCTGCAGACCTGACACGGAATTTTGACCGATTCCGCGACAGACCAGGAGATCTTCGCTCCTGTCGATCGTCGGATTCAACGAAGAAGACGAATCAGTGCCTCCGGAGTTGTCGTGAAGGCTTCCGGAAAATCAGAGGTGCGGTTCGCACGATGATCTTTCAGCAGAATCCAAAGCGGCGACAAGTCGCCGCACTCCAAAGTGACGCTGTCGATTCAGGCGGCCTGTTCGCGGCGCAGTCGTCGAAAGCCCCGCCCCAGCATTCCCGCTGCGACAAACCAGATCGGCAGCAGAGGCAACCAGATCCAGGTGACGGTCACGGATGACTGCCCGGCCATGCTCAGCGCCAAAATCGCTCCGGCGGCGGCTTCGGCGGCTGGTTTGGCGACACCCGACATCAGCGAAATGAATCGACGCTGATCGACCACGTTCAACGCGGAATAGACAACGGTCAGGGCGGTATCGTGCAACGCTCGCCGAAACACGTCCGCTCCACGAGCCATCGTCAGCACGACGATTGCGGCCGACGAAGTGCGAATTGTTGCCAACAGAATGCCCACGGCCAGCATCAGCGCGGGAAAGAACAGCAGAATGGAAACCGTGCCCAGTCGATTCAGAATTCGTCCGGCCAGAAACAGTTGAAGTCCCAGAATGATCAGATTTGTGACCGCCTGAAATTCCGCGAAGTATGCCGTCAGCGATTCTTCATCGCCTCCAAAATAGTCCGACACTCCCGCCTTCCACTGATAGGCGACAAATGTCAGAACCAGGACTTTGACCACAAACAGCACCGACAACGGAACCAGCAGTGCCTTCTGTCGATCTTCGGCAATCTCTGACGTCCGTGCCGATGGCGAAGCGGGCAGCCGGACCTGCACGGAAACATCTGTCCGAGCAGCATTCCAGGGCAGAACGGGGCGATTTTGATCGACGTTGCTCTTCGTTCGGGACTGAAGAACCAACAGCGGCAGAATGGAAAGCAGGTCCAGAACACATGCCAGAAACAGCCAGTTGAGCCCCCCGATGGCTTCCGCTTCCAGCCCCATCACCGTTCCCATGACCACGCCTGCCAACGGCGCACCGGAAGCCACGACGCCATACGAATGCCGAGCGCGCCGGCCATGAAAGTGTTCCGCCAGCAGCGACGTCAGCTGAATGGTGGTCACACAGCCACGAATCTCTGCAAGAACGTATAGGCCGGACACAGCCACGTGACGCCATCCGGAAGACTGGTCCAGCACGGCCAGTAACGCCGTCGCCGCGCAGAGAAGCAGTCGAGTTCCCAGGGCAGTGCTGATCATCGAACGTTCACGACCAGGGAATACGGACATCGCGGTCACAGCGGCGACGGCGATGGCCGACAGAATAAGCGTTTGAGGTAACGCGGCCGGACCACTCTGAGACAGCAACAGGCTGTCGCCGGTTGTTCGAGCAAGCACGTATCCGGCCGCCGTCAGAAAGCTGTGAACAAACAGCGGCCCCACCAGTGGACGATCCGAAGCGGGCACACCAAAAAGTCGTCGGAACAATGACATAAGGACCGTTCTGAATGTTGTTGCTCGCTCCTGGTGAAACATCATTGTGATACATCATCACCATCGTCCATCTCAGACGGATTCGACAGACAAACGTCCATCGTTGTCAACGAAATCTCCGGTGATCGTCGCCGGCAGGATTCCAACGTTGCTTCTGTTGCCACAAAAGTGACTGGTCATGATGGCTCCATCCCGGCCCGCGGGTTGTTCAGCCACCGCGCCGGTGGTTGAGCAGACAGCGGATCAGGTTTACGGCCGAGATCGATCTTCGTTCGGGATTGCTCTGAAGGTCCGCCTTGTTTCACGGAGGATTTCGGAATCGGCGGCCACAGACAGGCTTTTCCCGGCTCTTCGGCCCAGTTCCGAAGTTGATTGTCACTTCCCGCGGAACGAATCGAACGGCTGCTGACGGACCCGCCCGGAATGTTTGGCATGCGGCATGCTTCCTGAAGGATCGGTGTCACCTTAACGACCGCTCACGAGACCGAGTGCCTGGCCCGGTTTCGTCAGGGCATCTGACAACAATTTCCTCGAAAGGAGTATCCACAATGACACTCGAAACCAAATCCACTCTGACAGACGCCACCATCGATAAGCTGCAGGATCTGATTCAGATCAACATCGATTCCGTTCACGGTCTGACCGATGCGGCCAATGCGATGGAAGATTCTGTCGTGGCAGACCTGTTTCGCCAAATCGCATCCGACCGCCGCAGCTTTGCGTCCGAACTGCAGATGTACGTTTCGTGGAACGGCGAAGACTGCTGCTGTGAAGGTGAATCACTGGCCGCAAAAGTTCATCAGACGTGGATGAATCTGCGAGCCAAACTGAATGGCGGCGACACCCACGTCGTGCTGATTGAAGCCGAACGGGGCGAAGATCACATCAAGGAAGCATACGAAACGGCCCTGAAGGAAAACCCGGGCAGCGCGGTCAGTGAAATCCTGCACTCGCAGTACGCCGTCGTCAAAGCGGGCCACGACCGCATCCGCGACCTGCGCGACGCTTACGCCGACAGGAAGTAGTCGATTGTCGCAATTAGTGCCATTTCTTTACCCCACGCGTCATAGATGGAGTCGTTTATCCCGACTCGCAGAGGAGGTCGACTGCAATGGCCCGAAGTCCTCCTCATTCGAGTCGGGTTAAACGGGAAACACTTCATTGACCGCCTCCCAACGTTTAATCCCCCTGTCGACGGTCTGCAGCTTTCCACTTGCAGCCCGGTGGACAAGGGGATTTTCTGCGCTATCGCTTAAGTCTCGCAGTGGCTCTGATCTGCTGTAGATCGAGAACACTGGTTCAGCAGCATCGAAGTCCCGCGGCGAAAGGACAAATCGACCGCGGAAGAGATGCTCCGTTGCTGCTGTTCGAAACATCAAACCTTCGGTCACACCCATTTCCGTTGATGCCGGCATCTTTGATTGACGTGGTGATTTCATGAAGTCAGCCCCCTTTGCTGTGCAGGTCGATGTAAAAACACCACATTTCTGACGTCAGCCTTGGTGAGTTCGGTGGCTGACCCCGTAAAACCGGCCGTCATTTTGAGAGTTGCGATCTGTTGGCCGTTGGGTCACAATCTGCGACCCTGCGACGTCCCGTACTCGGTGAGGTCGCTCTGTGACGAACTCATCTCGTGTTCCGTCGCAGCCGTCCCGAATTTTCTCGGATTCACCCGCCACACATTGCTCTCCCAGAAGGTCGCTTCGTGAAGAACATTTGCCGGAACCGATTCTCTTTCCGACTTCTCGTGCCCCTGTTGATCGCCGCGGTTTTTTGCTCAGCGACGAATGCTCAGGATGGTTTTCAGCAGCTCTTTAACGGCAAAGACCTGACCGGCTGGTCGGGCGATCCGGAATTGTGGTCGGTCGAAGACGGCTGCATCACCGGGAAGACCAAAGGTAAGGACCATCTGCCGTACAACAAGTTTCTGATCTGGAATGGAACCGCGGCGGACTTCGAATTTCGGTGTGAGTTTCGACTGGAAGGCGATAACAACAGCGGAGTCCAGTATCGCAGTCGGCATGATGAATCGAAGGGCGAATTCGTTTGCGTCGGATATCAGGCGGATATTCACGGCAACGCTGAATACACGGGCATGCTGTACGACGAAAAAGGACGCGGCATTCTGGCCAAACGCGGTGAGAAAGTGGTTGTCGGAGCTGACGGAAAGAAGACCGTCACGAAGCTCGACGGCGAAGTCAAGCCGCTCGATCTGACTCAGTGGCACGAACTGACCATCATCGCTCGCGGCAATCATCTGATTCACAAGG
>JAGQPY010000492.1 GCA_020426485.1 Planctomycetaceae bacterium
GTCGTTCACGTTTGAAGAAAATCACAAACCAGAAACCGCCTCCGCCGCAGGTCGTTCAGGGGAATCCTCCGAACAGTCCGTAGTTGTCGCGGCCGAATACAAACTGAACGCAGAAACGATGGCCTACAGCCTGTCTGCCTGGGGTGGTTTTGGAAAGGTGGCCGCCGTCGATTCACTGGAAGATCTTCTCAATCTGATTCGAACGCAGCGACCGAAGCTGGTGCTGATGAGTGAACGTCTGGTAACTCAGGGGCTGCGAGAAGTGCTTTCCGAGCTGGCTGTCCGTCTGGGTGAAACCCGCATTGCTGTGTTTGCTGACGAACTGACTGATCGACAGCTTGACCTGGTGGTCAGTAATCGAGTCACCGCTATCCTTTCCCGTCGCGAACCCATTCGAGCATTGACCGAACATCTGGGTCGTGCCCTGACCGGAGCGAAACTGGTTTCACCGCTTCTGTCCGATCGGATTCAGATTGCACGCAACGGCGATTTCCACTGCGCGGCCAGCGTGCATCTGAAGCGGCTGACCGACCGTCAGTGGGATGTCCTGCTGCGAATTGCCGAAGGTCGACGAGTTTCCGAAGTGGCACATGACCTTGATATTTCGTCCAAGGCTGTCGAAAGCCACAAGTACCGCATCATGAAGACGGTGGGTGCGACAGATCGAGTGGAATTGTGTCGCTGGGCCATTCGCGAAGGGCTGATTACCCCATGAATACATTGGGTCGATCGCCTTCGCGGCGTCTTTCAACGGCTGTTTCGCTGGATTTGTCGTCGTGAAGCATGACTCGTCAGCATCGTGTCAGTTCCAGTGAACCATCCGGCAAGGAATGCATGACGCTGGTCAGCTGAGCGGACGACGCTTTGTCGCTCAGCCATAGTTCATGCTGATCGGGTGTCAGAATCACGGGCATGCGGTCATGCACACTGCTCATTTCGGCATTGGCCGCCGTGGTCAGAATGGAACACGTCAGAACTTCCGGCGAATCGTCGGCGTCGCTCGAATTTTCGAAATCGCCCGCACCGGTTTCGGAATTCTTCGGCCGTTGAGGTCGCCAGCTTTCCCACAGTCCGGCAAAAGCAAATGGACGGCGATCGGGAAGGTGAATCCACCACTTCTGCTTGACGGGTTTCTTTTTCCGCGGGCGACGCTTCGTGGATGCTTCCGCTGCCACGGATGATTCATCCGTGGTTGCTTCGGAAGCCATGTCTGTGATCGCCTGCCATTCATAGAAGCCATCGGCGGGAATCAGGCACCGTTGAGACCTGAATGCTCGACGAAACGAAGGCTTCTCCGCCACGGTTTCTGATCGAGCATTAATCATGCGGCTGCCGATTGACAGATCCTTCGCCCAGAACGGAACCAGCCCCCAGCGCATCAGGACGGCCTGGCGAGTCGGTTCCTGCTTCGGATCGCGCCGCACGCAGATGACCAGTTGAGTCGGACAGATGTTGTCCCGTGGCGGCTGTTCGGGGAAGTCGAGCGTCAGAAACATCCGAATCAGCTCGCCTGCCGGCGTGGACAACGTGAAGCGACCACACATATCGATCTCACCTTTCAGACAATCTGACACCCACATCCCCGCCTGTGACGACATTGTTCATCGGCACACGACCGGCGGGAACGACTCGGCGTCTGCAATCAAACACCACGTACCACTTCCCACGCCGTCCGGGCAAGCGAAAAGCCCGGAATCGACGCGAAGCGGAGAGGCGCACCCCGGGGTCTAATGTGAATCACCGTTTGAGGTGTTGTGAATCGGAATTTCTGTTTCCATCAGTGCGATTGTGGTGTTCTCCGGGGAGCCGCCGTTTGTGTCTGTTTTGCGTCGTTTCTATCCGGGATTGCGGACGGCAAATGCGATGGACTGGAAGCCCAGCGACTGGCAAAGATCGTAGATGGCGATGAACTGCTGAACGGACACGTCATCACCGACGTCCAGAATGGTTCGGCTGTCGGGATCGAGATCGGCCAGACGTTTCAGTTTCTGATGAAGCTCCGCCGCGCCGGGAACTTCCTGACTGTTCAGTTCAATCTGCAGGTGGCCGTCGATTCGTGTTAAACGCACGACAATGTCCGGGGCCTTCCATTCCGGAGCCTGTTGTGGCGGAAGTTCGACTTTGGTTTCGGTGTTGCCGTCCGTCAGTCGTGCCGGCATCAGCGCATCCGGCTTCTGTCCGATCGACGCACAGACAAAGAAAACCAGCAGCAGAAACACGACGTCAATCATTGGCGTCATGCTTTCACCTTCCAGACTGCTGCGACGATGGCCGTGCCCCGGAACTCTCATGGCGAGTGGTCCTCCGGCGACATCACGGCAAACTTCAGACTCCGAATATTGCTGCGGGAACAGTGTTCGATCAACGTTCGCATGGGGCCGTAATGTCCGTCTCGGTCGGCTCGAATCCGAACCTCCGGGACGGCTTCTTCTGCAGCGGCATCGGCGTGCAGTTGGCTGATGCGTGCCAGCACTTCCTCTTCTGACAGTTCCACTCCGGCAACTGAAAACGAGCCCTTCGCGTCGATTGTAATCGTCAGACGAAACGGCACCTGTTCCGCATCTGATGCGGCACTGGTGGCAAGCGGCAACTGAATTGCTTCCGCATTTTCGCTGCGAGCAAAATGGCTGGCGACAAGAAAGAAGATGATCAACAGAAAGACAATGTCGATCAGCGGAGTGATGTTGAACCGCAGCGGCGTCCGCTGATGATATTGGGCGGGAATTCGCAAGAGACTCGTCTACCTTAAATGGACAACGCCGCGTGCCGGTTGATTGAACGTGCCCGGTGTGCCGGACAAACTTCCATCAGCAACATCGTTCTCACGGCGCACGTAACGGGTGAGACAATTGTTGAGGCGAAGATGCACGACTTATAGCGGATCCTGGTGTTCGGAGTCAGCGCTGGATAGGATGATGTGCGGGTCGCTGGTCCCGAACCCGTTCTTTTCAGACGATTCGGGCTGTGCTTCTTCAGAAGAGCCCGACGTCACTGCTGACAGCAATAAATCTGACACCACTAAAAACGGATACCCGACGATGACTTCAAAGCGAGTACTGCTCCTGGCGGGAGATTTCGTGGAGGACTATGAAATCATGGTTCCTTTTCAGACGCTGATGACTCTGGGCGTTCGCGTGGACGCGGTTTGTCCCGGAAAGAAGGCGGGCGAACAGATCCGCACGGCCATTCACGATTTCGAAGGCGATCAGACGTACAGCGAGAAGCCCGGGCACAACTTTACACTGAATGCCTGCTTCAGCGATATGGACGTGAATCAATACGATGGCCTGCTGATTCCCGGTGGCCGCGCGCCGGAATATCTGCGGCTGCAGGAACCGGTTCTGGAAATCGTTCGCGAATTCAATACGGCCGGAAAACCGATCGCCGCCATCTGTCACGGCATCCAGATTCTGACGGCAGCAGGCATCGTTTCGGAACGTCGCTGCACGGCGTATCCGGCCTGCAGTCCCGAGATTCGCCTGGCGGGTGGCCACTACGAGGAAATTGAGATCGACGGCGCATTTGTGGACGGCAATCTGGTCACCGCGCCGGCCTGGCCCGCTCATCCGGCATTCTGCCGCGAGTTTCTGACGCTGCTGGGAGTTCTCTGATGTCCGGGCGAACGTGTTGCGTACTGGCCTCGCTGCTGGGTTTTCTGGCCGTGTTCGCCGGAGCGTTTGGGGCTCATGGTTTAGCCGACAGCGGTTTTCTCACCCGAAAGTATGCGGAGACCGAAGCGAAGCAGGTTGCCGGTTTTGAAGTTCCAGCCAGCTGGAAGTACCTGCAGGACTTTCAGACAGGTGTGCGCTATCACATGTGGCACGCGCTGGCGTTGTTCGGGACAGGACTGCTGCAGTACCGCCGGCGTTCTCGTCTGCTGACCGTGGCCGCATGGTGCTTTGTCGGCGGAATCCTGCTGTTCTCCGGCTCGCTGTACGTGCTGGTGATTGGCGGACCGATGTTTGCCGGAATCCGCTGGGGCATGGTCGCCCCCTTCGGTGGAACTCTGCTGTTGATCGGCTGGATTCTGCTGGCTGTGGCCGCGGCCGGACAAGGTGATCAGCCGTCCGGCCCCACCGCTTCATGAGCCGTCGGCGAGGGTGATCTGAATCCATCGGATGCTGATCGAGCATCCATCTGCCGCTTCTT
>JAGQPY010000493.1 GCA_020426485.1 Planctomycetaceae bacterium
ACATATTTTCGTTACGGATCACTCGCTGCAGGACAAATCGTTTGCTGCTGGGAATGTAAGCAAAGAACTTTCCGTTCCCCATTCGGTCATTGGCTGCCAGCAATCGAAGCAACGACAACCGGGGGACCTCACCGCTCGTTTCAGGAATCTGATCCAGCCATGCCATCACCCAGATTGATTCGCTGTTACGACTCAGCACACAGGACATGCTGAACTTCCACTCTTCACCACGTACGCTGGTCTTGAAGCCAAAATCGTAACGTTTTTCGGTCATCGTAGGCTTAAGACCGATTGTATTCAGCGCCTGGCCCAGCGTCTCTTCTGTGAATGCACCGGGCAACAGTGGAGATTCGCCATCCTGAGCCGTCGCCGGATTGATGGCCGAAAACAAAACAGCCGCGACACCGGCCAGCACGGCCCTTCGGCCGATCCAACTGAAGCCATCAACTTGATTGCGACAGAGTTCCGTAGTGCGAAGCGAACTGGTTTTCATGTGAGAACTCCTGAACTGCATCCAAATTTCCGGATGGAGAGACAGGGTCCAAACAGCTGATCTGTCGACGCTGAACCCGAAGGGGCGGCAGATTCCGTCACTCAGGCCACCGACATGCGTTTTTCTGCCGGTCTGTGACCGTTCAGGAAGCGAACAATGCTTCCAGGCAGATTCTGGACCACGTCTCAAATTCATCAAGCTCGCGCAGCAGTTGTTCCGGTGGCGCGAACCCTGCGTGTATCATCGACTTTTCACGTGGCGTAACTTTTGCCGACTGCAGGTCAAAAATGTGAACAATGCCCAAATGGACCTTGCCCACATCGGTCTCGTCATCGTTGATCAGCCCGACACACCTCTCGGTCCACTCCGCCCCCAGTTCAACTTCCTCTTCAATTTCCCGCTTCATGCCTTCCAGATAGGGCGAACCTTCGCCATGAAGATCCATGGTGGACACATGCCCGCCAACACCAATGGAACGCTTCGAATGAAGTCGGCTTTCTCCCTGCGACGTCCCGCGCGTGTAACTGAACACCTGTCCATCGCAGCAAAATACACAGTAGGGAATCAACTGCTTGAACGACGGGTCCGTCTCCATCTCGCCGCGCGGACGATAGCTGGCATGAATCGGGTCAAGGATGACATTCAGATAGCGCTGAGTGTCGTCGCAGAATCCCTGGAAGTGGCCGATCTCGTGAAAGACAGCCGTCGGAATCACCAAAACCTGTTCCACAGCCGTGTCTGCGGGTGGTGTTGCCTGAGAATTTGACACGTTATCTCCCTCCATGCGGCACCGCCGCGTTGACTCTTCAACGGAATTCAGGTGAACGGGCGATCTCACGCCCCGAAGACTGCGGACACCCGGTCTTCCACATCCAGCAAAGGCTGGCAGCGTACATAAGTCTGCCGCCACCGGAAACTCTCGGGAAGGACCTTCAAACCGAAAAGCCCTGAACGGGTTCACGCCGTCCATTTCCACGTCAGCGCTGGGAATCAGGTGCCCGTCATCAGCGACCGCACGGCAGCGGAAATATCTGCCTGTCGCATCAGCGATTCGCCAACCAACACTCCTCCCACACCCGCTTGCCGCAGTCGCAGGATATCGTCGTGGTTTCGAATCCCGCTTTCACTCACCAGCAACACGTCATCCGGAACTGATCGCAACAGATCGAACGTGTGATCCAGCGACGTCACAAAGGTCCTCAGATCCCGGTTGTTGATTCCGATCAGCTTCGCTCCGGTCTTCAGAACTCTGCTCAGATTTCCCGGATCATACAGTTCAATCAGAGTGTCCATTCCCAGCTCAAGTGCGTAGTTGTGCAGATGGACCAGTTCTTCATCGTTGAGGCATTCCGCGATCAGCAGGACACAGTCGGCCCCGGCGACACGAGCTTCCAGGATTTGATACGGATCGATGATGAATTCTTTTCGCATCACCGGAATTGCCACAGCCTGCCGGATCCGGATCAGAAAATCGAGGTGCCCCTGAAAATACTTTTCGTCGGTCAGCACACTCAGGCAAGTCGCGCCGGCCTGTTCGTATGTTCGAGCAATCTCAACGGGAGCAAAATCCGAACGAATAATGCCCGCCGAAGGAGACGCCTTTTTGACTTCAGCAATCAACCCCGGGGCCACCGCAGCTCGCAGAGCTTCCAGAAATGGTCGCACCGGCGGAGCCGTCGCCAGATGCTGCTCAAGGTCGCTGAAGGAACGGCGGCCCTGAGATTCCGCGACCTCTTGGCGCTTGTGGTCTACAATCTGTTCAAGGACATTGGCCAAACGTGCACCTGCTGTCTTCACCTGTTAAAAACCGTGATGGTACACATGTCCGTCGGCCCATTCCGGCATAACACCACACTAGATTCCCGAATTACCAAAACATGCTGGATCAGGCATTCACCGTACTTCAGATTCCTGCCGACCAGCTGGAAGTGACCCCCGGCCGCATCGCTGGCGGAATTCTGGTGCTGTCCACGTTGTCGGGCAGCGTCCTGATGCTGTCGCAGTGGTGGAAGCGAACTCAGAATCAGCAGGAATGGATTCCGGCGGCTCAACGACAGCCCCTGTTCGTTCCTTCATTGCTGCTGTTGTTTGGTCTGGTTCTGACGACGTATATGGCTGCGGTGTCGCTCAGCGTCTCCGGCGAACCTGCCGTCCCGGCCGCCAATCCCACGCCCGCGGACATCGAAAAGATCATCACCCGAACATTGTCCTACAACGCGACGTTGCTGATCATCTTCGGCTCCGTGATTTTTCTGGCACAACAGGGGCGAAGTCGTCATCTGGAAGTTCCGGAAACCCCATCAGCACCATCAGCTCCTGACGTCGTTGCCTCGCAGACTTTCGAAGACACTGATCCGCCGAACACCGAACCAACATCCGTGTCGGCTCACGAAGCGTGGAATCTGACAACGGAACTGCGGTACGCCGTGGAAACCTTTCTGGTGGCCTACCTGCCGACCGTCGGTCTGCGACTGACAGTGGTGTCATTTCAGCCCGATGCCCCATCTCACCCGTTTCTGAAAATGCTGAACGAAGGTGTCGAAGTCCACTTGGTCGTGCTGATCGCGACGATGGCCGTCGTCGTCGCCCCGATTGTGGAAGAACTCCTCTTCCGCGTGACAGTGCTGGGTGGACTGATCGGGCGACATTCAGCCAACGCCGGGCTCGTCACGTCATCGGTTCTGTTCTCGCTGGCGCATGGATTTCCGGACAGTATCGCTCTGCTGCCACTGGCATTTGCCATCGGATATGCCTACCGCCAACGACGCAGCTATCGAACAGTCGCCCTGATCCACCTGCTGTTCAACGGATTCAACCTGCTGGTTGCCGGATTGTCTCTGGTGTGAAGCTGGCCGTCGTGACGAATTCGCGGCACAATTCCGGACATGAATCCGTATCAGCCGCCTCAATCGGATCAGACAACTCGCCCCGCCGATCCGCAGCAGGATCTCCGGGAAGCTGCTCATGCCATCAGGTTGATGGGTTATGTGGGAGTCCTCTACATCACTGCGGCCATGAGTTCCCCGATTCTCGCGACACTGCTGACGGGCCGGAAATTTCCAATCCCGGATTCCACGGACTGGATAGGCATCGGCTTCGGATTTGTGCTGTTCGCGTTCTACGGGTTCATGATTCTGACAGGCATTCAGGTGCAGCACAATTTTCCCCTGGTCGCGCGACGAGCTCGCAGGATGGCGATCATCGCCGGAACAATCGCATTCCCGATCCTGACGTTCGCCGCTTGGTATGCAGTCAGTCGCATGAATCGGTATCAGCTCAGCAGCAGCACCCGGCAGGAGTACGAAAGATGACGCTTCCGGCTCGCCCTTCCGCCGCAGCGCCCACGCGTCGCCCGCATTCGACAGTGGAAGGCGTCCCGCCTGCCTGTTAACCTTCCGCAGTCTTCATCGGCGGCTCCCCACCGAGCCTCCTTCCTTTGCATCTGCAGGCTGAAACTTGACCACTTCATTCCTTCCCATCGAAGAACAACTCCGCATCATTCGTCGCGGCGTCGAAAAGATCGTTCCTGAAGACGAACTGGCGAAAAAGCTGCAGCACAGCCGCGACACCGGCGTGCCGCTGCGAGTCAAATACGGCATCGACCCGACCGGCATCGACGTGCATCTGGGGCATACGGTCCCG
>JAGQPY010000494.1 GCA_020426485.1 Planctomycetaceae bacterium
CATCATCGCCGGATCGCAGGAATTTGAAGCGGGGCAGTGGCAGGTCAAAGGCCTGATCGATGGTTCTCAACAACAAGTCGGCACGGACGCGATTGTGGATACCGTTCAGTCGCTGCTGAATGCTCAGTGATCAGCGGCGATCCCGCCGGCAGCATCAAACGGTCTTACTGTGAGTCCGTCGTTGACTTCAGGAACTGCGGATGGAATCCTCGCCCCAGTGTCGTGAGATCACGCACCAGTTTGACGACCGGGGGATATTCTGAAGCGTCGACGATGGCTTCCAGGCGAGTCGTCGGACCGCCGGCATCAAAGTGTCCGACGGCCTGAAATCGATAGACGTCTCCGCCAGTGGTGATGTAGGGGCCCAGATCCCGCAATGTCTGCAGATCGACCAGGCCTTCTGCCAGAATCCAGGCGGCCGTGTTTCGGCGAGCCATCACGTTGGAACTGCCGCCTTCGGAATCAATGGCCGGGCGAGCGGACAGAATCAGATCCGGAACGTTTTCCGGCATGTTGGGGATGGCAAACAGGACTTCGCGGCGAGCCTGATTAATGTTCACTCGTCCTTCAATATAAGCGTCATCCGTGATCGTGAAGTACTTTTCCAGTTCCGGAAAGTCGTTCAGAATCGCGCTGGCGTCTTCGGTCCACGGACTTGTAAAGCTTTTGTCGACTCCGGTGACCATTTTGGTGGGATAGGTTTCGCCACCGATCAGTTCGTAGATCGACGAAAACTGATAGGTGGGCACCACGGTCAGATCGATATCGTTTCGGGAAATCTGATCCTGAATTCCCGACTGGGTACTGGGAGTTCCCTGTTCCACATATTCCGTCCCGGCCAGACGGAAGGCGACGACAAAGCTGGCCGCATCCGCCCCGAATTTTTCCTCCACGGCATCGTACAGTTCGGTCATCTGCCCCTGATTGAGATTGATTTTCGGTTCTCCATCGGGGTCCGTTGTTCGTTCGCGACTGGTCGCCGTCAGATAGGCCTGCCAGCCCGGATCCAGAATGCCGTCTTCATTGTCGTCCTCACCGGGATCAAGCTGCCCGTTGTGATTGTCATCTTCTCCATAGAACAGATCGGGAGTCACTCCCTGAACCTTCAGCAGTTCATCAATGCTGTCCATGGGACCATTTTTACAGGCATAAGGCACCGCCAGTGCTTCGTAATCATCCGATTCTGCTCCACCAGGCCGACGTTCCTCGTCTGAATCCAGCCAGTCCAGAATCGCATCGACAATGTCTTCCGTCATGTTGGGAATTGCGGACGCGGCCAGATAAACATTTCCCAGCTGTTCCTCTTCCGGAAGACCTTTTTCGGCGTCATCGATTTCCAGAAGCTTATTGATATTAAACTTACCGTTTTCGCTGGCCAGACCAAAGCGAATGCCGTTGGCTGACGTGCCGGATTCGTCCACCGAAACCACAGACCACCGGACTCGCCCACGATCGACTGACGAGTCGACCAGCAAACGGCCTCGGAAGGTTTCCGGATCGTGAAACAGATTGATAGTGTCGTCCAGATCTCGTTCCATGATGCGAGTGGCCGTATACTCGATGGCAGATTCTGCGGCCGTGCGCGCCACAACATCCCGACCTCCCATCATGGACGCTTCGTGTTCGACCAGCATGGTGCCCGAGTAGTTGTAGGCCGCCAGAGACAACAGGACGACAAGCACCGTGACGACCGCCAGGACAAACCCGGAACGATCGCCGCCGCGAACAGCCTGTCGTCCTGAAGAGATTCTCGTTTTGTGGCTCTGAAGGCTTTTCAAAACGCCATCTCCTCAAGGTAGGGTTTGGCGACCGGAATCGGCACCACCAATCGATGAACTGTCGGCGGCAGGTATCCGGGCGTCTGCTCAATCGGCTTGTCGCTGTTGGGGTTGGGCAGTGAACGCAGCGTGAGTTCCACGACGATTGCCCGGGGCATCGCATTCTGTGCCGTGCTGTCCCATTCGGTGAAATAGTCCACGCCGTCGAAGTACTGAAAGCTGACGGCGCCCACTTCGGGAGCCAGCATGGAAGTGGCCGCCAGCTGCAGATCAAGATTTCCCTGATTGATGGCGGTGCTGAGTCCGGTCAGGTCTCCCTGCATTTTGGCCAGTCCCTGAACCGGATCAGAACTGAAACTGCCGGAAGCGGCGGTGTTCTGAGCAGCAAACAGCCCGGACAGTCCGTTACCGCCCGCCGATGACAGGAGATAGCGAATGATGATGGAATCACTGCTGCGATCAGCAGGAGCCAGCAGTTCCTGTGCGCTGATGTACGATTGAGACGGGTCGGGGCGACTGATGTACAGCACAAGATCGTCAGATGTTCCGAACAGGCCGTTAGTGTACGAAGCCAATGCCGTGTCGGCGTCAACCGTGACGTCTTCGTCATCGGTTTCTTCGGAGGAGGACGTCGATTCCTGTTCCACAAACGTCACCGACTGGATGTCTCGGGCGATCTCACGCAGAAGCGATCGAGCAATCTGAGCGCGTTCGATTTCATCAAAGCTTTCCGTGGCAGTCGTCCAGTAGACGCTCATCGCGGAATACACAGCCGCCATCAGCAGGCTGACCAAAGCAATGGCCACCAGAACTTCCACCAGAGCAAAGCCGGAAGCGCGATCGCGGACCATTCGCATCGAATACGACGAAACAGTCCGTCGACAATGTCGCGATCGGCGCGGGGCGATCGATGTGGGGCGAGAGACCTTCATTCAGCCGTCTCCGCATCTGCAGCAGCCGCAGCGGCATCAATGAATAACTGCGGGTCGCGCAACAGACGAACCAGCTGAAACGAGGAATTCGGTTGATCGCCATTGGCCATGTGGTCGACTCGAACAGTCAGCAGCAGCAGACTGGTCGCTCCGCCATCTTCCACACCGATGGTCATCTGCCACGCGTCATCATCTTCGAACGCTTGACCGGAAACGGAGTTCAGCGGACGAATTCCGCTGACCAGTTCACCCATGACACTTTCGCATCTCAACGCCGCTTCCGCATCCAGCTTCGCGCTGATTCGCGAATCGTGACCGACTCGCATGACCTGCATGATGGCTGTCAGCGCGCCCAGAAAAATGGCGGTCGCCAGCAGTACTTCCAGAAGAGTCAACCCGCCTCGGCTGTGAGAGGGCTCCCTGAAACGGCAGAGCTTTCGCATGCCCCCGGGGGAACGAACGGCACGCATCAGAGTTCCTCCTGGTAAACCTGGGAGACTCGAGCGGAACCGGTCAGGCTGCGGACCGTGACATTGCAGGTCAGCCGATTGGCATCGGAAACACGCACTTCTGCGGTGTCCGATGTGCCGTCAAAGCGAAACGTGATCGGACTGGACCACGACTTCTGAGCCAGCGCTCCGCCTGGCAGATCGCCGAACAGAGCCGGGTCCAGACGTTCCGTCGCCTGAGTCAGACTGGCACCGTGAAGTCGCAGTTCTTCGGGGAATTCCACCATCAGGCGAATGTACTTTTCCGTGGTGGTGCTGCTGGTGCCAGACTCGTCCAGATTCAGTTCCTGTTCACAGGGCAGTACAACAATGGTGTTTCCGTCCACTTCGTATCGAAACTGATAGTCGATGCCCGTGTCGATGGCGAAGCGCCGAGCTTCGCCCATGGCTTCGCGAATTCGATCGCCTGCTTCAAACACCGTGCTTTCACGGATCATCGACATCAGCTGCGGAGCTGCCATCGCGGAAATCAAAGCCAGAATGCCCATCACGACCATCAGTTCCAGCAGAGTAAAACCCTGCCGACGGTTGAACGCCTGATGGTCTGAAATGGATTTCACCAATGAGGACTCCCGGCAAACAATCGAATTCCTCGCAATCGGACGACCGATACTGACTTGTTCAGCAACGGAAAAATATTTTACCAGTTGCTGAATTCGTGAGACTTCAGGCCTCCGAAGTCTCACGAATTCGGCGACCCACATGCGATCGTCGACAATGTGATCGGTCGACGATTTTCAGCCGTTGCCTTGTGCAGCATCACTGATGCCACGGCAACGCGTTTTGAAAACTTGAAGAACTGTGTTTTTTTAAGAACGGTGTTTTGAAGAACAGCGTCCCGAAAGTTCCGTTCCCGACCTTGTTGAATTCACCCGTTCTTGATGCACCGGCTTTCGATGCGGCAGTGT
>JAGQPY010000495.1 GCA_020426485.1 Planctomycetaceae bacterium
CAGGACGTCAGCTTCTGCTGAGCCGCCTGCTGTTCCGACTGCAGCGCCTGCAGTTGAGACTTCTGTTCGACACTGAACACCTTCATTACCGGCGCAGGGTCTTTTTTGTTGCCGTCGAGCGGAGGACCATCGATGTTGTTGAAGTAACCATACAGGGCATAAAAATCCTTCATGGTCAGCGGGTCGAACTTGTGGTCGTGACAGCGGGAACAGTCCAGCGTCAGTCCCAGAAACACAGTACCCGTCGTAACGACTCGATCAACCACATTGCGAACCTGTACTTCTTCGGCAATCGAACCACCTTCGCTGGTGGTGACATGACAGCGGTTGAAGCCAGTCGCCACCAACTGATCGTCGGTGGGGTCCTGCAGCAGATCACCGGCCAGTTGTTCCGTCGTGAAAACGTCGAAGGGCTTGTTGCTGTTGAATGCATTCACCACCCAGTCGCGGTAGGCCCACATTTCGCGATAATTGTCCAAATGCAGTCCATGCGTATCGCCGTACCGAGCCACATCCAGCCAGTAGCGAGCCATCTGTTCGCCGAAGTGCGGTGACGACAAAAGCCGATCAACGACCTTGTTCCACGCATCCGGGGAATCGTCATCCACGAAACTCTGCACTTCAGCGACCGTGGGAGGAAGTCCCGTCAGATCCAGTGTTGCTCGACGAATCAGTGCTCGCCGTTCCGCCTGAGGAGACGGCTTCAATCCGAGTTCCGCGAGTCGGTGGCGAACGAATCGATCAATGTCGTTGAGCGATTCTGATGATTCAATCTGTGGAACTTCCGGACGCTGAACGGGCAGAAATGCCCAGTGAGATTCCCACGGTGCTCCCTGTTCGATCCACTGCCGCAACAAAGAAACCTCTTCCGCCGTCAGCGACTTGCCGGTGGAAGCAGGTGGCATTTTCAGATCCGGGTCATCGGACAGAATGCGAGCCATCAGCGTGCTGTGAGAAGGGTCTCCGCCCACGATCGCTCGATCGCCGCCTTCCAGCACGCTCTTGGCCGCCGCTTCTTCATCCAGCCGCAAGCCAGCCTGGCGATGTTGAGCATCCGGGCCGTGGCACTGAAAGCATTTGTCGGACAGGATGCCTCGAATCTGTCGCTGAAACGAAATCGTCTCCGCATTGACCAATGCAGGGGAGACCACAACTGTCAGCCACAAAAGCAATACAATGGAAACCTGTGTCACGCGTGCCGCACACCAACGTGCGACCAGATGCCGGAAGATCTTCACGGTGGGCCACTCTGTTTATCAGTGGGAGGGAAGTGATATTGTTCGTTGGCGGGACCAGTGCAGCGTCAGATGTTTCCGATCGAATCGACACTTCGCATTGCGTCGCTTCGATCCTGATTTTAACAGACGCTGCACCAGCAATCGAGGCTGGCAGGAAATCGCCGTCAAAGCCGTGCAACACGGCCGACAACTTCGGTGGTTTGCCTACAGTTTTGGTAGTTTGATCGTGCTGCGAATGTCCTGCGGGTCCCACAGACGGTCGGAAACCACAAACCCGAATCCATCCCCGATCTCCCGTTCGGCTCGTCGAGCCCATGGAGTTCCCGGGTGATCGTTCATCACCTGCTTCAGCATGTCGACCGACTTCTTCTCTTCTTCAGCAACCATTGCCAGGTATTCGTCACGTTCCATCTTCAGCTGGAACCCGGCCTTCAGTCGAGCAAACTGAGCCTCATCCGGGACAATGACTTTTCGGTTTCGCCAGAAGTTCCATTCGTTGGACGTCTTGCTTTTTGGCTGCGGCATGTTGTTGGCATGATTATCCACGGCCAGCAGGTACTGGAACAAACGCATACGGAAGGTATGCAGCTGAGCGTACGCCAGATCGTAAGCGGCTCTCCAGCGCAGGGATGATTCTTTGGCTCGCAACGGCTGAATGGATTCCAGAATGCCGATACCTTCGTTGGTCAGCAACATGGCCTTTGCCGCTTTGATCGCCTGTCGTCCGGCTTCTTCACGAAATGCAGCCAGTTCCAGCGGGAAGTGTTCCCAGCGGATGTTGAGTTCCGGGTCATGGGATGCAAACAACAGCTTGTTGGATTCCGGATTCAGGCGTTCGATTACTGCCCAAATCTTCGTGCGGAATTCACTGTTCATCAGCTCCTGTTTGTACTCACGGCGAGACAGCAACAGCGGCGTGTATTCTCGCAGAGCCAGAAAATCGTACTTGCGTTTGTCGTTTGCATCGCGACCGACGAGGTTGGCTTCATCGCCCGGCAGAACAAAGAAGATCCCGCCGGATTCGCGGGCCATCCGCACCTGTTCATAAGGGCCAAAGCCCGCCGACTGAGCATCCCAGCGAGCGTGAATTCCGTCCCACTGCAGACATTCGGGGAAGGCCGTTTCCGGTCCTCGGCGAATCCGAATCCAGAAGTCTTCCTTGATTTTTTTCGCCTTGTCTTCGTAGGTCCAGCGCTGACGAGCATACGGGTAACCGAACATGCTTTCGCGGCCCATGACATAGATGGGAGCCTTGGCTTCTCGAGCCGCCACGATGGCTTCTTCAACATAGTCACCGTCGTCTCCGGATTCGTCGGATACGATGATGACAGCCAGCTTTCGCTTGCCACGAATGGCCATCGCTTTGTACTTCTGAATCACCAGAGCCACCGAGCGGCACATATTTTCTTCACCGGACGGGTCTTCCTGAACCTTGTCGATGGCCGCTTTCACCATTTCCGGATCACCGGTTGGCTTGGGAGTGTGTTCGGTGACGCCTTTGCCGTAGCTGGCCACGACGGTCAGCAGTTGTTCGCTGCCGCGCAGGTCTTTGTCCTGAGACGTCGCGATTCCCAGTTCGTCGTAGACTCGCATATAGTTTTCGCGAATCTCTTTGCGGTCGTCCGTCAGACTTCCGGATTCGTCAAACATCCAGATGACGGTCACCTTCTGCTGACGCATCATGCGAATGATTTCCTGAGTGATAATGCCCATCGCCGCGCCGTAGCCTTCGACCATCGCGCCGACTTCACCCGTGATTTCACCTTCGCCCAGTTCGGCGGCCATCACTTCGTCGCTCAACTGCATGGTCTCCACGCGTGGAGCATCCACGGTGGCTTCGTTCAGCACTTTGGCTTTCTGCACGTCCACAGGAGTCGACGCGGGCTGAGCGGCGGCACCGACGGCAGTGGACGGCGTTCCGCCTGCGATCACGTTCAGAGTTTCAGCGGGCTTGGTTTCCAGCTCCAGCTTCTGCTCAATCTGCTCTTTCGGCAGCTCTTCTGTGAAGATGGATTCCAGAATGATGTCAGGCGTTCCCCCCTGAATCGCCAATGGAATCATCATCAGCACAACGATGACCAAGACATGCACCACCAGCGATACAACGATCGATGGCAGTGTCTTCAGAAAATCCTTCATTCGCTCACCTGTTGAGGAACCGCAAGAAGAACATTGAGATCATGAAACACAAGAACCTGCGAACGCGGAATGGCACTCAAAACGCCGATCCTGCGTCGTCTTTCCGAAAGGCCAGCGTCACGTGAATGTCGTGCAGACATTTCGATCCACTGAACCCGCCGTGAGGATGTCTCTTCCTAACTACGTTCATGATCTCCGGAATGTTCGCAAAAATCACGCGTTTTATTGCGTCGATGGCAGCCAAAGATCAACAAATCCAGTTTGCATCCCATTCAACCGACACTCTGCGGGACCGGAAGAAACGCTGACGCGTTTTCCCAGCAAAAAATCACGCTTCACGACACTGCCATGAAACGCCGACCCGGCTACTATGACATGAAAACCCCGAAAAATCTATGTCTGCGGGTGATTTCCAGCGTTGGTCGATGTTTTTGGGTGGCGGCTGCCCTGAAGGTGACTGGCCTCTTCGCGGCCAAATTCCTGACCAGATTGCCCCGTCGGCCGAATCTCATGGAGACGTCAAACGACCTGATTCTGCGGAAGTCTCCTCCATCGAGTTGTTAACTTCTTCCGGCCGCTGCGGAGCGGCGGCGGGCCAATCAGGCGTCGCAGATTTCACGGAGACGCTGGTTGCGATTCCAGAAGACCAATACCCACGCCATTTTCAAAAAACACACTCGTGCTTTGTGACAGCTTAAAACTGGGGTCGTGTTGAGTTGTACGACGGACTTCCAGTC
>JAGQPY010000496.1 GCA_020426485.1 Planctomycetaceae bacterium
GGAGGCGTGACACTGCACAATGTAGTCCAGCCCCGTCGACAGCCCGACAGCGCCGGCTTCCATCGCACTCCGGACCTCTGCCCTGACCGATCTCATCTGAAAATCGTCCAGTGGTTGGGAACCGAAGCCTGCCACGAGCAACCGAACATTGGCGTAGGGAACATGCATCAGCACATTCTGCCCGCTCCGTCGATCCAGCCTCTGCATGAAGCTTTCGGCGGATGTCCAGCCTTCATATTCATCCATGCGGAGTCCATCGAGGGACCTCAAATAGAAGAACCAGTCTCTCCACGTGGCTTCATTGACCGGCGCGTAACCGATGCCGTCCAGCATCAGAACTTCGGAGGTGAAGCCCTGCAGCAGCTTGGCTGCCTGCAGGGGTTCTCGAAGCAACCAGCCGTCCGAATGATTGTGAACATCCACGAAACCAGGTGCGATCACACACCCTTCGGCTTCGATGACAGTTTGAGCCTCAGTGGTCGTCAATTGACCGATCGCAGCAATGCGGTCGTGCTGAATTGCGACATCTGCGGCAAATGGTGACTTTCGGGAGCCGTCAACGACAGTTGCCCCGCGGATCAGAAAATCGTGCATGAATGTCTCCGGTTTGGCGTGACGGCGAGGATTTTCTCGCGGCAGCAGCAAAATTGCGTGCCAAACGACTCATTTTTTCTGACTGATCCTGAAAAAGTGTCTGAATTCGTCAGGCAAGTCGAAGGAAAAACGTGGTCGAGACTCGTTCGGCTGGACTTGATTTCATTGCCTCACGACAATGCCCGCTTTCCCGGGAAGAACACACTTTCGGACCGTTCGAAAGTCAGGCCGTATCTGACGGCGTTTTTCGATGCTCAAACTGGCACCAGAATATGTTAAAGCGCGATGAGATGTTGTCATGGCTTCGACAACACCGTCCGGTCATCGCTCCTTCGATGCTGAAGTGTGACTTTGGCAATCTAAGAGCGGAATGCGAAAAGATCGATGCCGCGAATCTGCCGCTGTACCATCTGGACGTCATGGACGGTCACTTCGTGCCCAATCTGTCCTACGGCCCCATGGTCATCGAACGACTTCGTGAGCTGACAGATGTTCCCTTCGACGCGCACCTGATGATCTCTGACCCCGCTCGTTATCTGGACGAATACCTGCGAGCGGGATGCGAAGCCATTACGTTCCATTTCGAAGCGGTTCCGGAACCGGTCGGCCTGCTCGAAAGAATTCGAGAGGCAGATCGTGTCAGCGGACTGGCCATCAATCCGGCCACGCCGCTGGAGAAAGTCGAGCCGTTTCTTGATCACTGCGACCTGCTGTTGATCATGAGCGTCAATCCTGGATTTGGCGGTCAGAAGTTTATGCCCGATGTTCTTCCCAAAGTGCGGCAGGCTCGGGAATTGGCAGGTGAGCGGCTGCTCATTTCCATGGACGGAGGAATCGCCGAAAAAACGATTGGCCAGTGTGCCGCTGCCGGAACGGATATCTTTGTCGCCGGCAGTTCTATTTTTGACTTCGAAGACTACCGCAGGGCCGCGGATCAACTGATATCGCAGGCCGCCCGTAGTCATTCGGCTGTTCGCTAGTTCAGGGGGGATCAGCACATGTCAACGATTGTTCTGATACGTCCCGGCCGTACAGACTACGACGACCAGTCACGTCTGCTTGGCAATCTTGAAATGCCGATGAATGATCGTGGACTTGACGACGTTGAAAAGATCATCCGGCAGTTACAGCAAGACGGTGTTCAGCTGGAAGCGATACTCACCTCAGACGTGGATCCATCCTGCAGTACGGCTCGTCTGATTGCCGAAGCCCTCAAAGGGGCAAAGGTTCGTGAACTGGACGAGCTTCGAAATGTCGACCAGGGACTGTGGCAGGGACTGCCGGAAGCAGACGTGCGTAAGCGATATCCGCGTTTCTTCCGCACCGGCCGGGAAAAGCCGCAGTCAATCTGTCCGCCGGAAGGTGAAACACTCAGTGAAGCGTGCCACCGAATTCAGAAGGTACTGAACAAAGCCATCCGAAAATACGACGTCTTCGCCATCATCGTACCCGAACCCGTCGCAACGGTGATTCGCTGCACCCTGCAGCAACGGTGCCCTGATGTTTCGGCCTGCCTTTGCGGTGAGGAAAAACGCCCCTCGGTGGAATACCTGCAGTCCGCCGAATTTGATTCGGACTGGTTTGCAAAATGTGAACACTGTTCGACTGCCGAACTGTCCATGAGCCCTCCATCATCGGAGAACCTTTCGTGACAACAACTGATAAATCCAGTCAAAGAACCTGGCTGCAGGATATGAAACGCCCTAAACGAGGTGTGCCGGAAGGACTCTGGCTTCGCTGCGATGGCTGCGGTGCAACGGTCTTTCGAAATCAGGTTGAAGAAAACCTGAACATCTGTCCGGAATGTGATCATCATTTTTACGTCCCGACAGCAGTTCGCATCCGTCAACTCATGGATCCGGAAAGCTTTGAAGAGTGGTTTGCCGACATTCGTCCCGGTGACCCGCTCGGCTTTGCCGATCGGAAACCGTATAAGGATCGCCTTGTTGCCGAACAGAAACGAACCGGCATGATTGACGCCTGTACGGTTGGCCGCGGCTACATGAGAGGTCGCCCCCTCGTGTTCGGCATGACGGATTCCGCCTTCATCATGGGAAGCATGGGCTCAGTTGTCGGAGAAAAACTCTGCCGGGCTGTAGAGCAGGCAACTGAATCGCGCCTGCCGCTGGTCATCATCAGCGGTTCGGGCGGCGGTGCTCGAATGCACGAAGGGATCATCTCACTGATGCAGATGGGAAAGGTATCAGCCGCTCTGGCTCGCTTCCGACGAACCGGTGGCCTGTTTATTTCCGTACTGACCAACCCAACGATGGGCGGTGTGGCCGCCAGCTTTGCGTCACTGGGTGATGTGATCATCGCTGAACCGAATGCCCTGGTAGGATTCGCCGGACCGCGAGTGGTTCAGGCAACCTGCAAGATCGATCTTCCCGACGGATTTCAAACCAGCGAATTCCTTC
The DNA here is from genome assembly GCA_020426485.1 of Planctomycetaceae bacterium. Lineage (GTDB taxonomy): Bacteria > Planctomycetota > Planctomycetia > Planctomycetales > Planctomycetaceae > JAGQPY01. Next base: position 3,012 of record JAGQPY010000496.1, read on the forward strand.
TGAAACACGGATTCATTGACCGCATCGTGCATCGAAAACAAATGCGGACAGAACTGGCGCGAATTATTGACTACTGTGTTCGCTGAAAATCAGTCCCATCGCCCCCGCCAACGGAACGCATCGCCAGTACAATGCGCCTCTGTGCCCACAGACTCAGTCCTTGCCCGCGATTTCGCTGTCTCAAACAAAACGCGTCCGTCAAAAAATGAACTGGCCGTCGCCTCGTTTCAGAACACCAAAGTCGCCAGCCAGACCTGCGGCAAAGACCGAGTTGCGTTCCCCTTGCTTTACCATTCCCGGCGCGGGACACTGTGTCGTTTGAAAAATACGGTGTCGCTTGGCGAATGCCGTCAATTGGACCTTGGTGTCGGCATTTGTCACTCACGAGATTTCAGGACCAGAGACCTTCCATGAGTTTGTTCGGCAAGTTCTTCGGCCAGCAGCCGGCTAAACCAAACACGATCGATCCCGCAAAGAAATACAACCTGCTGAATCGCATCGGGCAGGGAAGTATGTCGCGAGTGTGGCGGGCGGAAGATCCTGTAAATGCCCGATACGTGGCGGTTAAGATCCTCGACAAGGAGAAGACAAAACGTTTCGAATCTCGCTTCGTGGGACTTAACAAACCGACCGAAGCCGATATCGCGGTGTCACTGAAACACCCAAATATCGTGCGAACTTATGAAGTCGGGTGGACGCCGGAAGATGAACAGTTTCTGGTGATGGAATACGTCGACGGCTCCGGACTGGGCCTGCTGGTCGAACTTCAATCTGAACAGATGCGGCGATACCGCCTGAGATACATGATCCAGATCGGCGAAGCGCTCACCTACTTCCATAACAGTAACTGGATTCACCGTGACATCTGTCCGCGAAACATCATGGTGACCGAAGATAATCAGATCAAACTGATCGATTTTGGCCTGACAGTTCCCAACACGCCGGAATTTCGCAAGCCTGGCAACAGAACGGGTACTGCCAACTACATGGCCCCCGAGCTGATTAAACGGCAAACAACCGATCAGCGAATTGACATTTTTTCCTACGCCGTTACATGCTTTGAAATGTACAGCAAACGTCATCCGTGGGATGCCGCAT
>JAGQPY010000497.1 GCA_020426485.1 Planctomycetaceae bacterium
GGGACCGCGATCATTCAGATACTGGTAGTACATCCGCCAGCCGGTGTCACTGTCCTGCACGACGTAAACCAGTCGAGCCTGATCGCCGCTGTCGGAATTGTTATCCACCGTAAAGAGGTTGCCATAGTCGTCAAAGGCCAGTTCCTGTGGATTCCTCAGCCCGTAAGCAAAGACCTCCAGGTTGGAACCATCCGGATCACAGCGGAAAACGGCACCACAGTCGGGCCGTTTCAGGCGAACACCTTCTTTTGTGATGACGTTGTAGCCTCGATCGCCAAGACTGAAGTACAGGCGACCATCCGGACCGAGCACCAGTCCGTGCAGATCATGGCCTCGAAACGCGACTCGCACTCCATATCCGTGATGCAGCGCGTCTCGCTGGTCGGCGACACCGTCATGATCTGTGTCGGTCAATTTCCACAGCTTGGGGATGCACGTGTAGAAGACGTCTCCATTTACTTCAATCACTCCAGCTCCGGTGCCGTCCAGAATATCGTTGAAGCCGTCCGCAAATACGGTTGAGGTTTCCAGTGTTCCGTCGCCGTCGGTGTCACGCAGCAGCCGGATGCGATCGTGCTGAGTGGCATACTTCTGCACGTCGTCGCCCAGAAACCGTTTGAACATCGCCAGACGTTCTTCCACGGATTCCAGCCGCAGATCATTGTTCAGCCAGTTCATATGACTGCGATTGTCTTCGACTCCCGCTTCCTGACGAAACGTTTCACAGACGTAGACTCGCCCATCGTTCGTGACGGAGAACGCCACCGGATTGGCCAGCAACGGTTCCGCAGCCAGAAGTGCCCCCTTCATGCCCTCCGGCAAAACGAATCCTTCCAGAGCAAGCTCCGCTTCACGCGAAGCCGCTGCAACTTGTGGCTTGTAGTCATCCGCAAGAAGGACACTTGCTGCAGTCACGCACAAGGAAACCGCGACGAGTACAAACCGCCACGGAGTAAGCGCGCTGATTCGCACGGATGCGGCACACAGAGTAACAGAGAAATATTTCATCTGGGGAAGTGATCGAGTCATGAGGCGGGTGATTCGGGACGGTAAAGAAGAGTATCAGAGTCGCCGGAACGCCACGCTCAAGCAGGCGACCGTGCGGACTATATTAAGCAATTTTCCGACTGGTGCTTACTGAAATCAGGAAGACATCTCAAGTATCCAATGAGCCTGAGCTAATGGCGAACTCAGCGGTGGATCGAAAGTGCGTTCGATGGTCATTTCAACAACCCCGCAGGCCGTCTTCAGGTGAATCATTACCTCGATTTGATAGACGCTGCGCCGCTCCGAAAGGCTATCCTGACCACCGAATGGTTTCAAAATATGATGTGATGCCTCTGTAAGCCAACCCTGAATCCATGTACACTCACTGATCAGCATTCGAAGGTCGCATCATTTGATATGTATACTGACTGAAAAATGAGTCCTCTTGCGAGTGAAGACACATCAGATTCGTCACCGCCGATTTATCGGACAGAGTTCCAGCAGTTGCTGTCTGACATCCGGGAGAACCGTGAGTCGGGCGTTGAAGAACTGTTCAGTCGATACCAGCCCTATATCCTGCGTCTGGCAGAGAAGTATCTCGATTCGGATATCCGCCCCAAAGTTTCCGGTTCGGATATTGTGCAGGCATCCGTACTGGAAGCCTGCGAAGGACTTCGAGAATTCACCGGCACAACGGAACAGGAATTTCGCTTCTGGCTGCGCAGAATTGTTGTCAACAATATCCTCAATGAATATCGATTCTGGTCGGCCCGCCGCCGATCCGCAGATCGTCTTTCGGTGTCCCTGGATCACGATGCTGCCAAAATGATCGTCGATGAACACCCGGGGCCGCGCACCAGCGCCAGTCGGCGCGAAGAAGAATCTCTGATTCTCGAAAAACTGCATGAGCTGCCCGAAGAACACCGCATCGTGATTGAACTTCGTAATCGTGAGGGACTTTCGTTTCGAGACATCGCAACTCACATGAATCGATCGGAAGATGCTGCAAGGATGCTGTGGGCCCGAGCCATGCAGGCTCTGGCAGCCAAACTGAAGGACAAAAACAGTTAGATCTTATCCGCCTGACCGTGTGGCGGCGGCGGGAAGTTTTCGACAGAAACCCCGTTGACACCTGCGAGCCAGTGTGAGCAAAGGTTCTCAGAAGTCGCTTTCATGCAGCATCGTCACGACAAACATCTTCGCGCGTATCTGGAAGCATGGAGTGATGCGCTGATCAACGACGATGCGGCAACTCCCTGGAACGCGAACACCGTCAATGAAGAACTGGCTGCGGTTGAAGACTGCCTCTCCGGTCTGGATCAAGTCTGGCCCCAAACCGAACCATCTGAGGCTTCACCTTCAGATATTCAATTTTCCAATAAGCTCACTTCCAGCGGCATGTCTGGATCATCCGGTAAGATCCCATCCTATTTCTCAGTTTCGCAGGAAGGAAGTCTGGTCGGACGGTTTCGTCTTGAGCGAAAGCTGGGAGCCGGAGGCATGGGCGTCGTGTATCTTGCCAAAGACACCGTGCTGCAGCGTTTTGTGGCGGTCAAACTGCCACTACAGAAGGCGGTCGGTGTTCCGTCTCTGTCGGAAAGGTTTCAGCGAGAAGCGGCTGCTGCCGCCCGATTGCGGCACACAAACATCGTCGGAGTTCTGGAATCCGGAACGGACCACGGCCACGACTACATCGTTTCCGAATGGATTGACGGCCCGGACCTGAAACACTGGTTCACTCAGGCCGATCAACCTATCGAAGTCCTTGCCGCCGCCGAATGCATCGAACAAGTGGCGGACGGCGTTCAATGCGCCCATGACGAAGGCATTCTTCATCGCGACCTCAAGCCAGCCAACATCCTGCTTCACCCGCGACAACAACATCAAGCCGCAACATCGCTCAAGGAGTTTATTCCGAAAGTCACAGACTTTGGGCTGGCTCGCGATGTTCGCAGTGATCTGGAATTGACCAACACCGGAGAAGCCATCGGCACACCAGCCTATTGCGCTCCCGAACAGCTGGACGGCAGCAATGACAGCATTGAGCCGCACAGCGATGTGTTTTCACTGGGAACGATACTCTATCAGTTACTGACCGGAACATCTCCTTTTCGACGCGGCTCATGGCTGGCCACCGTGCAGGCCGTTCAGGACCACCACCCGCTGCCGCCGCGTTCGCTGCGTTCCGATATCCCTCGCGACCTCGAAGCGGTCTGCATGAAGTGTCTGCAGAAACAGCCATCGAAACGTTATGCAACGGCGGCGGCCCTGCGAGACGACCTGCGACGCTTCCGCGAAGGCCGAGCAACAATCGCTCGACCGCTGCCGTGGTGGGAAGGTATTCAACGCTGGAGTCGTTCGTCGCCTTACCGAGCCGCGTTTCTGCTGGTGTCCGCACTGCTGTTGTTGACGGCAGTGGTGGGGTTGTCCATCCATTCAAATGCACTGCATCGCCATCAAGCGGAGCTCACGGAGACTCTGGCTGAAGTGGATGCAGAACGAAACCGCGCCAATCAGTTGCTGTCAGAAGCTCAGGTTCTTCGCAGAACGGCCGAAGATCGAGAACGTGTTGCCCGACAGTTAGCCTTTGACAGTGATATGCGACTGGCGTCCAGTCACATGGAGCGGAATCAACTGCTGTCCGCCAGTGATGTGTTACAACGATACTCCGATACAGATGATCGAGATCTGACATTCGGCATCCTCAACGCCGTTCTTAGCTCACAGTTTCGCACGATCACTCAACACAGTGGCCCGGCTCATGAAGTGGCCGTGGTGCCAGACGCACATCAAGTGATCAGCGTTGGTGAGGATGGAGTGTTACGTCATTTCGATTTCCACTCCGGTAGTCCCATTGCGGAACTTCAGCTTGACCGGGGGCCTCAACATGCCATCGACGTTTCTCCCGACGGCAGCACGATCGCCATCGCAGAAAACGCCGAGGCACTGCAACCGGCACAGATCCATTTCATTGATTCTGCATCGGGCGAAATCAAAAACAGTATTCCCATAACGCGTTCCACCGTGGAATCACTGCGATGGAATGCAAATGGTCGCATGCTGGCAATTGGCAGTCGGTATGCCGATGTGCATCTGTGGAACAGCCAGACC
>JAGQPY010000498.1 GCA_020426485.1 Planctomycetaceae bacterium
GTTCCGTGGGTTGACCATCCAACGGCACAACGTTCGACATCTGCGGAAACTACAACCGGATACAGTGTAAAGGCTGTCTGAACAAGGGTACAGGCACCATGCCAGCTGATGCCTCATTGGACAGCTGCCACTCTGACTTTAGGAGTGCGGTGACTTGTCGCCGCTTTGGATTATGCTGAAAGATCATTACCGAAACGCGTCTTCAGATTTCCGGAAGCATTCACGACAACTCAGGAGGCACCAATTCATCGCTGAATCTGAATCAGGCGATTGGCAGGTGCGAAGGTCCCGAGGCGTGCCGCGGAATTGGTAAGAATACCGTGCCAGATCTGTTTCAGAGTTCGTGAGAATTTCGAACGATTCAGAATTCTGACCAGTTCTGCGACCAGCCGATGCTTACCTACCGTTCGCGGAAGTCTGACGTGTTGAATCAAATCAAAGGCGGCGACAAGTCGCCGCACTCCAGAAGATAACCGGGCGCTGTTGATTTAACAGTTGTCACTGACCGTCGACAGAGTTCCGTACTCAGGTTTTTTTCGGACGAGTATCGATCGGTCAGGATCCTGCGGATTCAGAACGCTGCGTGAGACGACGGTTGAATCTTTTGGACACATGTTGCCTGACAGGTGATTCGAGATCCGGCTTCGCACCGAGATCCGGATTCAACGTGAGCCGGATTCAACCACAGTGATTTGAAGCTGACTTTCAGCCGCGGCTGTGATGCGGACACGGCATTTTTTTTCCGATGGTAGGCTCCATGTGACGGCCGTTCCTGTCAACGTCAGGTCGAGTGGCTGGAACAACGGCAGGTTCCAGCAATCGCAGTTCTCAGAATGCGACAGCAGGTTCAGACTCCAGTTTCGCATCAGTTCCGGGAATGATCGACCGGAAACCTGTTCCAGGCGATGAACTCCGGAACCCTGACACGAAATCAGTTCCTCCAGTGCCGTCGACGGCAGATTGGCAAGAACGGTTTCCAGAAACAGACATCCCGCAGCCCGCGCTGGTCCTCGCCGCATTGACAGCGATGTTCCGTGATCGGGCACCACGATGGGAAACTCAGACGTCTTCAGACAAAACTGCTGCAAACGGTTTTTGAGATTGGAACTTTGAGCACTCACCTGACGTTCCACACAGTGGGCAATGGCTTCATTCAGCCAAACCGGAAGGTCAAATACGCTTTGCGAAGTATTCGCCAGACGAGAAAACGTTGCAGCGTGAGTCAGTTCATGAGCCAGCAATGCTTCAAGCTCTGAATGGCTTCGAATGCTGCAGTGCAGGTAAACGACGTCGCACGGATTCGCGGATTCAGGGGAATAGTCGGCCGCTCGCACACAACCGAGAATGGGTTCGTCCGCACCCGCACAGTCACTGGTTTCGTCTCGCGACAGATTGCAGAGAACGAATGTCAGTCGAGAGTCACCGTCCGCGTCGTTGACACGGCCAATCCGACGATTCACCACTTCGCCGATTCGTTTTTCGTAAAGCTCGACAACTCGTTGCGACGTCAGAGTCAACTCGCTTTCGTCGGACGTCAATCCGTCCACCGCATATACCTGAGCGGATTCACCTCGAAACAGCAGGTGACCAATCACCGGACGGTCAACAAATCCGGAACCATGAAATTCCGGCACCACGAACCGCCGCCTTTGAAGACGTTGGTCGCCATCGTTTGCGATGCTGATGTCTGTGTGAGGCACCGCAAAAGGTGATTTCGAATGGTTTTTCGTCGGTGACTCAGCGGTGATTTCCGAAGGCACACAACACAGAGGCGACGTTCGTAGATCGACGATTCGGAAATCGAAGACGCTGCTGTCCTGATCGTTCCTTAAAGCCGCATCCCTCAGGCAGTCGGCCGTCGATCCTGCACAAACACGTTCAACACAAAGGCCGTGCCTGGCTGCACACTGGTCGAGGCTGGCAATCATCAGCACTGCATTTTTCGGCAGATCAACGACGATTGACACGGATTGCTGTGGGATCGGAGCAACGGCCGGGACAGTGGCGTCAGCCTGAGCCACCCGGTCCGGCGTGATTTGCGCGGAACAATCAACGGCCAGAACTGTGTCTGCTGACTGTCTGAATCGCGAATGAACCACGATCAGGCCGCCAAGACTCAGGATTGTCAGGATGCGAATCAGCTTTCCGGCCACAGTTGCCATTCCAACAGACGATTCACCGTGCCACATTTGCTGGTGAGACAGCGAATGCCGTTCACCCGCCTGCTCCCCGGGGCGCCGTCACTGCGAACGATTGTTGGCCGGGCTCAACGCCGTGAAGAGCTTTTTCAGCGAATACTCAGTTCGTTTAACCCGATGCCAAAGCCGAAGATTGCTTGAGCCGCGATCTGAAGAAGGGGCCTCTCCCTTTGGAACGCAACGAGAATGCCGCAAAAGCAGCAGACCGTTGAGGGTCAGCCCCCCTTATTAAATCGCGTCAAAACTGAAATGGTTTGGCCTGTCGGCCACGGGTGAAACGAAGGAACTGTTGTCTCAGCGTTGGGCTCGGCCCCTGAAGTTTCACATTGCCCCGCTGCTAATCATCGGCCACGGGAACGGGGATCACTGACAACAAGTCTCACGGAATCCGGGGATGGTCTGGTTCAGCGAATCCTGCGGTCGCACAGGTCGGGATGCGTTGCCGGACCGTCAGGGAAACGGGGTGTTTCCGGGAAAATCGGGGGAAACAATGGGTCCGGAAAGAGTTGCCGGTCCGGGAATACATACCGGCAGTGGTTTCACCGAGGACTTTTCCGAGTACTCTGCATTCACAAGTCGAATGGCACAATCTTACGCAAACACAGTATTTCGCCCGTTTTCTGCAGGGAATTTCTTTCTCATTCGTCCGACGACGGATATATCATACTGCGCCGGGACAGCTCCGCTCTCCCTCCGTTTCGGGATGGCTCATCCGAAACGCTTTGCAGTGGATACCGAGGCAGCGTCAGAGTTGCAGTCGGTGCGGGCCAGAATGATTTCGAAGTGAATACCGAACTGACGTCTCATTTTCCGGTCAGTTCACCGAAAGGATTGCCTCATGCGGCATTCGCGACAGACCATCGTCCTGTGTGGTGTGGTGACCCTTGTGGTTGGCCTTTGCAGCTCCGTTTGCCGAGCCGATTCCCGTGACCCTTCGTCTTTTGTCGTGAAAACCTACGTTACGGAAGGCGGTCAGTCATATTTTGCCACCGCCTTCCGTGGCAGCGAACTGGGGACGTCCGTTCAACGGCACGTGATTGTGGTCGATACCTCCGCCAGTCAGGTCGGGAGAATTCGAGAATCGTTCCTGAAGATTGCCGAGGGCGTGCTGCAGAATCTTCCTGTGACCTCGACGGTGTCGCTGTTTGCGGCTGACATCACCTGCGATTCACTGACGGATGGTTTTGTTGCACCAAATTCACCCGAAGCCCGGAAAGGGCTGGCGTCACTTTCTCACCGAACGCCTCTGGGATCAACAAACCTGCGAACGGTGTTAAAAACTGTCGCGGCTGCGTCTCGTGCCGGTGAAGCACTGTCCGTGCTTTACATTGGAGACGGTCTGACCACTGCCAACCTGATTTCGCCGGAGCAGATCAATCAGTTTGCGGATCAGTCCTGTGCAAATCGTCTGCAGTTCCATTCAATCGTTCTGGGTCCCAAAACGGATCTGGAACTTCCGGGAATCCTTGCGAATCTGACCGGTGGAACCATCCGCCGGTTGGAAGGCGGTACTGAGGCCGAGGTATCCGTGGCTGCAGCGTCCTCGCTGCAGTCAGAGCCGGTTCAAATTACCGAAATCTCCGCCGGTTCCCCCAACGTTCGTTTTGCCGCGCCTCGAATCAGCTGGCTGCGAAGTGATCGAGACACCGTTTACTTTGGCGAAGGAACATCTGAGCAGCTCACCGGACTGACGGTCAAACTGAACAATGGTCAGTCTGTCTCGTGGAAGAACTCTGTTTCTGAAGCTGGTGGAGCTGAGATTTTCCACCTGGCCGCTCGGGCGATGAGAACTCACGGCACGGATGTTCCTGTGGCTGGCCTGGATGTGCTGGAAGTAATGCACTACGAGTTTGCGGATTCCGTCCGGAAATCCATTGCTGCGAGT
>JAGQPY010000499.1 GCA_020426485.1 Planctomycetaceae bacterium
CAACGCGAACTCTTAGGTTCTGTTAGGGGTTCTTAGTCCGACGGTTTCACCGATCGTTGAGGGTATCAGATTTCGGCCAACCGGAGTTACTGGGCTCTTGTCCGGCAAGGCAACTCTTCCGTGCAATTTCGTGCCGTGCAGACGCTTGTCCGTCTCTTGGGTGGTGAGTCAATCAGTTGGCAGGCAGAAGCCTGACCTGCAGAACGGCTGCCCCGTTGACTCAACGGTCTCGTGCCGGCTCATTCTGGCAGAAACAGGCAGCAAGGTCAGCGTGGTTGGCCTCCAGGACTGAAATCAGGGGAACACCTGCAGCGACGGGGCTGAAATTGACAGCGGTGCCTGTTCGGATGATCTTCAGTGACACGATGACGCGGCGATCATGAAGAAACTGTTCCTGCAGCAAGACATCGGGGCGATCTTCGGTCGCTGAACTCGTGATTCCGGTCTCTCGCCGAATTTGTGCGAATTCGGGATTCATTGGGTGGGCGTCCGAATTCTTACGAATCCGGTGGCAACGTCATTTCATCCTGCTCAATGGATACAATGAAGCACCACGGGCCGCATCGTCGTCCTTCCGGATGTCCGGAAAGCGTGAATTCTGAGGTTATTCGTCGAAAACGGCGTTTGACGGGACGCTCGGACGCCGATATCCTCCCCCGCTTCAATTTTCTTTGCTTCGGCCTGACCGGTCCTCTGTGAGCCCGTGTTTTGCCAAGGGAGATCTGAAACGGCCTGTTTCGAGTCGAACGGGTTCGGGGCTTCTGTCACTCCCCCATCTTAAATGTGGCATGCTGTGTGTTGGAGATTGGATCACTCGACCTTCAACATTCACGCAATTGTTCTGTTCGAACGAAATTCATCGTTCGAGGCGAATTTCCCGCGGAAGTTCGCAAACACAGGAGATCGGCAATGGCTGAGATTGTGGTGAAAGATATTCTGGATGCTGGTGTTCACTACGGACACCGATCCAGCCGCTGGAACCCCAAAATGCGACCGTACATTTACGGTCGTCGTAATCAGATTCACATCATCGACATCAAGGAAACCATTCGTGGCCTGATTCGGGCCAAGAAGTACCTGATGCGAGTGGCGGCTCAGGGTGGTTTGGCCTTGTTTGTCGGAACCAAACGACAGGCAGCGGCTTCTCTGGAAGAACTGGCCAGTGACTGCGGTATGCCTTATTGCACCGAACGCTGGCTGGGAGGCACGCTGACGAACTTTCGAACAGTTCGCAGCCGCCTGAAGCGACTGGAGGAACTGGAGGAAATGCGAACCTCCGGGGAAATCGCCAATTACAGCAAGAAGATGCAGTCCACCCTCACGCGTGAATATCGCAAGATCTACCGCAACCTGAACGGCATTCGCGAAATGAATCGCCTGCCGGAATGTCTGATCGTGGTGGATCCGACCAAGGAAAAGAATGCAGTTCACGAAGCTCATCTGCTGGGCATCAAGGTTGTGGCTCTGATTGACACGGATTCCGATCCGGATCAGGTCGACCTGCCAATCCCGGGCAACGATGACAGTCTGCGATCCATTCGCTTGATCATGCAGCACCTGGTCGACGCGATGAAGCAGGGCAAATCTCTGCGTCCCAACGAACCTCGCAAAGTTGACCCGGCTGCCGAACCAAGAGCCGTTCCGAACATCGGTTAGTCTGCTGTTCGTCAGGACAATGGAAACTGAGTTACGCTTCGCCCGACGGGTTCGTTGTGGCGAAGCGTTGTTTCCGAAACCGTCCTTCAGGTGAGGATCAGCGCTGGAGTTGTCTGTTGGGCGTCGGACAATCCGCCCGCAGTTGAACCCGGCGAGTTTTCATGTTGTCGGACTCATTGAATTCGTGGTTCTGCTGAATCACGAAACTCTTGTTCAAATTCGGTGGCCACATTGAGCGAACGGTCACCCTCATCTCGCCACCGCAGTTGGGTGGAAATCGATCCAGAGGAGTAAGCAATCATGGCAGAAATCACAGCTGCCGCTGTCAAAGCACTGCGAGAAAGAACTGACCTCCCCATGATGGAGTGCAAGAAAGCACTCACCGAAGCCAACGGGGACGCTGACAAGGCTGTGGAAATTCTGAAGCAGCAGTTCAAGAAGATTCAGGACAAGCGCGCGGCGAATGCGACTGAAGAAGGTCGAATCTTCATTTCCATCAAACCTGATGGCTCCGAAGCCGCGATGGTGGAAATTCAGTGCGAATCCGCTCCGGTTGCCACCGGCGAATCACTGCTGACTTTCGGGACAGCCATGGTCGAGCAACTGCTCAATGGCCCCGGCGCGGCGTCTCCTGAAGAACTGATGGCTCAGACAGCCAGCGGTGCCTCAGAAACTCTGCAGTCGCAGTACGAAGACCTGGTCAACAAGATCCGTGAAAAAATCGTCGTCAACCGAGTCGCTCGGGTTGCGGGTCCTGTTGGCGGATACGTGCACCACGACTTCAAAACGGGCGTTCTGTTTCAGGCGAAGGGAACCGCGAAGAACGACGAAATTCTTCGCGACGTAGCGATGCACATTGCCGCTCTGCGTCCTCAGGCCTGTCATGCGTCCGAACTGGACAGTTCGGTTGTTTCTGCGGAGCGTGATCGTCTGACCGCAGAAGCCAAAGCGTCCGGAAAGCCCGATAACATCATTGACAAGATTGTCGATGGACAGATGAGCCGCTTCTATGCGGAAACCGGTGTTCTGGTGAATCAGCCGTTCGCCAAGGACGACAAGAAGACGGTTGAAAAGGCACTCTCCGAAGCCGGCCTGGAAGCGGTTGCGTTCCATCGCTGGCAGGTTGGTGGAGCCTGATCCTGCTGACCGCTTTTGCGGCGAGTATTCTGGTGGATTGGCTCAGGCATCGTCTCGGTGCTGCAGGCCGCTCTAAAATCAGGCTGACCGTCACGTTGTGCCGGTCAGCCTTTCGTTTTTCAGTCGCCGCCATGCGTTGCCGTCGCATTGAATCAACGATCGATTGAGGATTCATTGTGGATCAGTCGTTGTTTGCGAAGGGGCGTAACCGGATCAGTTCTCAAACGCGGGCCTTTTTGCGTTGCCAGTCGTGCCTGTCGCGATTTTTCGGGAGATCGCTAGACTTCCGTGAGACTGTCCTCAGGCGAGACAACGGACGGTTGAAATTCGCTTCCCTTGGTTGCTCTGGCCAACCTGAATTTTCGTGAACAGGTTTGGCTGGTTGAGCATCGCCGATCATATTCAGTGAAAAGTTGAGGTTCTGATGGAACCGGCCTATCGTCGAGTCTTGTTAAAGATCAGTGGTGAAAGCTTCTGCCGCGAAGGCGAATCGGGAATCAGCATGGCCGAAGTCGCCAGCATCTCCAATCAGATTCGCGAGGTCATGAAGACCGGTGTGCAGCTGGCGATTGTCTGCGGCGGCGGCAACATTCTGCGAGGCAAACAATTTGCCGAAGTCAGTCAGACCATCATTCCCAGCACTGCCCACTACATGGGCATGCTGGCCACCGTCATTAACGCTCTGGCGCTGCAGGATGCATTGGAAAGCGTCGGCGTGGCCACTCGTGTTCAAAGCGCGATTCGGATGGAAGGTGTGGCGGAACCCTTCATTCGTCGCCGCTGCATTCGCCACCTGGAAAAAGGGCGAGTCGTCATTCTGGCCGCTGGAACGGGTAGTCCGTTCGTCACCACCGACACGGCAGCAGCTCTGCGTGCTCGGGAAATTGACGCTGATGTTGTGCTGAAGGGCACGAAGGTGGACGGCGTCTATTCCGACGATCCGGTGAAGAATCCGCACGCGATTCGCTACACCGAAATCTCCTACCGTGAAGTCATCGACCAGAACCTGCAGGTCATGGACGCTCAGGCTTTCCACCACTGCATGGAACACAAGCTGCCCATCGTCGTTTTCAACTACAAAAAGGTGGGCAACATTGGGCGGGTCATCGCGGGTGAATCCATCGGGACACGCGTCACTGTCAATGGTCGAGCCAAACCTGCCTGATGAGGGCTTAGCTTCACTCCAATAGCGTGCGGCTGCCTTGATCGGCGGCCCTACCGTAGTGTCGTGTCTCTCCAGTCCCTTCGTTTAACCCGTGGCCGACAGGCCAGGCATTTTCTGCT
>JAGQPY010000049.1:0-3292 GCA_020426485.1 Planctomycetaceae bacterium
GCTGGCTCGCCGAAAGTCTGCGGTTGGCGGAACGACGGACATCATCAGCGATGTCAGGCTGGTGATTCCACTGGAAACAGCCGCGTCGTCGTTCTGAGCAGCCCCGGCAATCACGAAGTCGGCCATGGCTTCGGCCCACCCAACAACGGAGGACACATCAGGAGACCGTGACTCAATAATTCCCGAAATATTCGGCATTTCCGACACGGCAGCCGCCGGAACCTTCTCCGAAGCGGCTTTCGCTTTCTGCCAGGCGTCGGCGGAACTGCGTGCGAGCGTCGATAGAACTCGCAGATGAACGTCATTTCCGGATGCCGCAGCGGCCACGATCAGCGCGTCTGTTTCAGCGGCGGCAGCACCGGCAACCGCCATCCGCCGAGCGATGACACCAAACGTATCGCCACTGGTCAGTCCTTTCGTGGACGATGCCCATTGAATCGCACTCTCCCAGCGTCTTGCAGCAGCCAGATGAACTCCCACAGCGGTCATCAGTGGCTCGTTCCAGGCAAACACTTCCAGCACCGGCAGCGGAGTGATACCACTGTCCTTCAATGCCGACGAACACGACAGCCAGGCACCCAGCCGTACGGTATCAATCTGTGACGCAATCGTTTGATCCCGCTGAAGTGCGGTGATCTGATTGAGAGCAGCTTCGATGTCGCCCTGGTCCGCCAGAGCAGCCGCCATGGAGATCCCCGATTCCAAAGCCTGCAACCCGGATTCAGGAATCTGTGCGGCCAGTTGTTTCGCCTGATTAAAAAAGGTCTCAGCCGAGGCATCGCCGGCGGCTTTGAGTTTCCAGTAGTTCGTGATCAGCGGAACAATCTGGTAGTACTGAGTGTCGCGACCCTTCTGTGAGGCCACCATCTTCATCTGGTTGAATTCCTCAAGAGCCTGACTTTGAAGGCCCAGCCGCAGAAACACATCGCCGGTCAACCTTCGACAATAAGCCTTGTCTCGGTTCCCGCTGCTGATGCGAGCCGACTGGATCATGATTTCAGCCAGTTCAGCTGCCTTTGCCGAATGGTCAACATCAACCACCTCGGGCTCTTTTTCAGACTTTCCGCCTGTTGGAGTATCGTTTTCATCCTCTCCATCAAAATCACCTGGTGTATACGGCACTGCACCCAGTTGATCGATTCCGGGACGATTCAGAACCATCACCAGCCCTATGGTTAACACCAGCAGCACACCTCCAACGATGCCGTAGATCATCATTGGATTCTTTGCGTCCGCCGACTTGGCGACCCTGGCACGGCTGACCACTTCGTCATCGCTGATACGTGATGGAGCACGAACGGCCTTATCACCGTCCGTGGACGCCGCTGTGAAAACAGGAACCATGCATTCCGGATTTGCACACCTGACCTGACGCCCCAATGCTGCCTTTGGGATGAAACCCTGCGTTTCACACATCGGGCAGACAACCCGCTGCGACCTTCCCTTTTCCGGACGACGAGCACACTGAACGGCCGACTTTGCAGCCGGGCTTTGAGCAATGGCAAACGGATCGTCATCCGATGCCTTGCCGCTCGCACCAGCAGTCGCAGCGCTGGTATCCGCTGGTTTCCTGGTCTGTGGCCCGGCGGTCTGTGATTTGGCGGCCGAAGTCTTTTTTGCGCCCGCAGCCGGACGCGACGGGGCCGACTTCTTTGAACTCCCGTCCATTGCAGAACCACAGAACGGGCACTCGGCCGCATCATCATCCAACACGGACTGACCACACGCAGGGCACTTTGGAAGATCCATAGCTGACTTCTTCAAACGTGAACGGGAGAGACCCGCTGGAGATTCAATTTGCAAATCGATCCCGTCTCAGACGGCGATCGACACATTCTTCGTTAAACCACGGATGACCACGGATCGTGCACAGTGCCCAGCGGACGTTGAGCCTGAATCAGAGCCTCAGAATTTCATCCGGCTGAATCAACCGAAAACCGGCCTCCGAAAGGACTGCGTTTTGAGTCGATCGTACGTCAGCGAAACCTATCTTGACGCGGTCTTTGTGAATACTCAAGACGGCGAGAAAAACGAGGACCGGAAAGCGGCGAATACCGTGGCCATTTTGCATCAAGTGATGCCAACCCGGGGCAACACCGGCGTCAGACGATAAAACGCTGGAACAACGGCCCATTCCGCAGACATGTGCCTTCATCATCGTTGCTTTTCGGCAACGTGACACCAACGACCAATCAACACGGGCAGAGGGCGATCAGGAATTTTCAACAAAACGTAACACACTGAAGTAAAAAGACTTACGAACAAAAATGCGCGCACTTCCACGAACAACATTGTCGAGTGGCACCGACTTCGGCATTCAGAATGCTTTACAGAATGTCAGTCAACTGAACGAAATGTAAAGCTCAGTGACAGAAACAGACACATCTTCAACACTGCAACAGGAGAACTCGACAATGACGACTTTCACCACACTGATGAATGACGACAACGGTTTCATCGTTTCTGCTGAGATCGTTCTGGTGGGAACCATCCTTGTCCTCGGCGTAATTGTAGGACTTTCAGAAATGTC
Organism: Planctomycetaceae bacterium; assembly: GCA_020426485.1. Lineage (GTDB taxonomy): Bacteria > Planctomycetota > Planctomycetia > Planctomycetales > Planctomycetaceae > JAGQPY01. Next base: position 2,531 of record JAGQPY010000049.1, read on the forward strand.
CTACGGCGTCAATGAGGAACTGGAAGACCTGGGCTCAGCAATTGGCGGAATCAACCAGACCTACTACTACACCATGGCCAGCGGAAAGAAGGGAACCGTCATCGGCAGCACCTTCCTTGACTACGCTGACGAATGCGACAACAGCTGCAACATCAGCTGCGACACTCCAGCTCGCGGCGAAGTATCAACCACCGGCAGCTACTAACAAACCAGCTGTCTTTGAAATAGCCGGGGTCGAAGATCTTCAGGACCCCGGCTCTTTTTCAACAGAGCCCTTCACGCCATCGTGCCCCCGAATGTTCAAACATATTCCCGAAGCTCAGGTTTCATCATGCATACCTGACTGTGCCTCATCGAAGTCAGAGCTCTTCCTTCCGGCACAACTCCATGGATCACCGCCCGCGACTCGCGACCCCATTGAACTGTGACGTTGACCACACGACCTGCTCACCATCGCTGCCGCCAATAAACCAACGTGGGACCTCTTCCTCAATTCGGTTTAGACCGTGGCCGAATGGATCGAATCGGCGACGTGACCGGTCAGCCGGAAATTGAACCGATTCCACTTACTCGCACAGCCTCTCCGAACAGAACTCCGCTCATCCCACAAATTCACCTCCGAACCGACGAACCGGCAGGATGGCCGTGCGTCAACTGGCCAGGCTCAGCCCCCCGCAAGCCTGACCTTCCCCATGAATCCGTCTCCTGTTTCGGGAACAGCGACCCGTGTCCTTGTGGCATCGGGTCGTTGTTTCTTTTGCG
>JAGQPY010000049.1:3391-20969 GCA_020426485.1 Planctomycetaceae bacterium
TTCCGGCGACAGATGGTCAGGCGCTCGCTGTGTCAGGAAACTGGCGGGGAGGAAAGTCCGGGCTCCACAGGACACAATGGTGGGTAACGCCCACCGTCCGCAAGGACAGGGAAAGTGCAACAGAAAGCAAACCGCCCGAACGATGAGCAATCATCGCCAGGCGAGTCCTTCGGGATTCCCGGGTAAGGGTGAAACGGTGTGGTAAGAGCACACCAGCGGATCAGGTGACTGGTCCGGCTAGGTAAACCCCATTGGGAGCAAAGCCAAGCAGAAAGGAGTGGTTTTTCGGAATCACACGGTTCGGTCCGAACCGTCTGACTTTCGGGTCGGCTGCTTGAGGTGCTGAGCAATCAGCATCCCAGATAAATGAGCGCTCGCGGCAGTTTGCCGCTGACAGAACCCGGCTTATCGACCATCTGTCGCCTTCCTGCACCCAAAACCCCGTCGGCCTGAACCGCACAGAATGTCGTCGCTTGGCCGCCATGACATTGAAACCGCATGGTTCCGCCGTAGACTTCTGGTGGAGTCACGGAACCAAATGTGTCGGAATGTCAGGTTTACCCCGGAATCTGCTGGTCACTGAGTCGATGGAACAGCAGCGCAGCGGACACCTCTTGAATATCTTCGCACTCACTTCTTTGTGGACATAAAGCTTCATGTTCAATGAATTCGAACAGGAACGGATCTTCCGCCGGATGTGGGATGCCGTCCGCATTGAACGGGGCGTCAGCTATTCACTGTTCACCTTTGGCGATTCCGATCTGCCCTACTTTCTGGTCACTCCTCGAAGCGACGATGATACCGTCCGCATTCGGCAGGGGCAGATCACGATCAGTCGAGCAAGAATTATTACGCCGGACAGCATGCGTCCGGAGCTTCGCGACTTCTTCGAAGAGAATGACGACGGGGGATTGGTCGATTTCCTGATGGCTCGCTCCGCCGCATTCTCCAATCTGAAACTGAAGAATCAGCGGGGAACAGAGCGAATCGTCACCGACACCGTTCAGGAAGCTGTTGACCGACTCAACAAACAACTGGACGCCGAAGAAGAGGACCACATGGCCATTCTGTCAGCACCAGCCGGTCTCGCCGGAGTCGCTTTGCTGAAATACGCAACCCAGCGAATTACGGACAGCGCCGCAGACAACCTGAACGAACTTCGAGAGCGTGGCTTTCTACCGTAGAAATCGACCGTCCATCAGCGGCGACGCGAAGTGGGAATTCAGAACAGTGACTGCAAATCTTCTGCAGATTCTGCGGAAAAATACCCGCCCCGGGCTCATTCTGCCACTGCCAACCCACGAACACAGCCCATCTTAACAGCCACAAATTCGCGACGGCCCGATCGGTATAGCAGTGATTTTGCAGAGCCATTATAAACCTGAACCCTATTTGGTCAGGGGCTCAGGTTCTGAACCAGTTACCCGAATACTCGCTGACGTTGATGGCGGTGAGTGAATAACTTACGAGTGGTTCAGAAGTCATTCAGCCCAATTGTCATCATGCTCAGCTGAATTTGGCTGAGAAGGTGATCTGGCAGACGGAAATGCCGGACTGACCTCGAATTTCGGCTTCGAAACTCCATCGGAAGGAATCCGATGTACAGGTTGTCACCGACAAAATCACTGTACTGTCTTCTGACACTTGCCCTGATCTCATCGCCAACCGTGAGCGCACAGCAGAATCCTGCCGCTCAAAACGGCATCGCGCAGAATGATCCTCGCCAGCAGGTGTCTCCGGAACTGTGGGAACTGCTGGATGCATGGGCGAAAGGAAGTTCGCAAATTCGCCTGCTGCATGGTCGTCATGAGCGCCATGTGTATGACACGGCCTTTGAGGTCGAAAAAATCTCCAGTGGCGAATTCTGGTACGAAAGCCCCGACAAAGGCCGGATTGATGTCAAACCGATTGACATCAGCCCGAAAATGATCGCCGACAGAAACCAGCCCGGCGCAAAAGTCGAACGCAAAAAAGACGGTCAGCCGTTTGAACTGAAAGCGGACAGCCACGAACGATGGATCTGCGATGGTCAGCGGATCTATGACATCAATGATCCGCAGAAGACGGCCAAGGTGCTGGATCTGCCGCCAACTCTGCGTGGACAGAATATCATGAACAGTCCACTGCCGTTTCTTTTTGGCCTGCCACCCGAAAAATCCATTCAACGTTTCAAGATGACGCTGGTCGAAGACTATCGTCCGCGAGGCTACAACGTTGTTAAGATGCACGCCGAACCCAAGTGGCGGCAGGATGCTGAGAACTGGAGCGAAGCTCAGATCTTTCTGGACACGGAAACATTCCTGCCAACGGCCGTCAAACTTGTGGATCCCGCCGGAACGAAGCGGACCGTTTACAAATTTGAAGACATGAAGGTCAATAACCGAGGCATCATCAGCACCGTGCTCGGCAAGACTCCATGGGATCCCAAAATCGATGGATACCAGATCCATGTGATTCAGCCGGCCGAAGATCAACAGATTGCTGATGTCAACAAACCGTCTCAGGGCCAGACAATCCCCAACGTCCTGGGACAGCCACATGATGTCGCGACCCAGATGCTGCTCTCCGCCGGAATTCCCCGCGAAAACATCAGCAAACAAAACGCCGGACCTGCTCCGAAGGACGACCTGACCTATCGAGTTCGAGAACAAAACCCGAAGCCAGGCTCACCCGTCAATCGCAGCGAGAAAGTCGTGCTGTTGATCTTCGACAAGTACAACGGATGATTTGGCGGACTGAAATGTTGGTAGAGAAGGCTTAGCCTTAATCGCCAGGTCTGATTGAACATAAGTCCGTTTGCTGTTTACATGAGCCGGAGGGCGTTAGTCCCGGTTCGTCCAGATGACCAGCAAAAACCGGGGTTAACGCCCCGCGGCTTATTGAGACTTGGCGCTGTCCAGTCTGGCAGCGGCGGGAAAGTGTTCTCCCTGTAGCAGAAGTTGTGACACTTCAAACCTCCGAAGTCACACGACTTCGGCTACGGATCACGGATCACGGATCTGTTTTGGCCTCAGCAACTCATTTACCGGGAATGGTGTGAACCATCATCATGTCGTGCCCGGCTCCCAGCCAGTTGGTGTGTCCCAGCACGACAATCTTCTGCCCGGCTTTCAGGAAACGGTGCTCAAGCCCCCAGGCAACCACCTGATCCAGCAGAGCTTCCGCAGACTGCCGAACAACTCGGCTTTGCAGGGCCGTGACGCCCCAGTAGAGCGACATGCGTCGCACAGTCTCCTCGCGATAGCTCATGGCCAGAATCGGCACTCGTCCTCGTTGACTCGAAAGTGCCAGTGCTGTTCGTCCTGATTCCGTGGCCACCACGATCAGGTCGGCCTCCAACTGTTCCGCCACCACAATCGCCCCATGGGAAATTGCTTCGGTCACAGGATTCGCCTGCCGCCATTGCTGAGCATCCGCGGATTTCAGAGCCGAACGAATCACAAAAGGTTCAGCTTCGTCGATGATCTTCTGCATCATGCGAACACACAACGCCGGATGTTGTCCGATGGCGGTTTCTCCGGAAAGCATCACCGCATCCGTGCCATCGATCACCGCATTCGCCACATCGCTGACTTCCGCACGAGTCGGAAGATCGTTGACCGTCATACTGTCCAGCATCTGCGTCGCCGTAATCACGGGAATCCGCGCCTCATTGCAGCGACGAATGATCTGCTTCTGCAAAATAGGCACACGACTGATTTCGGCCTCCACACCCAGATCACCCCGAGCAACCATGACGGCATCGGTGGCTTCAATGATGCGATCCAGATCCCGAATCGCCTCCGTCTTTTCAATTTTGGCCACAACCAGCGGAGTGTTTTTGGGCTTCTGCTGAGCAATCAGGTCTTTCAGATGTTCGATATCAGACGCGTTTCGCACGAAGCTCAGGCCCAGAAAATCCAGCCCATTCTGCAGAGCCCATGCCAGATCTTTACGGTCCTTCTCGGTAACGCTGGGAGTGCTGAGACTGACACCAGGAAGATTCACGCCTTGGCGACTTCGAATCCGCCCCGGTTCGGCAACCAGGCAGGTTACAGAAGAACCATCGTTGGCCTTAGCGGTCACCAGCAAACTGACGGTGCCATCCGCCAGCAATATGCGGTCACCCAGTTCGACGTCGTCAATCAGCGCCTCGTAGGTGCAGGTGAGGTCCGTCGCCGATTCCGACACCTGCCCTCGCACAAAACGACAGGTCGTTCCTTCGGCACAAAACAGTTCACCACCGGGAAGTTCCCCCAGTCGAATTTTCGGGCCGGAAAGATCACCCAGAATTCCGACTGCTGTCTTCAGTTCCGCGGAGACCTGACGAATGCGTCGCAGAATCTCGGCCAGCCAGTCGTGCTCTCCGTGAGCGAAATTCAGCCGAAAGATGTCGACACCCTGAATAATCAGTTCTCGCAGAACCTCTTCTGATTCACAAGCCGGACCTATGGTGGCCACAATGCGAGTCTTCGCAAGCAGTCGAACTCCCGGAGACCCGACCATCATTCACTCCCGTCAAACCACAGACAAAGTAACGCTTCGAACACTCGTGTCCGAAGTGCCATCAGACCGAAACACTCGCCACGGACGAACAAACCATCTTACCCCTGAAGCAGGATCTTGCCCAAAGACATCGGTTTCGTCCAACGAAGGCGATGGACGACGGGGCAGCGGGCGCAGCTGTGGAGATCATCTAAGGACTGGATGATGGGCGAGTCCGCACCAGCTGACTGATCTGGCGGAACTCATCCGACCCCGCCTGAGCGCACCATTCAAACGGCACGCTTTCCGCCGTACAGACGTTCACGCCCGAATCTCGCAGACGCCGCAGCGCGCAATGATGATCCGTCGGATGTCGGCTGCCCACGGCGTCCGCCACGACAAAAACGCGCCGCCCCTGAGCCAGCAGGTCCATTGCGGTCTGCAGCACACAAACATGAGTTTCAATGCCGCACAGAATGACCTGCTCGATGTCGTCGGAAAGGAACTCCTGCAGTCCTTCCGCAGCGCTGAACCGCAGTTTTTCGAACGTCGCTCGAACGACTTTGTGCCCTCGAATCTCATCAACCGTAGCGCCAAGTCCCTTCGGATACTGTTCCGATACACAAACCGGCACACTCAGAACTCCCGCGCAGTCCATGAGAAACCGAGCACCTGTCACGACCGATCGCGCGTCGTGAATCACCGGCAGCAGTTTCTCCTGCAGGTCGATCACCAGCAGCAGCGAACAATTGCGGTTCAACAACTCCGGACTGCGCTGGACCGAATCCGGTGATGTATGGAAGGACTCCTCAGACAAGAAAACCGCTCCTCAATCTCCGACATCATCTTGTCGGTCAATCGGTCTGTTCGACGGCGAAAAATCACGTTCGTGGCCCGACAGGAAATCTGGTGCCACAGTCAAAGCTTAGCGGACACGACGTGTCTGCGTCGACCTGCCGACGCAGAAGAAACCATCGAACACGCCACGGATTCGGCGGCCTTGGTTTTCATCCGCCATCGTGACGGTCGACAGCCAGCGATCCGCCGGAACAAGTAGCCCGGAGATACGCAACCTCGACGGGAGCGGTAGACGTGAATTATTCCGCGGCCTGAAACGCAGTCCGGTACTTCTCACGGGCCTGACGGCGATCTTCGTCGGATCGAAATCCGGCCGTTTCCGGAGCAAAGACAAACGGAACCGTCCGATCAACCCCCGGAGCAAATCCGAAATCCCGTGGATCCGCCCCACGCAATCGAATGGCGACACACATGGCCAGATCACCGTTCGTCACGGAATACAGCGTGCCCTGACGAATCAGAATGCCTCGATTGTCGAACACCTTCTCCAACGAAGGTACATCATCTGCATCCCCCTGCTCCGCAATCACCATCAGGGCAAACAAGCCATTGGTTCCTCTGAGCGACTGCAGAACGCGATGAGCCAGCATCAGACCTTCCGGCAGCGGATGGCGACGAACAAATGTGAGAGGACGGGCCGGAGCAATTCGGTCTCGCAGAATATACGAGCCCGCCAGTCGCTCCAGAAACACACTCTCTGCACTGCCATCCTGCAGTGCCGCCAGGAATGGATCATACAACAGAACCGAACTGACAGCCGTCGATGCACTGCCCAAGCGCACTCGCTCATCACCGCACAACAGCAACAGTGCCGCAAAAGAATCTGCGGAAAACTTTTCGCGTGGTTCCGGTGACGGGCGAGTCGACTGAAGGACTGACGACGCACGCTGTTCCAGCAACTCCGTCACAGAACCAGATTGACTCTCCACAGCCGCAAACAGCCCGCGCTCAGCCTGCAGCAACCGAATGTAAAAGGTGATCGCCTGCTCATCATCGCCGACAACCGCCGCAAACCGCTCCCACATGGGCAACAAAGCCGCTGCCGATTTCGAAGGCTGATCCTGCAGCGCCGCAAGGCGACCATCAAACGAATTTCGCTCCAGTTCTTTCAATATAACTCGAATACGCTCACGCAGCCCAACCGCAGCCACCTTCTCCGCCTCGCGCAGAGGTCCAATCGCCGCGTCACCCAGACTGCGGACCTGCTTCTCCGCACGAATTCGCTCACCAAAATCGGGCGAGTCCAACAGATCAATCAGTTCAACAACAACGCCTGGATCAGATTCAGAAACGGCAACCTGTCCAGCAACAGGCACACAGCTGACCGTGACCAGTAAACAGGTCACCGCTGTCATGTTGCTCAAATTGAACAGTTCACGAATCATGGAATCTTTGGAGCTGAGAAACTCAGCAAATGCAGCCCGAAAAACCGGCTTCTGGAACATTGGCGCGCCAGCCGATCGTCGCCTGCCGAAGCAACCACCGCTGACCGCTCGAAAAACCAGCCAAAACCGCTGAATCTCGGACAATGCCCTCGTTTTCCGGGCTCAGACGACAGACAAACAGACGCCGTCCCACACAGAATCTATCGCTTTTTTAGTCTTCTTCTGCCCAAAGTTGCCCTGAAAAATGGGCGGCAAAACTCATCCTGAGTCACTTATGACGCAAAAACCGAACCAGTTCCTTTCTCCAACGGCCATCGCTGATACCCGGATCGTGACATGGGCACACGTTCTCAGCGTCTCACCCTGGGCCAAATCAACACTCCGATCGATCAACGGCCGGGAAAAAAGCAGCGATCGGCCCGGCAAAGATGCGGCCGTTCACGGCTTCGACGCACTCCGATGTCTCCAGATTCCTCGAAAACTCACGGCGGCAGGCCCGGACAGCAGGACCCGTTCATCACTGGTCCGGATGACCGACAGCACTCCGCCGGGCATCACCACGGAGATCTGCGTGTCACGGTCGCAGAGTCCCTGTTCGACGGCTGCAACCGCAGCTGCACATGCTCCGGAACCGCAGGCCAGAGTCGCACCGCTGCCACGTTCCCAGACGTCCACCGTTAAGGCATTTCGATTGTCACAGACAACAAATTCGACATTCGTGCCTTCAGGAAATTCGGGATGAGTGGAGATCACGGGGCCGAGATTGTTCAGCAGGTTCGGGCTTAATTCTTCGCACATCACCACGGCGTGCGGGTTACCCATCGACACGAATTGATAATTCACCGATCCATCGCTTCGGCCGTCTCCGGCGGAACGGCTCCGCCCCCTGCTCGTCGTCGGCCACTGCAGACCGTTCAGCATCCGGATTCCAGCAGCGCCGCTGGACTGACAGAAGTCCGGTCGGCCCATGTCTACCTGAAGCCAACCGGATTCCGTGATTGAGCAGAAATCCAGCACCGACACGGTTACCAACCGCGACAGCGTTCTGACACGGCACACATCGGAAATTCGCTCCGCCAGTCTCATCCACAGGGCAATGCATCTTAATGCATTCCCGCACATGGCACCTTCACTGCCATCCGTGTTCCACATTCGCATTTGAACATCGCAGTCCGGCGATTCAGGTGGCAGCATCCACACCAGTCCATCAGAACCGACGGCAACATGTCGATCGCTGATTGCAACAGCGATTTCTGAACATTCCGAGTTGAGATCGTTCTCGAAACCGTCGACGAAAACGTAGTCGTTTCCCGCACCGTGCATTTTGATAAAAGGCAGATCAGCCATACTCTTCCCGATTCGCGCCAACCGAACAGCACCATCGACCGCGCCGCACACGGCATGTCAGACCGCAGGGAACTTATGTCTGCAATCCGGAGGAACTCCACATCAACAGTGGATTCACACCGGCGCTTCGCTTAGCCTGCGCTTCCGGCGTTTGGCTGAACGTCAGCCAATTCGGTCCCCATCAGATTGTTTCTCAGACAGTTCTCGGAGTTCATCGTATGCGATCTGTTTTCGGCGTATTTTCCCTGTTTTTTTGCTGTGCTGCCCTGGTGCAGGCCGACGATGCCGGCGGCTGGAAAACCATGTTCGACGGTCAGTCTTTTAACGGCTGGAAGAAGACCGAGCACATGGATTCATGGAAGATCGTCGATGGAACTCTGCAGTGCTCAGGAGAACGCAGCCATCTGTTTTATGTGGGTGAAGACAAGCCGTTTCGCAACTTTGAATTCGAATGCGAAGTCAAAACAACCAAAGGCAGCAATGCCGGGATCTACTTCCATACTCAACTTCAGGAGTCCGGATGGCCCAAATATGGCTTTGAGTGCCAGGTCAACATCACCCACAAGGACCCCAAGAAATCCGGCAGTCTTTACGGCGTTGTAAATGTCGGCGAAGAAGACCTGAAGGGACTGATTCAGGACGACGAGTGGTACAAGACCTACATCAAGGTCGAAGGCCGACACATCACGATTAAAGTCAATGACAAAGTGACCGTAGACTACACGGAGAAGGAAGGCCAGCCGGCATTCAGTGGTGATTTTGAACGCCGACTGGGACAGGGCACCTTCGCTCTGCAGGCTCACGACCCGCAAAGCGTCGTCTCATTCCGCAACCTGAAGGTTCGGCGTCTGGAGTAATGCCGTCAGCCGTCACCCCGACTGCGGCGAAGTTCAGTCGCGACGCATAAGCAATTCAAGGCGACTCAGGTGTGTGCCACATCGGAGCGCCTTCTTTTCCCCCGGAACTCACGCGGGCGATTGGTCCGGATCAATGCAGGATCTGCAACTCACTTGAGTTGTTGACGAATCCCCGGAAGATCTCCACCAGTGTCGCCGTTCGAGTCCGAAAGTTGCGCCGGTAGCCATCGCGAACCATCTCGAGGAACTCCAGCTGAAGAGTGGCGTCGTTCGAAATGTGAAACGAGTCCATACTCCAGTCAGGAAATCCACGACGGTCAATCTGTTCGTCAAACAGAATCCTGATGTTCCGATGCCGTGGATCCCGTGAAATTCGTTCCATCAGCGACTGAACCTGCGGCTGCGGACCTTCCAGAAACTGCAGAAATCGCCCCCGGTGATGAAACATCACTCCCGTGATTCCCAACGTTGAATTCCGCTGTCTGGCCGAATCCACGATCTGCCGGACTTCCTGAGCAAGATTGCATTCGTCGCCACAGAACTCACTGGTGTAAACCAACAGATGCATCGCAGCCCTCTCTCTCCAAAACGACTCTGAACTTCGGCACGTGGACAGTCACAATTAACATCACCTGAGGTGAATACTTCGCTGACAGGTTTCCGCCACACTTGAAGACCGCGACACTCCATCATCGTCGTTGTGACACAGGAAAAACGCACAACGTTTCGTGAGGTTGCATTTCGCTCGATAGATACCCGCCCGGCGACCTGCCGGAAATTGTCATCGAAGTCACATCAGACGACTTGCCAACTGATCGCGGAAATCTGTTGTTCATTGTCCGCCCACGCCGAAAATCGGACCGCCCCCCATTCGCGGTCTCCAGTCGGTTTGAATGTGCCAGTTTTGGCACTTCTGCCGGTCATAGAGTGCGATATCGCACGTTCTTCCGTCACTGAACTGCCAGCGCAGGAATGACTTCCGGAATGCCCCACCGGGACGGAAGTTGTCAGGCCACGCGAAATCACGCGTCACCGAAACAGGACGTCCTGAAACGAAAGTGTTCCCGACATCCGAAAATTTCCCGTCGCAGCCACTGAATCTTCGCTCCCAGCACCAGTGTGACCTGTCGACGGCCATACATTGGCCTCGCCGACAAGAGATCGTACCACCCCGACAGCAGCCCGAATGGCGCGCGGTTTGCGGTTATCACAACGCTGTCAGAAATCGGAGACAGAATTCTTCCCTGTCCCCGAAATGCCAGCCGTGCTGAGAACGCTCAGGTTTGTGAATTGAGCAGGAATTCACCTGCCATTGATGTCAGTGGTAAGTCTCAAAGGGACACTGACAAAGCGGCATCGGCAATGAAGACAAGGAACGATGCGGTTTCAGATCTGTACTTGGTGGCAGATCTTTGATCAGTCAAATGAGTGGTTTGTTTTTCAGGAGAGATGAGCCATGAACGATGCATCCCCGAAACGAGACCTGACCCCGCGCGGATGGCTGAGTCGCGCGCCGTTGAGCAGTCTGCGTCAGGAGATGGACCAGATGTTCGAAAACTTTCTCAGCAATACCGGACTGACATCAGGCAGCACTGATCGGTTGCCCAGCATTGACGTCTCAGAAACAGCGTCGGCCGTCGAAGTCAAGACGGACCTGCCGGGATTCAAGCCGGATGACGTATCGATTGAACTTCGAGACGGCTATCTGGTGATTTCCGGGGAAACTACGGAGGAGAAACGCACGGAGGATGAGAAGGATCGAAGATACCACCGGATTGAGCGGCGACAGGGAAGCTTTTCCCGATCGGTTCTGTTGCCGTGTGAAGTGCATCACGATGGAATCGACGCTGAACTGAAGGATGGAGTGCTGACGGTGAAGCTGCCGAAAGCTCCCGGTTCGACGTCGAAAAAGATCTCCATCAAAGGTACATGACGCCCGCTTACATCAAGCATGCTTCAGGTCGGGAGACTGCCCCTGGCCTGAACATCGGGAGCCGAGAAGTCTTCTGATTTCTCGGCTCCTTCACTGCGCTGATCGGAAGAAGATTTTCGGCGGCAACCGCGGAGGCATGAAGTTCAGCAGATCCGAGGCAGCTGTTCTGACAAAGGAAGCGTCAGAATGCGATTCGTCCCGAAGGCCGTTGCGACCGTGACTCTTCCGGCGTGTTCGGCTGTCGATTGCCCAATCACGCGAGCATTCGATCCCAGCGGATGAGCGTGCATTGCTTTCAGCACTGCGTCCGCCGCATGAGCCGGAACAAACGCCACCAGCTTCCCCTCATTGGCCACATGCAGCGGGTCCAGTCCCAGCAGTTCGCAGGCCGCCTGAACACTCGGGTTCACGGGAATCTGTGACTCCTGCAGAACGATTCCACAAGCCGATGCAGCAGCGATCTCATGCATGGATGCCGCAAGTCCTCCTCGAGTCGGATCGCGCAACATTCGGATTCCCGGGCAGACATTCAACATGCAGCTCACGAGTTCGTGCAGGGCCGCCGTGTCAGACACAATCTGCGATTCAAATTCCAGCCCTTCCCTGACACTCATGACCGCCATGCCGTGATCGCCGATGGTCCCACTGACAAGAATGACATCTCCGGCCTGGATTCTGATCGGAGAGATCTCAATACCATCCGGAATACTCCCGATACCGCTGGTCGTGATGTAGCAACCATCAGCACATCCATGCTCCACCACCTTGGTGTCTCCCGCAACGATCGACACCCCTGCGATGCGAGCGGCCCGCCCCATACGCTGAGCAATCTCAGCCAGAGTTGCCAGTGAAAAGCCTTCTTCAAGGATGAATGAAGCCGTCAGATACAACGGAATGGCTCCACTCATAGCCAGATCATTGACGGTCCCGTTGACGGCCAGTTCACCAATGCTGCCTCCGGGAAAGAATAACGGCCGCACCACGAATGAATCGGACGTCAACGCCAGACGCCGCCCGGGAGAAGGCAGCACAGCGGAATCCAGCAATGGTTCGCAATCCGAGTCAGCATGAAACGCAGGTAAAAACAAATGGCGAATCAAATCGGCCGACATGCGACCACCGGACCCGTGCCCCATCACAATGTGAGGATGATCACGCAACGGCAGCGGACACTCGAAGCCTGCGACGGGCAACTCCGAATGTGTGCCGGAAATGTCAGACTCAGGCCGACGCGGCGAGTTCATGAGTTCATTCGCCCTTCTCTGAAGAATGTCGGCGGTAGTTGTAATACGCCGCACACGCTCCTTCCGATGACACCATCGTTGCGCCCAGCGGTGTTTGCGGAGTACACTCCTTTCCAAACGCCGGGCATTCATCCGGCTTCAACACCCCCTGCAGAACTTCTCCCGCGCGACAGATTCCCGCCTCGGCTGTACAAACCGTCTGCTGCGGAAATCGCACCGCCGCGTCGAAGTCTCGGTATTCATCGCGCAGCTTCCATCCGCTGCGGGGAATTATCCCGATCCCGCGCCACTCCTGATCGCAGGTTGTGAACGCCTGGCGAATCATCGCTTGAGCCTCCGTATTGCCCTCCCGGGAAACCACCCGAGCATAAGCGTTTTCGACTTCATGTCGTCCTGCATTCAGCTGCAGAACCGTCCGCCGAATTCCCTCCAGCAGATCCAGTGGCTCAAAGCCGGTCACGACAATGGGAACGCGGTAGCGCTGAGCAATTTCGTGGTATTGCCAATGCCCCATCACGCTGCAGACGTGCCCGGCCGCCAGAAACGCGTCCACCTGATTCGCAGATGAACTCATGATGTAGTCCAATGCAGGAGGCACCTGCACGTGAGACACCAGCAACGAAAAGTTGGTGACGTTTCGGTCTCGGGCCAGCTTGACGGTCATCGCATTGGCCGGAGCTGTTGTTTCAAATCCCACCGCGAAGAAAACGACTTGTCGACCAGTGCCGGACTGTTGTTCGCGTTGAGTAATCTGCAGAGCATCCAGTGGCGAATAGACGATTCGCACATCTGCCCCGCGACTGCGAACGCCAAACAGATCGTCGGACGATCCCGGCACCCGCAGCATGTCGCCGAATGAACAAAAGATGACATTCGGCTGAGCCGCAATGCTCAGAGCATGATCCATTATTTGCACAGGAGTCACGCAAACCGGACAGCCCGGACCGTGAATCAGTCGAATTCGGTCCGGCAAAAGCTGATCGATGCCGTTGCGAAGGATACTGTGGGTCTGACCGCCGCAAACTTCCATGATGCCACAGGACCGCGTCACGAGTCGGCCGATTTCATCCGCAAGACGGCGAACCCTTGCACTGTCACGATATTCCGAAAGATGTCTCATTTACTCGGTTTCATTGTCGCCGGCAGATTCCGCTGCAGCTTGCAGCGAATCGATTTCATCGAATAACTGCAGCGTCTGTTGAGCCGTCGCTTCATCAACCGCACTGATCGCAAACCCAGCATGAACAATGGCGTACTGCCCCACTGAGATATCCGGCAGATAGACCAGACAGACGTTCCTGAAGACGCCGCCAAAGTCCATGCGGCACATCCGAACGCCGTCCTCTTGAAAGATCTCTGCCACCTTTCCCGGCACTGCCAGACACATAGCCAACCTTTCATCTCCGCGCGGGCGGCCATCATCGGGACAGATCCGGAACAGACGATTGCTGTTCCCGAAAACCCGTGGAATTCAGATACCCAAGCCACTCGTCAATTCCGGCCCCGGTCTTCACAGACGTTTCGAACACTTTGATGCCGGGCCGCACCGCCTGAATATTCTCCATGGCTCTTTCGCGATCGAACTCACACGGTTCCGACAGATCCATCTTCGTGATCACGGCCACATCACACGAATTGAACAGACCTGGATACTTCAGAGGTTTGTCTTCGCCCTCTGTGACCGACAAAATCGCGACTCTCAGTGATTCTCCCAGATCCCAGCTCGCGGGACAGACCAGATTTCCGACGTTCTCAATAAACAGGAAGTCCAGTTCCTCCAGCACCCATTCGCTTAACTCCCGTTCAATCATGTCCGCTTCCAGATGACAACAACCGTGCGTCATGATCTGACGCACCGGCGCGCCGGTGGAAGCCAGCCTTCGTGCATCGTTGTCTGTTTCCAGATCGCCCACAATCGCCGCGACGGAACAGTCCGCCTGAAGCAGACGTCGCAGAGTTTCCTGCAGCAAAGCCGTCTTGCCGCTTCCCGGGCTGGACACCAGATTCACAACGGTCACTCCAGCCGCCTCAAACCGCTGCCGCATGCCTCGCGCGATCTCGTCATTCTTCTTCAGAACCTGAGTTCTCAACTGCAGTATCCTTGGAACCATGCGTTCAGCCTCTCACTTAACGGTACTCGCAGAACAGTCTTCACCAACAACGGCCTGCTGTTCAGGTCCGTCGTCAATCTCGATGCTGAACACCTCAAGCTCACGCCCTGATCGGACATCGTTGGACGGATCTCCACATTGCGGACACTTCAGCGCCTGAACATCAGGCAGTGTCTGAACATCACGACACCGCGCACAATAAATGGTCAAGGGAAGGGCCCGAATCTCCAAAACGCAACCTTCCAGCGAAGTTCCTTCCACAATCGCCTGAAAGGAAAAACGCAGTGCCGATGGATCGATGGCCATCAGAGCACCCGCGTAAACACAGACCCGTCTCACGCAACCAACGTCTGAAGGTGCAGTACCCTGAGACATGGTCCGCTCAGATGCGACGGCCTGAGATACAATGTCGACAATACTTCGCGCAATGGAGAGTTCGTGCATGTCCGTGTCACCTCGACGACATCAGGCGAAAACACAACCACCGAAACCGATGCCCCTCAAGGCACAACGTTTCCGTTCAATTCAACCTGCCACCAAAGGTCCCCGGCACGATCGACTGATCCGATTGTATCAGCCCGATAAGCCAGTCGCACTCGATACACGTTTGCACTCCTGCCGCAATCCGGAAGCATTCACCAGCACTCCCCGCCAGGTTCCGGATCAGACTGTCTTCAGAAGTCGACAGCTCGCCACAATCGCCTGACCAACAGCAATCCCCCCATCATTCGGGGGAACTCGCTGATGTGAGAGTACCGAGAAACCGTCGCCTTCCAGCGCCGTGGCGACCCGGTGAAGGAAAACAGCATTCTGAAAGACTCCGCCCGACAGTCCGACACAGCTCAGCTCCGTGCGATGACGAATCTGTTGACAGATCTTCACAACGATGTCCGTCAATCCATTCAAGAATCCGGAAACGATCAACTCGGGTGCCGTTCCGGCCACGACGTCTGCACACAGTTCCGACCACATCGGCGCCGGATCAGCGATCAATACGTCACCATGACACTCCAGAGCGAAGGTATAGGCTCTTGTCGAGGTCGATCGGGCAGCCACTGATTCCAGCTCAACAGCGGCCTGACCTTCGTAAGTCGCAACCTGACAAATTCCGGCCACCGACGCCACTGCATCAAACAGTCGACCGACACTGCTGGTTTGAGGACAATTTAACTGTCGTTCCAGTTGCTGGCGAATGATACGTTGCTCAGCCATCGAACAGGCCCGCACACAGGGGAATTGTTCGTCCCAGTCGATTCCTGCCGCGTGTAAATGTGATAAAGCCGTACGGTAAGGCGAACCGACACAAACACTCCCACCGGGCAGTCCCACAGTCTTGAGATGTCCTTGCCGTTGACATGAAGCGCCGGAAGCCACCAGAAACTCGCCGCCCCAGATGGTGCCGTCCGTTCCGAAACCGGTGCCATCGAAGACCACTCCGATCAATTGGTTTTCAAGAGGCCATTGATGATCGGCCATCAACGAAGCCAAATGAGCGTGATGGTGCTGGACCGGAATCAAAGGCACTTTCCATTCTTCAGAGCGTCGCTTTGCCCACACCGTGGTCAGATAGTCCGGATGCAGATCGCAGGCCACAACCTCGGGATGAAAGTCAAAAAACGCAGCCAGAGCCCCCACGCAATCTTCAAATCTCTGCAGAGACTCTTCTGAAGTCAGTTCGCCGATGTGAGGGCTTTGAACAATCCGCCCTTTCAATCCAAGGCCGAATGCTGATTTCATCTCTGCCCCAACCGCCAGCACTTTTGGAAGCTCTGACGAAACAGGCAACGAAACCGGAGCAAAGCCTCGAGCTGAACGCAGAACGATCCTGCGTTGACCCGCCATGCGGACCACGGAATCGTCACAAGAATTCAAAATGTCACGATTGTGGAACAGAAACCCGTCGGCGATTCCGGAAAGGTGTCGGATGGCTTCTCGATTCGTTCTGCAGATCGGCGCATCGCTGATGTTTCCGGACGTGACCACCAGCGGACCTTCTGCGCACATCAGGTCATGCATCGGAGAGTAAGGAAGCATCACGCCAAGCCATCGGTTCCCCGGTGCGATATTGTCGGGAAGTGTCGTGGATGCTCTTTTACGAAGCAGCACGATGGGACATTCCGGACTTTTCAGCAAGCACCGTTCTGCCTCTGCAACGTCTACGTACTTCAGCGCGCTTTCCACATACCGGACCATCACCGCCAACGGCTTTCGAGGACGTTGTTTTCGTTCACGAAGCCGCTGCACCGCATCCGAGTCCCGTGCGGAACAGACCAGATGAAATCCGCCAATGCCCTTCACGGCAACGATTTTTCCGGATCGAACGGCGTCGAAAAACGCCTCAGGCAGCCCTTTCGGATGCCCCTGATCGGAACACTGGTCGATTGACGGAGAATCGGCAGGAAAGTCCTGATACCAGACGTTCGGACCGCAGTCGGGGCAGGAAATCGATTCCGCATGAAACCGGCGATCGCCGGGGCTTTGGAACTCCTTCAGACACGACTCGCACATCGGAAAATCCGTCATCGACGTTCGCTGTCGCTCATAGGGCAGCCCGGAAATAATGGTCAGCCGCGGTCCACACTGAGCACAGGTGATGAACGGATACAGGTGTCGCCGATTTTGCGAACAGTGCATCTCGGCAAGGCATTCATCGCAAACGGAAAGATCGGGTGTCATGGCTGTGGGCGCGGTCGGCACATGCTGGCCCGCCAGAATCCGAAATCCGGACTCACCCGCGACGATGCCGACTTCGCATTGGGAAAATGTGTCAATCCTTGCGAGGGCCGGAGGTCGTTCGACGATCGTTCTCACAAAGGACTGTACGTCGCGGCGAAGTCCCTGAACTTCAATCGCGACTCCACCCGTCTCATTGCAGGCGAAACCCGACAGATGCGACTGCGTTGCTGCCGAGTGGACGAAGGGGCGAAACCCCACACCCTGCACGATGCCAGCCACGAACAGGCGAATTCGAAGATCTGCAGTCACAGTGTCGTCGACCCTGTCCAAACAGCGTTACGAAAGCCGTTTGCCTTTGCCATCTGCCCGCGTCGGAAGATTCTCCCCGGAGAATTCGTTCACTCCCGCAAGGCGACACGCGAATACGCCTTCGAAGAATGCTTCACAACCGAGTCGCGGCATAAAATCCCTGAAGCCCCATACACAAGCCCGCCGCCGTGATGAGGCTGAGAATAATTACCACGATGCCCATGGCGCGAGTCCGTTTGATTTGCCACCACATGACGATGCCCGTCAGAGACCATGAAACCATGGCGATGGCCATCGTGTCGACCGCGATGGACCAGAACATCCGTGCGTTCCAGTGCGGCGGTTGTCCGTGAGACGTATGCATCCTTAAAAGGAACTGTCTCAAAGGCATACC
>JAGQPY010000004.1 GCA_020426485.1 Planctomycetaceae bacterium
AACTCTACGTATGCCAAGACCGGCGGTACTCCGGGTCGTGAAGCAAGCAGCACCTCTCCATCGCGTCAGTAAAGGAACTGGTTTCTGACCCTTGGTTCCTCAGGACAGTCTGCGATTCCCGAAAAGATGCATCCGGCAGTGATCGTCGTGTTCTGCGACGGTCAACTGCCGGTTTGCCGTGTGTCAGTGGCCAACGGAAAAGTCCTGAGAGGCTATCTGAAAAAGGGGGCTGACCCTCTCCAGGCAGCGGCCCACCAAACGTTCAGCCCCCTTTTCAGACAGCCTTCAGCTGATGGAAGATTCGGACGGAATACGAATCATGGCTTCGTGCCTGCCTGAACTCACCTGTCATCCACAGCCGATCCGGGCCGAGGTGCGGCGAGGTTCATTGAATGGTATGGCCGGGCTGTGCAATGAAAGTTTCTCTTGGGGCAATAGAGAATGGCGATCGGCGAAGAACAGTGCACGCTGGTGATGCATCCAGCGGTCAGAAAGCAGAACACCATCCGGCGGGAGGCTTGTCTGACCGGTGTCAGCTTGTTTCACGGGTTTGAATCACGCGTGCGACTTTTGCCGGCAGGCGCTGGGCACGGAATCGTCTTTCGGCGCGTCGATGTTCGGGAAAAGCCGG
Source organism: Planctomycetaceae bacterium (assembly GCA_020426485.1). GTDB lineage: Bacteria > Planctomycetota > Planctomycetia > Planctomycetales > Planctomycetaceae > JAGQPY01. Next base: position 632 of record JAGQPY010000004.1, read on the forward strand.
AGATGCCGGCCCGCTGTCATTATCTGGCAAAGGAACCTCGGCGAACGGTTCTGCAGTCGGTGACGGGTGTTCGGGTGGAAACCGTCGAACATCTGATGGCGGCACTGGCCGGACTGCAAGTCGACAACTGCATTGTTGAGATTGACGCTCCGGAAGTACCTTCATTCGACGGTTCCAGTCGGGCATTCTGTGATGCGATCCTGGAGGCAGGCATTGAAGCTCAGGACGCTGACTGTCCCATGCATTGCGTCAGTGAAGTTCTGGCGGTACAGAGTTCTGATCGGCGTCAGTCTCTGGTGGCTCGTCCTTATATCTTCCGCTGCCTGTCCGTCACCTATCATCTGGATTATGGTCGGCGTGCCGTTCTGCCGCCACAGTCATTGTCGGTGGAGATTTCTCCGGAATACTTCTACGAACATTTGGCGGCTGCTCGAACATTTGTGCTGGAAAGCGAAATCAAAGCTCTTCGGCAAATGGGATTCGGAAAGCATTTGACTACGAAAGACATCGTTGTTGTGGGAGAAAACGGGATTCTGGACAACCAACTCCGGTGGTCCGACGAAGGTGTTCGCCACAAAATTCTGGATTGTGTTGGTGATCTGGCTTTGTGCGGTCGTCAGATTTGTGGACATATCACGGCCTGTCGAAGCGGTCACCATCTGAATCATGAACTGGCGGGACTGTTTTCTTCGGGAGTTCGAAACCGGGATTCCGCGAATGCACAGTATGCTGCTTAATCAAGGAATGAGGGTTAAGCGGTCGATGAATGGTGTAAGGTTCTGGTCGTTTCTCTGGTTCTTTGCCGGTAAACAGGGCATTCAGCAGGGCTCACCACCCAATGTGGTGGAAACTGTTTGATACCCTGGGCGAAGCACAGTCTTCGTCGGTCGGCGATAAGTGCCACAGTGAAAGGCCGAATTGCGAAAGATGCGAGAAGTACTGCCGACTCTCACCAGACTTCTCAGTTGATTGAACGGATTCTCTCTCTCCCAGCTTCCTGATCAGGATGATCATATGGAACCTCAGATCTCTCCATTATCACAGGTCTCTCCTTCGGCTCAGCTGGGAAAAGGTGTCAACATCGGGCCTTTCTGCGTGGTGGGACCTGAGGTTCAGATTGGTGACTTTACGGAGTTGAAAAGTCACGTGGTTCTGGAAGGCCGCACAACGATCGGTTGCCACAACAAGCTCTATCCTGGTTGTGTGATTGGCGGCGAACCTCAGGACGTCAGTTATCAGGAATCCAGCACTGAAGTGTTGATTGGTGACCACAACCTGTTTCGTGAAGGTGTCACCGTCAACCGAGGGGCCGAAAAGGAAGACGGTGTCACTCGCATCGGCAATCGCAACATGTTTATGGCAAACAGCCATATTGCTCACAACTGCCGGATCTTCGACGATGTGATTCTGGTCAATGGTGTCCTGCTGGGCGGACACGTCCACGTCCATGACCGAGCCATCGTTTCCGGAAACACGGTCGTACATCATTTTTCCACCATCGGACGCCTGAGTTTCGTGAGTGGCGGTTGCCGTGTTCCTCATGACATCCCCCCGTTCATGCTGGCCGCCGGAAGTGATAATCCCACTCTGAAAACCATCAACATCGTGGGAATGCGACGTGCAGGAATTTCCGACAAGTCCATCGACCTCGTGAAGACCGCATTTCGAATGCTGTACCGCAAGCGAACATCGCTGGAGGAAGTTCGACAGCATTTTGAAGAAACGCTCGACGGGATTATTCCTCTGGAGCTTTCACAGCTTCTGAATTTCATCGAACAGCAGCGCGCCGGAAAGCTGGGGCGAGCACGCGAAGCCGTTCGAAATCAGGAACATCAGGCAGAATCGGAAAAGCGAAAAGCAGCATGACAAAGCTCAGAATGGCAGTCGTTGGAGTCGGTTCGCTGGGGCAGCACCACGCCGCGAAACTGTCTGCTTTTGAAGATGTGGATCTGGTGGGCGTTGTCGATCCCGGTGAGTCTCAGGGGCGAACGGTCGCTGAGCGTGTCGGTACGGACTGGTTCCGTGATGTCGACAGTCTGCCGGCGGATATCCATGCTGTTGTTGTGGCCACTCCCACTCGATTTCATCTGGACGCGGCGACTCACTTTCTCACACAAGGCATTCCCACGTTTGTCGAAAAGCCACTGGCGTCAACCCTGTCGGATGCTGAGAAGCTGGTTCGTCTGGCGGATCGCCACAACTGTATTCTGCAGGTGGGACACATCGAACGGTTTAACCCGGCGTTTGATGCTGCACGAGAACTGTGTGGAACACCACTGTACATTCGCTGCCAGCGAGTCAGTCCGTACACGTTCCGTTCGACCGATATCGGCGTCGTGCATGATCTGATGATTCACGACATCGACCTGGTACTGGACCTGACCGGACAGATGCCGACATCGGTGGAAGCTTTCGGTGCAGTGGGCATCGGTCCGCACGAAGACATGGCGGTCGCTCGACTGAAAATGCCTTCCGGAACATTCGTGGACATCACTTCCAGTCGAATGTGTCCCGCCGCAGAGCGCACGATGGTGATCTGGGGAACGGAAGGCTGTGTGGAAGTGGACCTGCAAAGTCGACAGGTGCATCACTGGGCACCGAAAGGTCAGTTCGCGTCCAATCCTCAATTGGTTCACGCTCTGATCGCAGCCACGTCGGACCCGCGAACTCTGAAAGATCGCGTCTTCGGCGAGTGGATCGAAGTGCAGACAATCACGGCTTCCAGCGATGATGCTATGAGCCTTGAGTTGCGAGACTTCATCGATTCAGTCCGCAGCGAAGGATCGCCTCGTGTCTCCGGACGTGAAGGCGTTGCTGCCATGCAGGTCGCCGAACAGGTGCTGAGTTCTCTACGGCTATGGTCCTACCAGACCTCCGCACTTGCCGCTCAGACCAAACGAGCGGCCTGACAGGGATTCCGCCCAGCGCGCGACGCGAGTTGAGAGCAGGAAGGCGAAGAGCGAAGAAATCGCTTCTGTGATTCCCTTCCGACGGGGGAAGGCAGGGATTCCTGCCGCGCAACGATTCTGTTTCCCGCCCGAGAGCAACCCAAACGGGAACGGTCGGTGAGGGGACGCCGAACTGCGGGAAGAGGCGGGCCAGCTGAGAAGAGATTCTGATCGTTGAACCCGATGCCGGAGGCGAGGTTGATCACAGCCCGGACGGGCCTCGCCTGCGGCATCGGGTTCAACAACTCATTCTCCCTGCCCGAAAAAGCTGGCACCACTGCACGATCTGTTTCGAACGTCAGCGTTTCCGCAGGAAAAGCAACGTAGCAGAAGTCGTGAGGAACGTAGCAGAAGTCGTAAGACGACTGAGGGTATGGCCCAGCTTCCGACGCTCACGAATTCGGCTACGAAATCTCATCACAGCGTTGGGCACTGCGCTTATCAGGCAGGCTTCGCTCCCGGCTGACCGTTTTCAATCACGAAGGCCGCGGGAGTTTCCAGAGGCGAACCGGGGCGGTCGACATATGGAGTCACGCGAAAGTACGACGTCCACTGTTGGGGAGTGACTTTACAGGAAACATAACCTCGATTGCTGTTGTACCAGCGAACGAAGTCATTCCGGCGAGCCGCTCTTTCGTATTCGGGGATGACGTTTCCTCCGTTGCCACCGGATGTCATCGAAGTGCCAACCAGTTCTGTTCCCACCACCGGCGACTTCGGATCCCGGAAGTTCAGTTGCAGATCGTTGACCCAGTTCAGATGAATGTCGCCGGTCAAAACCACCGGATTCGGAATCTGACGTTCATGAAAGAAGTTCAGTAGTCGGCGACGGCTGACATCGTAACCGGGCCACTGGTCCATGCTGTATCGCTGCTCGTCGCCTTCGCCTCTGTTCAGCGGAGCCATCATGACCTGCTGGGCGAGCACATTCCATGTGGCCTGAGACTTCAGCAGGCCCGACATCAGCCAGCCTTCCTGACGTGCTCCCAGCATCGTTGCTCCTGGGTCAAAAACCTTGCCTTCCATTGGCTTCTGATGATCACCATTTGGCTGGTCCGTGCGATACTGCCGAGTATCCAGGACATGAAACTCCGCCAGACGACCGTACGAGCAGCGACGGAATAACTGCATATCCGGCCCCCGCGGGAAAGACCGACGACGCAGCGGCATGAATTCATAATAGGCCTGATAGGCGTTCATTCGGCGAGCGAGGAATTCTTCCGGGGAGACGCCCTCCTCTTCTGACACGAGACTGGCGTAGTTGTTGTCGAATTCGTGATCGTCCCATGTGACCAGCCATGGAAACAGCCGGTGGGTGTCCTGCAAAGTCAGATCCAGTCGATACTGAGCATACCGCGTTCGGTAATCGTTCAGGCTGACGATCTCGTTTCCAATATGCTTTCGAGGCCCTCGATCCGTTCCGCCGTATTCGTAGATGTAGTCTCCCAGATGAATGACCAGATCCAGATCCTCCTGCTGCATGTGCGGATAGCCGTTGAAGTATCCGTATTCGTAATGCTGGCAGGATGTGAACGCAAACCGTACCTGTTCCGGGGCGGAATCAGCAGCAGGCGCTGTTCGTGTCCGGCCAACCGGACTGGTTTCGGTTCCAGCGTGAAAGCGATAGAAATACCACCGGTGCGGATCCAGACCGTCGGCTTCAACGTGCACGGAATGCCCCAGTTGAGGCATCGCCAGTGCAGTGCCCCGGCATACCGGTTGAGCAAACGACTCATCGGCCGCAACTTCCCAGGTGACATTAACCGGCCGATCCGGCATCCCGCCGCCATCCAGAGGTTGTGGTGCCAGCCGAGTCCAGAGCACAACACTGTTCGGCTCCGGATCCCCTGAAGCCACGCCCAGCGTAAACGGGTAACCGCTGAACGACGGCGACTGGACGACCGGTTGATCGGCTCGCAAAGCAATCGATGGAATGGCCGACACCGCGGCGACGTATTTCAGAAACCTGCGACGTTCGACTCCGTATCGACGACCGGACAGAATTGTGCGGGCCATAAACGGTCTCCTTGACATCAGATGGATAAAACGAAAAACACTTCTTGGTCGAACAGTATCTGTTGGTCGAACAGTATTTGCAGAACAGGCGGGATGATTCAGGCCGGGGTAAAAGACTTTGCGGTCACGTCGATGACGCCTGATCCACGGTTGAGCCGCCCTGCCACCGTGAGAACACTCTGATGACGCGAACCGGAAGCAGACGTGTCATGCCCGTCCTCGCTGGAGGCGACTGGCTGCAGGCGCCGCTGATGGGCTGCGGACGCGATTGTTACCGATCGGCAGGTGTGTTCGAGAGTCATCGGGGCCGGTCATCAATGACTTTGCCTGCGGAACAGATGGTATTTTATTCCTCGCCCGCAGGTTCAGGAAACAATGGGTTGACAGTGACGAGTGATGGGATAAGGTGTCGTGGTTTCGCACGAAAACGGACTATTTCACTGCGTTTTATCGAATCATGAAGGATTGTCCAGACGCCGCTTCAGGCTTGCGCGGGCACGGGTTGCTGTGCATCAGGAAAAGCGTGTTCAGACCTAACTGGACCAATCTTCAATGGTTTTGGTCGAATTGTTGACGTAGCCGCCCTGAAGACCATAAAGTGCTCCGCTGCCCGGCATGGAGTCATACCGGACAAGCAAGAAGTCACCATCATAACGACGTCCTGCCGCAGGCGGGACACGTACAGTTTGTCGGCACGGTTTGCCGACCAGTATCCGCACGACAATTGATTGAGGCTGTTTAATGGCAGATCAGCGAATTGATATTGAAGAAGTTGGCGCAGTAACCGTCGCGCGGTTCCTTGACAAAAAGATTCTCGACGAAGCAAACATTGACAAGATCGGTCAGGAACTTTTCGGGCTGGTGGACACCGACGGTCGCAAGAAGATCGTGCTGGACTTTTCACTGGTCGAGTACCTGTCCAGTGCGGCTTTGGGCAAACTGATCACGATGCACAAAAAAGTCACCGCGGCTGGCGGGAAGTGTGTGCTTTGCAATATCCAGAAAGACATTCTGGACGTCTTCAAGATCACACAGCTTCACAAGGTGCTTTCTCTGTGTACTGATCTGGATGACGCACTGTCAAAGTTCTGAACATTCGTGAATTCCAGTGGTCTTTCCTCGCGAAGATCGCTGGATGGACAGACATGGACGTCCGTCACACTGCCGCAAATCATCGTTGTGGCAGCCGATGGGTCTTTTTGACCTCAAAGATCCTCCGGGTCAGTCGTTCTGGCCGAGCCGGGGAATTGGTTTGAGCGGTTCACGGCCGGACACGTTCATCCCAAGCTCAAAATGTCGTTACCTGTCTTGTGGGTCTCAGTTGCTTCAGCAGCTCGACGACCTTTTGCTTCCACGACTGACAACCGGACTGGTTTGATATGTCGGCAGCGTCTCAGCTCAATTTGCAGATCCCCAGCGACACGACCGCTGGCCTGGCAGCCCAGGAACAGATTATTTCGCTGATGGAAAAGCATGATTACAGCATGAGAGACATCTTTGCCATGAGGCTCTGCCTGGAAGAGGGGATCACCAACGCAATCAAGCACGGAAACAAGTTTTCCGATGACAAAAAAGTTGCCATCAATGCATCCGTCAGCGACGAACGACTGAGGGTAGAAGTGCAGGACGAAGGAGAAGGGTTCGTCCCGGAAGATGTTCCGGACCCAACCGCCGAAGACTTTATCGAACGCCCCTGCGGTCGGGGATTGATGCTGATGCGGGCCTACCTGAATCACTTCGAGTACGCCAACGGCGGTCGAATGTTGATCATGGAAAGAGAACGAAACTCCGAACTGCCCATTCTTGACGACGACGATTAAGCACGGCTGGCAGCACCGGGACTGGCTTCCGCAGCGGAACAGAACATCTGTGAAATCGCTTTCGGGAAGCTGTTGATGTCCTGGTTTTTCAGAAACCCGCGACATTCTTGGTTTGTGCCGGTGTATCCTTCGATTCGCGCACCCGCCAGGTGGTTCCTCCGGTCTCATCTCAAAGCGGTCTGAGACCCTGAATTTGGAAACACTGCTGGCTTTGCCGGTGTTTTCGGATGCAGTTCGTTTCCTGAAGTGAGTCCGGACAGGAGTGGGCCAGACAATTGCTTTACTGCTCACCTGACGGGCGTTGTGCTGTTCGTTGCTCGTCTTCACTGCAATCGCTTTGCCCGGAATGACTGGTCCGGTCGACGGGAACTCGCGAATTGTTCGGGGAACCGCGTGGCCGCCAGTTTTTCTGCAAAAAACAGGCGCTATAATGCCGCCACATTTGATGGACAGAATTGGAACCCCCTGACAAAACCGGGACAGGCTCCTGCAACGGGGCTGAAGCCCTGTGAAACACCAGTCGGGAAAGGTGGCTGTCCCGGTTTTGTTCTCTATTGATTTTCGGAATCAGACCGTGCTTCGAACTCACAACTGTGGCGAACTTCGCCGTTCTCACGAAGGTCAGACCGTCACTTTGTCCGGTTGGGTCAACAGCTACCGGGAGCAGGGTAAGGAACTGGTATTCGTGGATATGCGGGATCGCTGGGGGAAAACTCAGGCGGTCTTCAACACCGACGACGACAGTGAGATCGATGCTCGCGCGCGGAAGCTTCGGCGCGAGGATGTCATTCAGGTGGTGGGCGAAGTTCGGTACCGTGGTGACGGCCTGGTGAATTCCAAACTCGCCACCGGAGAAATCGAAATTCGGGTTCGGGAGCTGACCGTGTTCAGCGTCAGCAAGACGCCTCCGTTTGAGGTTGAGGGAACGGATCTGCCCAACGAAGAACTTCGCCTGAAGCACCGTTTTCTGGATCTTCGTCGAGCCCCCCTGCAGAAGAATATTCTGCTGCGGCATCAACTCACACAGGCAGTTCGGTCGTACTTCAACGACCGTGAGTTTCTGGAAATCGAAACTCCGATCCTTGGCCGCAGTACTCCCGAAGGTGCCCGCGACTATCTGGTTCCCAGTCGTGTGCATCCTGGTGCGTTTTATGCACTGCCACAGTCGCCTCAGATTTACAAACAGATTCTGATGGTTTCCGGTTTCGACCGCTACTATCAGATTGCCCGCTGTTTTCGCGATGAAGATCTGCGCGCCGATCGGCAGCCGGAATTCACTCAGATTGACGTCGAAATGGCGTTTGTCCGTCGCGACGACATTCTGGAGATGATCGATGGGCTGGTCGCTTATGTTCTGAAGGCTGTCAAGGGGATGGAGCTGACAACTCCACTGCCGCGATATACATATGCAGATGTTATGGAACGCTACGGCAGCGACAAACCGGACCTGCGTTTCGGCATGGAACTGATTGACATCGGCGACATCGGAGCTGCCAGCGAATTCGGTGTGTTCAAGTCCGTCGTGGAATCCGGCGGGCGCGTGCGTGGAATCAACGTTAAGGGTGGATCCGAAAAGTACAGCCGTCGACTGCTGGACAAGGATCTGAAGGACTTTGTCGGTGAATATGGTGCTCGCGGGCTGGCCTACATGAAGGTTGCCGGGGGGAAGCTGGAAAGCACGATTGCAAAATTCTTCAGCGACGATCAGCAGCAGGAAATCATTCGCCGCATGGATGGTGAAGAAGGAGATTTGCTGCTGTTTGTGGCAGACGCGCCCAAGGTTACATCCAATGCACTGTCCGCCCTTAGAAATCGAATTGCCAGGGAGCAGCAGCTCTATAATCCCACCGATTTCTGTGCATTGTGGGTGGTTGATTTTCCGCTGGTTACCTGGAACGAAGAAGAAAAGCGTTACGACGCGGAGCATCATCCCTTTTGCGAACCCAATCAGGAAGACGCCGAGTTTCTGGATTCGGACCCCGGTCGCGTCCGAGCGGATTCTTATGACCTTGTTATCAATGGCTATGAGGCCGCCAGCGGAAGCGTGCGTATTCATGATTCGAAAATTCAGCAGAAGATTTTTGACATGCTGAATATCAAAGAAGAAGAAGCGGAAATTCGTTTCGGCTTTCTGCTGGAAGCGCTGCGCTACGGAGCACCGCCGCACGCAGGCATCGCACTGGGACTGGACCGCTGGGTCATGCTGCTGGCAGGTAACGACAACATTCGAGAAGTTGTGGCATTCCCCAAGACGCAGAAAGCCTCGGACCTGCTGACGGGAGCCCCCGCCGCTGTCGACCCGCATCAGCTTCGCGACCTGCGAATTCAGGTTGAAGAGCTGGAAGACTGACATCTGCGAAACTGCAGACGTGACGTTGAATGGATGTTCGTCTGTCGTTGTTCGCGTGAACGTGTTTCCGTTCAGAGGAACGGAGCCCGACTGAACTGACAAGGCAATGGCTGCACTCAGAATCGCGTCCGTGATGTGCAGTCATGCGTCACTGAATCATGGAAGGCGTCATGACGGAACAGCTGACAGAAGCTCAACAGGCTGCCGTTGAACATTTTGAGGGCCCGCTGATGGTCCTTGCGGGGCCCGGTTCGGGCAAAACGCGAGTGATCACGCACCGCATCGCGCGGCTGTTACAGCGTGGTGTTCGGCCGGATGAAATTCTGGCGATGACGTTCACCAATAAAGCGGCCCGCGAGATGGCCGAACGTGTTGATCGACTGCTGGGAGGCGTTCGCATCAATGTCAGCACGTTCCATCGATTCTGTTCACGCCTGCTCCGCTGCTATCCTCAGGAAGTTGGTCTGCAGAACAACTTCACCATTCTTGATTCATCTGATCAGACTCAGCTGGTCAAACGAATCATGCAGGACATCGGCCTGAGCAGTTCCGCCCACGATCCGCAGCGAGTGTTGAATCGGATCAGTCGATGTCGCAATCATCTCGTGACGCCAGAGCAGTTTGAACGACAGCACGAAGAACGACCGGGCGATCCTGTTGATACAGTGGTTTACCACGTCTTTCGTCTCTACGAAGAAGCCCTGCTGGCTCAGAACAGTGTCGATTTTGACGCACTGCTGCTGCATGTCGTTCATATGCTTTCGGCCAATGATCCACTGCGGGAGTTTCTCGACACACAGTTCCGTTTCATTCTGGTGGACGAGTATCAGGACACGAATCTGGCTCAGTATCAGATTGTGGCCGCTTTGTCTCAACAGTTTCCAAATCTGTGTACGACGGGTGATCCGGATCAGTCGATCTATGGCTGGCGAGGCGCGCGGCCGGAGAATCTTGTTCAGTTCGAGCAGGACTTCCCGGGAACCACCATCGTTTCGTTGGATCAGAACTTCCGCAGCACCGGTGCGATCGTGCGATGTGCGGACAGACTGATTTCTCATAATCCGCGACGACATCGAAATCGACTCACAACGGATAACCCGGAAGGTGATCCGGTGCGGATTCGTGTCTACGAAAACGCAGAAGCGGAAGCTGACGGCATCGCAGCCGAGATCGCTCGCCGCGTGCGCGAGGAAGGTCATCGATACAGCGATTTCGCTGTCTTCTATCGGATCAACGCACTATCGCGACCTGTGGAAACTGCTCTTTCGCGCCATGAAATCCCCTTTCAGGTGGCGGCCGGGTTTTCGTTTTACGAACGGGCGGAAATCCGTGATTTGCTGGGCTATCTGAGACTGATTGAAAATCCGGCGGACGACATCGCCTTTCTGAGAATTGTTAATCGGCCTGCTCGAGGGATCGGTGATCGTACTGTCGCTCAGTTGCGAGACTTTGCCACGAAGGAAGGGATCTCGTTACTGAAAGCATGTGAAAGGTCCAGAAGTGTCCCCGGACTCAGCAGCCGCAGTCACAAACCACTGAAGTCCTTCGTGGACCTGATTCATCGTCTTCACGAAGAGGCGGCTGGCGGACATGTCGCTGAGCTGATTCAGAAGCTGATCGCCGAAATCAACTACCTGGCCCTGTGGAAAGACGAAAATGATGAAGTCGATCAGGACCGTCAGGCCAACGTACATGAACTTGTGAATGCCGCTCGAATTTATGAAACAGCCCACGACACTCCGGACAATTCTCCTTCACTGCAGGGGTTTCTGGAGCTGGCGACTCTGACCAGCGAAGCTGACAGCATCGACAACACAAAAGGAGCGGTTACGCTGATGACGATGCACGCCGCCAAGGGGCTGGAGTTTCCTGTCGTCTTTATTGTGGGCGTCGAAAGCGGACTGGTGCCGCATGAGCGGGCCGTGCGCAATGGTGATCCGGCCAGTTTTCAGGAAGAGCGACGTCTGTTGTACGTCGGGATCACTCGAGCCATGCGTGAACTCAATCTGACTCAGACACGTATTCGTGATTTTCGAGGGCTGCGTCGCAGTACAATTTCCAGTCCGTTTCTTTCTGAAATTGAAGCTGATTTTGTTAATGAAGACGAGTCGGAATTTCAGTGGCGGTCATCGGAATCATCTGTGAATCAACATTTTCTGAAAGCCAAACGTCGCTACGAAGCGGCCCAGCAAATGCCACGGCGACCGCTGATCCTTTCGGCCGCTGACCTTGAACGACGTCTGACAGAAATGTCAGGTGCCGGCTCTTCCGACTCCGACAACGGTGCAACCGAATCTCCGGCCGACAAAACGTTGGCGGCAAACTCCGACAACTCTGCAGAAACGGACGACGATCCCATCACCGATGACTCTCGACACGTTGTCCGGTCCGTGATGGATTCTGTTGCGCGGCTGAGTGATTCCACGGAGGCGGAAGCAACCGAACGATTTTCACCCGGCATGAAGGTTCGGCACCCGAGATTTGGCAGAGGCATCGTGGTGGCGGCATCGGGTTCCTCCAGTCGAGCGACCGTCACCGTGCTGTTTGAAATCGACGATCGAGAAGAAACATTTGTTGCCGACCGATGTCCCCTTCAGCCTCTTGGCCCTCAACCCTGAATTTCTGACAGCGCAGAGCCATGCAGATCATCTTTCAATGTCCGGTTTGCCAGAAGCGGTCTCTGAGCCGCCCGGAGCCACCTGCCTCTGCAATTCACTGCAGTCACTGTGACTGGTCGCGGGATGAAGGCAGCCTGGATTTCGAAGGCGACTACTGCAATCGCTGCCGTGTCTGTGGATGCACGGATCTGTGGCGTCAGAAAGACTTTCCTCCCGGACTGGGGCTGATGTTTGTGGCCACCGGCGCGACGTTCAGCACGCTGGCGTGGGCATGGCATCGCCCAACGCTGGCGCTGGGGATTTTGATGGCTTTCGCATTGGTGGATCTGTTGTTGTATACGTTTATGCCGGACATGTTGGTTTGTTATCGCTGTCGAGCCCGACATCGTCGCACTTCGCTGAACGAAGATCATCCCACCTTTGACCTGGAACTGAGTGAACGTTACGTTCAGATGAAGAAGCGTCAGGATGATGCCGAGTCACGTCGCGGATCGGCTTAATCGGCGATCCGGTGTGACCCGTTTCAGGTCAGAACCATTCGTACAGATTGGAACAATCAGCCAAAGGTCGGGAGTGCAGCAGTTTGGAGGACATCGGACGACAACTTGCCGAAGATCTTGATGACCTTCTCGAAGGCGAGCTGCGCGTCGACGACGTGACAACGGCGATTTACGCCACAGACGCCAGTCTGTACGAAGTCCGGCCGCTTGCTGTTGCCTTTCCTCGAAACGCCGGAGACGTTGCGACTCTGGCGGCCTATTGCTCCGACAATCAGATTCCCCTGATTCCTCGCGGTGCCGGGACGGGACTGGCCGGCGGCTGTCTTGGCTCGGGTGTTGTGGTTGATTTTTCACGGCACATGAATCGAGTCATTCGAACGGGACCGGAAACGGTTCGCGTTCAGCCAGGCATCACGCTTCACCAGCTGAACGAATATCTGCGACCGCACGGGCGATACTTCGCGCCGGATCCATCGGCCGCTCTGGTTACAACCATCGGCGGCATGATCGGTGTCGACGCGGCGGGATCGCATGCCTTTCGAATTGGTTCCACTCGCGACCACGTCGACAGTCTGCAGTGTGTGGTGATGGGCGGTCAGATTCTGGAACTCGGGCAACTGTCAGCTCAGCGACTGTATTCCATCCATCAACCTGTGATGGGCCTGCCCGAAATGGAAACCGAGTCGCGTCGGTTTCAGATTCTGCCGCCCGTCCGCAATGAAACACTGAAACTGACATCACTGACACCGGCCACTCGGCTGATGGATATCACGGAAAGGCTCTCCGCTCTTCTTGAACAGGCCGCGGAGACCATCAGAGAACATCAGCCGCCATTGCTGCGAAACAGTTGCGGCTACATGCTTCGAGGTGTTCTGCAGAAGGATCGGCTGAACCTGCCGCGACTGCTGACGGGTTCCGAAGGAACTTTGGGACTGGTGACGGAAGCCACGCTGCACACGATGCCGCTGGAACAGAATCACGGAATGATGGTGCTGATGTTCGGCAGCATGGATGCGGCACTCAAGGCCATGCAGCTGCTGCTGATTCTGGAACCCAGTGCGTGCGATCTGATGGATCGTCGACTGTTAAGTCTGGGACGAGACTCGGACAAACGGTTTCTGGATGTCATTGATCGGGATGCGGAAGCAGGACTGTTTCTCGAATTTCCCGGCAGTTCCCGCAGCGAGGTCGAACGTCGGCTGAACAGTGCGGAAATCCTGCTGAGGTCGACAGAGCTGAGCTACCTGATCACGCGACGTACGTCGGAAAGCAGCGAAGTTGAGCTGTTGTGGAAACTACCGGCTCGAGTTGTTTCGCTGCTGGCCGGTTTAAAAGGCTCATCCCGTCCGCTGCCGTTTGTGGAAGATGTTGCCGTGCCTCCTGAAAGCATTTCGTCGTTTCTGACGCTGGCACAGAAGACGTTTCAGAAACACGAAGTGACGGCTACTCTGTATGCACATGCGGCCTCGGGACAGCTTCATCTGAGACCGATGATTGATCTGTCCCGCGAAAAGGATGTGGCACGATTGGAGGAAATTGCGAGAGAGCTTTACCGACACGTCAAATCGGTGGGCGGCACAATCAGCGGCGAACATGGGGACGGATTTTCACGAACAGCCTTCATCCGGTCGCAGTACGGTCCGCTGTACCGAACGTTTCAGCAGGTCAAGGATATCTTTGACCCGCAGCATCTGCTTAACCCGGACAAGATCATCAGCAACGACGGACAACTGACGATTCGTCATCTGAGAAAGATTCGGCCGGCCGCAGCAGGCGACAATTCTTCAGCCTCCGCGCCACTGTTGCCGATTGTGCAGCTAAACTGGTCCACTGATCAGGCCATGGAAGCAGCGTCCCGATGCAACGGCTGCGGAACCTGTCGCACAACGTCTGATCAGGGACGCATGTGCCCGTTTTTTCACGACGAGTCTGCCGAAGAAAACTCGCCGCGCAGCAAGGCAAATCTGGTTCGTCGATTTCTCAGCGGCGAAGACCCTGCCGAAACACTAGCCAGTGAAGACGTGCGACAGGTTGTGGAAAGCTGTTTTAACTGCAAGCAGTGTCAGCTGGAATGTCCTTCCGAAGTTGACATTCCGCATCTGGTGCTGGAAGCCAGGGCCGGCTACGTGGCAGCCTTTGGGCTCAGTCAGACCGACAGCCTGTTATCACGCTTTCACACGTACGCTCGCTTTGCATCACGGTTCACCATGATGGCAAATCGAATTCTGCGACATACGGTCTTTCGCAGTCTGCTGCAGAAGACGGTGGGCATTGCTGAACAGCGACGTCTTCCGCTGTTCTCATCGCGGCCGTTTCTGAAATCTCCGCGAGTCCTGTCCAGCCACAATGTGACCGACCCAACGTCTCCAACACCAACCGTCATCTACTTTGTGGATTACTTTGCAAATCACCACGATCCTCAGCTTGCGGAAGCCTTCGTCCGAATCCTGCAGCACAACGGCTTTCGAGTGGTCATTCCGCAGCAGCAGACAGTCTCCGGTATGGGGATGGTTTCCGTCGGTGATCTTTCCGGTGCCCGAGAAGTGGCCGAAGCAAATCTGAGTGTGCTGAGCGAAGCCGCGCGGGACGGGTATCCCGTCATTTGCACCGAACCTTCAGCCGCACTGTGTCTGACACAGGAATACCCACTGCTGCTTAACAATCGGGACGCCGATGTTGTCGCGAAGCAGACGACCGACGCAGGTTCATTCCTGTGGAAGCTCCACATTGAAGGGCGGCTGAAGCTGGATTTTTCAGAGCTGAAGATTTCCGTGGCCTACCACACACCCTGCCACGTCAAAGCCCTGGGACCGGAGACAGGACTCTGCAATCTGCTGGAACTGATTCCGAACCTGACCGTCATCCGTCTGGAAAAAGGCTGCAGCGGAATGGCGGGTACCTTTGGAATGGCGGCAGAACATTTTCAGACGTCCATCTCCATCGGCCGACCATTGATGGAGACCTTGAACACGATTGATGTGCAGGCGGGAACCACGGATTGCAGCAGCTGCCGCATGCAGATGGAGCAGCAGTCCGACATCCCAACAGTGCATCCCGTCAAACTGCTGGCACTGGCGTATGGACTGATGCCGGAACTCGGAGCCTGTCTCACATCGCGTCCGGCAGGAAGGATCATGTCATGAGAATTCAGGTGCGACTTTTTGCCGCCGCCAGAGAAGCAGCCGGCACCGAATTTCTGGATGTGAACGCTTCGAGTGGTATCTGCGTCGCCGAACTTCGGACACAGATCGCGGAGCAATGTCCAGCACTGCAACCACAAAGCGCGCATCTGCTGGTGGCCGTCAACGATCGCTATGCAGCAGATTCGCAAATTCTGTCCGATGGCGATGCGGTTTGCTGTTTTCCTCCGGTCAGTGGTGGCTGACAGGTTGTTTATCTGTCCGATGCGGCTGCGGTTTGTGTTTCCGGTTGACGTTCCGAAGTGTCTGCTGTGCGGCGTGTGAGCCAGTCGGCAACCCATGTGTCCACGAACAGTTGAGAGGCGTGGTACATCAGCATTGGCAGAAGCGACAGCGGCATTCCCGTGGACTGCGAGACCAGAATTCCGATCGGAAGTGTCTTCTGGCTTCCGGCCATCACACAGGCACGACGATCGTCTTCGGAAAACCCGGCCGCACCACTTCCCCACCATGCCACGACCATGGCCGTAAGATGCATAAAAACACAACAGGCCCACGCGAAAGCAAACTCGCCGTGGCGGAGATTGTTGGAGACGTCATTTTCAGAAAATCGACGACCACCTCGAAACGCCGATACGAACACCAACAGCAGAATGATTGACTGAGCCGCAACACCCAGCAGCGGTTTTCGTTCGTCGGCGAACAACCGACCCTTCTGCCACAATCGCAGCGACTGTCCTCCGATGGCAGGAATCAGAGCGGCCAGCGTCAATGCCTGAACCATCGCACCGAACTCCAGTCCATCCGCCGGTCGAGCCGTGCCCAGCCATTGACTACCGGCCGCAAGCCATGCAGGAGTTATGACGAAACAAAGTCCATTTGTGACCAAAGTCACAAGCAGTGATACGGCATCGTTCCCACCGGCTCGTCGAGTCCACACCGAAGCAGCGGCCATGGTGCAGGGAACACTTCCGACAATCAGCAGGCCAACCATCATGTCGGGCGACTTCTGCAACAGCAACAGCGGCACACTTAACAGGGGAATGAACAGCTGGTTGACAACGCAGGAAAAAATGACCGGCATAGGACGCTTCAGAGAGTCCAGAAGTCGCCTGCTGTCGAGAGTAAACGACATCAAAAACAGAATGGCCGCCGTACACCATGCGGCGGGAAGCTGCTTCAGGATCGGTTCAACGGTATCCCCGATCGGAGTCGGCCCAATGGAAAACCCCAACGGGATCAACAGCAGCAGACCAAATAAAAACCAGTGCCTTTTCACAACCTGCATCACTTGCCGTCAATACCCTTCCCGGAAGACCTGCAGGTCATCCGGATGCTTTCTGCCTGCTGTGTCCCGGATTCAGAAACTCTGAAGAATGAAAAATACGCCGCAGCGGAAGTTCCAACAGATTGATTACACACGTCAGATCGCGAGAATGTCCGGACGGATTCAGTGCCGGACGCGATATCCCAATTGCTGAAGCAGCAGCAAGACCGGCGTCCCGACTGCGTTCTGAAAACAAATCTTATCTGAATTTCCAGCCCACTTCATCAGACATTCTCACGTGATCGAACTGCGACACATTGCTTTCGCAACGCGACTGCTCCATGGCATCAGCATGGGAACCTTCTTCCTTGCGTTGGCGGCATCGGTCAGTCTGCAGCATCCCGGTACACCGCAGCTGATTTATGCAGCGTTGCTCGTCGGAATGGCCTGTCGCCTGAGTCTCGAACGGTGGCTTTGTCGAATGCTTTCCGTCAGGACGTTGTGGTACTTTTCAATCTGGACTTCAGCCGCCGTCATCACAGCGTTGCGAATAAACTCGCGTCCTGATGTTATGCTTGTCGCTGCGACGATGGCCGGATTGGCATTCTTCAGCGAGTGGTCTGCAATGACGGAGATGGTTCGGAATTCCGTCTGCGGCAGACATCGCTGGAAACTGCAAAGGCAGTTTCTTGCCGCAGTACCCGCCGGCGTCGTTTTGAGCGTGCTCTTGTGGTGGAGTCCCGTTTTCGCAGGCTGCTTTGTCGCTGTTCTGATGGCAGGCTCCACGTCGATCATGCTTGCCAAAACCAGTGCAGAGATCAGTGTCTCGGATTCGGGGCTTCCGGTTTTGGAACAGATGTCACTGCATGGGCACGAAGTGTCACAGGTGTCGGAAACCTTTGGAAGTGGTGGCTCCGAGTCAACACCGTTGACTGCTGCGGTTTCGGTCAGAAATTCCGTCCCGGAGGCACCAGCATCCGTGACGCCTGAAGGCGAATGTTGTGGTGGCAGTCGATCTGTTTTTCGCCCCACACGATTTGGACATGGCGTTGCTCTTGCGGCGATCGGCCACCTGTTAATCTGGATCTGCTTCGCCGACGTGATGTCTCTGGCAATCGGTTCGCTGAAACCAGGAGCAATGATCGGCCTGCTTGTGCCACCGCTGGGACTGCTGGCCGGTCAATGGCTCTGCTTTTCGTCCGCACCACGAACGGGTTATGCTGTAGTATCACTTCCGTTTCTTGGGTTGGCAGCAGCGGGGTTGGCGGCCATTGCCTTTGTTCGGTGGGGAAGCATCCTGTTTTGGTGCCTTACCTTTCTGACCAGTGCTGGCCTGTCTGCAGGATCGATGGGTTTGAATACAATTGCCGGCGAACTGTTCACCGAATACAGAAATGCTCCTGTGCGAACGCGGGTGCAATGGATGGGCTTATTCTCATCAGCCGTGGTGGTTATTGTTGGAGCACTGGTTCGACATCTGCCCCTTTCAGATTGGCAGCTGCTTCCGATGGAATGTTTGATCCCTGTCGCGGGTCTAATGCTGATTCGAACCATTCCGTCTCCGATTCGTTCAAGTGAAGGAACTGAAGACACCACCGCTGATGCAGATGATGAGTTGCGAGATGTGATAGCAATCCTCAGGTCCTGACCAATGACAACGTCCCGCAGACGCAATTTACTTGACTCAGTGCTGACCGAAACGAATTCCGCCGTTTGTCTTCTTGATCCGGATGGTCGTGTCAGGTTTGTCAGCGCCGGCTTCACTGAGTGGACAGGGTGGGAAGCAAAGAATGTGGAGGGTCTGCTGTGCGACGCTGCGGTCAGCGACGAAGCATCGGCCGTCGAATGGCTTACCGCATCACTTGCTGTTCCGGCAGTCGCTGCAAATGGGAAGTCCGTATCCGTCCGGTCTCACATCCCCGGCAGCAGCGGCGCATTATTGACCTGTCGTCTGACCTATATCCCAATCATGGAACGCTCTGAGGTTCAGCGAATGCTGATCTTTGTGGAGCCGGACAGCCGATCTCGCGCCACTCCTGTGTCTGTTTCGCAACAGCTGCACGCCGAACTGACGGCCGTTCGACTGGAATTCCGCCGTCGCTTTTCTGCCGGATCGTATATCGGCCGCAACAATTCGGTTCGCCTGGCTCTGGAACAGGCAAATCTGTTGAAGGATTCCGCAACCGGGTACACCATTCTTGGCCCACCCGGCTGCGGAAGGCGACACCTTGCCAAGCTGATTCATGTTTCCGGAAGTCACTCCGATCGAAGCTGTGTGGCCATCGACTGCCGCCTGCTGACCACGAATCAACTTATCCAGACGATGGACAGTCTGCGCATCGCTGCAGATGCTCCCGGACCTGGAGTTCACCGCACCACGGGGACGCTGATTCTGAACGATGCCGAACGATGTCCTGTCGAAGTTCAGCAGTGGATCGTTGACAATATCCAAACGTGGTCTGGTCCGGTTCGACTGGCGGCCGTTTGTGAAACATCGATGGATGATGCGGAATCACAACCGTGGATCATCCCGGAATTCCGCGACTTGTTCGCGGCCGTCACGATCAGACTGCCTCCACTTCATTTGCGGGGAGATGATGTGCTCCTGCTGGCACAGCACTTCGTCAATGAATCTCGTCGCCTGGAGAAAACGTCCGCCGAAGGTATGTCTTCAGAAGTGACAGCACAGTTGCAGTTTTACCATTGGCCGGGCAACGTCAGAGAACTGCGTCAGGTGGTCTTTGCGGCCTGTCAGGCCTGTTTCCAAGAGCAGATTCAGACATTGGACCTGCCGTTCTCGTTCCGTACCGGGATGGACTCGCAACAGATGATGCAGCCGGCACTGCAGAATCCGCATTCTCTGGAGGATCTGATTTGCGAGTATGAAAAGTCCGTGCTTTCAAATACTCTGCTGGCCTGCCGGGGCAATAAGGCGGAAGCCGCCCGGCGGCTGGGACTGACCCGACCGAAACTCTACCGTCGACTGACAGCGCTGGGGCTGGAATCGGAGAGCGGGACATGAGACATCGCTGTTTTCAGGCTCTGCCGTGAAGCCGGCGGGCAGAAGAAATCCGGTTTCCTGACTTATTCCGTTCGAAATCAGCCCTGCTCAGCAACGGCCTGCTAACCGATGATGGATTTGAAGGGTTCGCCTTCATTCTGATCCACGCGTTCAGGGCGACCTTTGTCGTAATAGACGACCTCACGATGATTCAGGCCCAGCAGCCACATAATCGTGGCATGAATGTCGTGTACATACAACCGGTCTTCGATGGCATACAGCCCCAGTTCATCAGTGGCACCGATTGTACGCCCACCGACAACTCCGCCACCCGCCATCCACATGGTAAAACCTGTCGGATTGTGGTCACGTCCATCACCTTTTTCGCTCATCGGCGTCCGACCGAATTCGCCACCCCAGACAACCAAAGTCGAATCCAGCAGTCCTCGACTTTTCAGATCACGCAGCAGCCCGGCCACACAACGGTCTGTCTGCTGACAAAGCAGTGTATGGTTCTTTTCGATCGCGGAATGAGAATCCCAGCGGCTGCCGGCTCCATGGTATAACTGAATGAATCTCACACCACGTTCCACCAGTCGTCGAGCCAGCAGGCACTGTCGTCCGAACGTCGCAGTCACTTTATCGTCCATGCCGTACAACGACTGTGTCTCTTTTGTCTCCTGGTTCAGATCGACCGCTTCCGGAGCGGCAGCCTGCATGCGGAAGGCCAGTTCGTAGCCGGCAATTCTGGCTTCCAGTTCCGTCTGTTGAGGTCTGGCTTCGGCATGCTTCCGATTCAGAAAACTCAGCATGTCCAGTTTTCTGGACTGGCCGACAGCGTCTTCACCTTTGGGGCGCAGCAGATTTGAAATCGGATTTCCGGAAGTATTAAATGGCGTCCCCTGATAGATGGCCGGCATGAAACCGGTTCCCCAGTTGCGAGGACCATTAACCACCTGAGCATTGGTGTCCTGCATCACGACAAACGCCGGAAGGTTTTCGTTTTCGCTTCCCAGACCGTAGGTCACCCAGGCACCAAGTGACGGGCGACCGGCAATCGGTGAACCCGTGTTCATGGAACTGACACCACCTGCATGATTGATCCCTTTGCTCCAGCAGGATCGAATCACGGCAATGTCGTCAACGCATTGTGCGGTGTGAGGAAGCCAGTCAGAAACCCAGGTTCCGCTTTGCCCATGCTGCCGCCATTTGCGTTGATCGGCCAGCAGTGGAGAATTGACTTCTCCCATGGCGGTGACCGGTTTTTCGAAGGAGTCGGGCAAAGGCTGGCCCGCCAGTTTTCGCAGCAACGGCTTGGGATCAAACAGATCCAGGTGACTTGGCCCGCCTTCCATAAACAGAAAGATCACGCTTTTCGCTTTGACACCCCGGTGAGCACTGCGTGCCGCGTTGGGGTTGGTTCCTGATGCGACGGCCGAGTTCTGCATCAACGCAGCCAGCGGCAAAGCACCAAATCCCATTCCGGCTGTGGTCAGGATTTCTCGACGTGTGGATGTGTGTTGCTGCATGTCAGATCTCAGTCGACGTAAACAAATTCATTGGCGTTCATCAGAACATGACACAGGTCCGTGACGCTGCGGGCAAAGGCACTGGAGGCTTCCTTGGCCGTCGGCATTACCAGATGATTCCCGTTTGCCGAGGCGTCAGCCACAGGATCTTCCGAATTGTCGAACGTCCAGAATGCTGCAGGAGCCAGTCTTTCGGGAGGACTCAGCTGACGATCAAAAAGTTCGTTGATGTCGCCGGCACTCAGACTTTTCGAGAACACCAGTACCTGATCAAGCTGCCCCTGCCATCGATGTCGTTTCTGATTGTGGCGACCTCCCAGCACGAAGGGGTGATCTCCTGCGATACCACTCGCTGAACGAAACGAAACGCTTGCTGTTTCGAATGCGTTTGCCTCCGAACCGAATGGCTGCAGGTAAAAGTCGGCTTTGCCCGTTCCATCATCATTGGCACTGACAGATACCGCAACAAGGTACGTTCGATTCAGCTCCGGTCGCAGGTTGGAGGCCACGACTTCATATCCCTTGTCACTGACGACCTGCAGAATCAGATTGCGAGGCTTGTAGGCGGACTTCTCGCTGGTCACTCCCAGCGACCAGCCTCGATGATCATTGTTGTTGTCCCATTGAGAAATAATGGTCCTTACGGTTGCGTCCGGATACAGCGACTCAAGGCGAATCAGCGCAGCCACGGTAAAAGGTGAACCTGTCCCGCTCACTTTGGCGGAGGTGGACAGTGGAGAAAGATTGTCAGTATCTCCAACAGCAACCGCACTGTCCATATGGTCAGGAAGTGCGGCAAAACGATCGCGAGATGAATCATCGTCTTCGAAATCATCCAACGCCGCCTTCATCATCTGAACGGCCATGTTCAGTTCGTCACGCCCCGGACTGCGGCCGAACGCTGTCTGAAATGCGCCATCGGCAATCTTCGCCAGGTCATCGTCCGGGCAGATCTCCATCACTCGTTTCGCCAGCGATACGGCACGGGCACGAACCCAGTCACCGTTCATCAGGTTCAGTGCCTGCACGGGAGTTGTTGTCGTGCTTCGCTTGGGGACGCTGTTCAAGCCGTCGACACCGTCCAGGGAACGGAGCAGAGGTTCGGGCTTGTTGCGATAAGCCTTCAGATAAAGTGATCGTCGCAGGCTGTTGTGATCGACTGATGGTCCCCCCGGTTCCGAAAGCAGTTCGCCGGACACCGACAGCATTGTGTCTCGAATCTGTTCCGCATTCAGGCGCCGGACCGTCGACCGCCAGCGAAGCTCTTCATGCGGGTCAATCTTTGAGATCGCGTCAGCGTCGGGATGAAAGGACGACAGTTTCCACGTGGCGGAGTTCAGTATCTGACGATGCAGCCACTTGATGCTCCAGCCGTGGCGAATGAATTCCGTGGTCAGCCAATCCAGCAGTTCCGGGTGACTGGGGCGGCCGCCAAGCGTTCCGAAGTCGCTTGCGGTATCCACAATCCCTCGTCCGAAGTGTTGCTGCCAGACGCGATTGACAATGACTCGTGCAGTCAGCGGGTTCTCCGGACTGGCAATCCAGTTCGCCAGTGCCGTGCGTTGTCCGGTTGACGATGGTGTCGGCTGGACATCGAATTCCGTCGCCCCCAGTATGGTGAATGCTCCCGCAGGAACGACCTTTCGTCGACGATCAGCAGCCACGTGAATCGGCTGAGGCGTTGGTCCAAGATCGGAAACAGTGATCGCCTGAGGCTGGGTTGGCGGAGCGGGTCCGGCCTGAGCGGCAATCTGCTTTTCCAGCTCGTCAATGCGAGCCTTGTCATCGTCCTTGTACTTCATACGACTGATGTCGAAATCGATCTGCCGATTCACAAGGTCTGCCAGCTGCTTTTCCAGAGGAACACGTTCACTTTCCGGTCGGGCCATAATCTCCTGAATGTCTTCCGGAAAACGTTCGGTGGCTCCCTTGGCGGCACGTGCAAGGTAGGGAGCCCGCAGCTTTTCCAGTTCCTGCCTCAGATCGGCGGCTCGCGACAACCATTCGTCATACGATTTCTGATATTTCTGACGATCCGCCAGGTCCGAGGCCGGCACATCATCGCGTGGAATCATCGTGCCGAAGCAGGCCTGCATTCGGTAATAGTCTTCCTGAAGAATGGGATCAAACTTGTGGTCGTGACAGCGAGCACAGCCGACGCCCATTCCCAGAAAAGCTTCGCCCGTAATATCCGTCACCTGATCAAGAATGTCCTGCCACTGAGTTCGAGCATCGCGCTGGTTGTATTCGTACAGGTAGGTTCGCAGAAATCCTGTGGCTACCAGAGCGTCAGCTCTTTCCGGAGCAATTTCATCACCGGCAATCTGCTCCATCACGAACCGGTCGAACGGCTTGTCATCGTTGAAGGAGTTGACTACGTAATCCCGATATCTCCAGGCCGCCGGTCGATAATCATCCGCGCGGAAACCATCGGATTCGGCGTAGCGAACAACGTCCAGCCAGTACCTTCCCCAATGTTCACCGTATCGAAAATCCGCAAGCAATGTGTCGACAAGTCGCGACCACCGATCACTGTCTGAACTCTGCAGGAACTCAGCCGCTTCTTCCGGCGAGGCAGGGAGACCAATCAAATCGAAATAAAGCCGCCGAACAAGTTCACGGTCCGTCGCCGCTGCCGCAGGCCTGATACCGGCAGCCTCCCATCGAGCAGCAATGAACCGATCGATCTCATTGACGGCCCACCCTGCCCCGGCATTCGGAGGTTGAACGGCGTGCAGCGGCTGCAGACTCCAGAAACCACGTTCCTCATCAGAGAACACTCGCCCTGTCAGTCGCACCGACGCACCGTCGACCGTTGGCCAAACCGCGCCATCGTCGATCCACCTCTGCAGAACGGCAATCTGCTGCTCCGACAATGGCTTGTCCGGAGGCATCTCAAACGATTCATACCGTACAGCCTCCATCAACAGATCTGCGTCATTCGGGTCATCGGAAATCGCAGGTCCGGATTCGCCTCCCTTGAACAACGCTTCGCGAGAATCCAGACGCAGACCACCCTTCTGTTGGTTTTCCCCGTGGCACTTGATGCAATGAGCATGCAGCAACGGGCGCACATGTTGTTCAAAGAACTGAAGCGAGGCCGGATCAGGTTTGCCGACATCGCCCTCTTCAGCAAACGCCGACGAAAATGAAAACGCTGAGGCAACCACCAAAACAGTGAGACTGAAGCGCCGCGACAAGGTGAAAAAAATGAAGGGCATGGTCATGGTCTTCATGGGTGGCTTGATCGGAAACGCGCACACTGCAAACGTTGTTCGAACCGAGACGCTCGAAAATCAAAGCGACACGTAAAGGCGGGATTCGACGTGCTGTGACATGAGTGCTCTGAGTCACAACACTCGCGAAGGAGGGCAGAATTCGATCATCCGCCAAATCAAAACGACCAGCAAATCAACGAATTCCTTGTCACAAATGCTACTCGATGTGCTTCCTGGAGTCATCCATAGAGTTGGACATCACAGATCGCCCAAAAGATTTGTCCGAAAGTCGGGGATTTTCCGATCGCAGCGCATCAGCGGTGACGACACCACAGCCGCGCAGCAAAAACGCCCACCGCGCATTAAGAAGGCCGAAGCACCCGCACTTCGGCCTCAAATCTTTCCCGTGAAGTCCTCCGCGACCGGAGTCGGAATTCACGGACTCGCCGGAATTCTGATCACTCCCACGGTCACAGATCCCTGACCGAATCCTGAACGAGGCAAACAGCCTGCGGAAAACGGCCAACAGACGCGGGAACCGGAGATCGACCGCCCGGGGCAGCAAACCTAATTTGCCTCAGCTGGCTGCTTTTCCTTGTCCGGCTTCGGCCACTTCTCGGCGTTGATTTTCCGAGGCTCAGTCCCTGCGGCGGCAAGCTTCAGAGGCCCCTTCATGACGATCAGATCCGGCGGAAGACACTCCTTTGAATTGCAGCCCTGAAAAGCCACATGGAACTCAACGTCCGCGACCTCTGCTGTCTCGTTGGGGTCGACTTCCAGCAGGCCATACAGCAGAACCTTTCCGTCGTAGACATGGTACGGCTCTTCGAAGCCATCCACCTTCAGTTCGTGAGCCTCCGGGTACTTAACCTTCAGCAGTTTCACTTTCTGTTCGGACTTCAGTTTCAGCTCGGTCGGCACCAGAAAATCAGGGTTGGCAGGATTTGCGTTGACATGCCACCCAAACCCAATCTGCAGTTCTACTGCAATGATCCACTTTCCACCTTTGGGCAGTGCATCGTACAGAGGATAAATCCTGACCTTCATCGGCTTGGCTTTGCTGTCGTTGGCAAAGCCGTTTGCGGGCGGATCTGCAGGAAGTACCGGCTTGAAAACAGTGTGACTCTGCTGTTCACCCTGAGTCTCCGACTCCTGAGCCATCGCTCCGGAAAAGATCAATACGAAAGCCAATGCCCACGTAACAGTCCCCAACAACGCAGTTGTCCTGCATTGACGAAGAACAAAACTCAACTCAGTCGTTTGCGTCATTACCAGATTTCCATTCTGAACACGGTACCGCATACGAACTTCCCCATTCGTCTCGCCCGATAAACCGCGTTCTGAAACAAGCCCGAAGTGTCTGATGAATCCCAGCGACCTCAGAGACGATTCTAACGCATTTTCCGCCAAACACCTAGTCCGACCAATGAATTGATCGATTCAGCGTCGCCGTGTTCTCCATCATTCGCCAGCACCCGCTGTGCGGCTACTGAAAAACTCGTGCCAACTGCCGCCGAATGAGAGTGCTCATTCGCAATAGAGTCCTCATTTGGCTCAGACTTCCCCAAGTTCCCGTTTGCCTGCGTTTTTTTCGGCGCCTTCTGCCTTCGAATTCCCATCAATCGAGCCCTCACGGTCCGGCCCTGCAAGCGTGGAAGTTGAGACGAACAGAGCGGTCGAATCACCTCAAACGATCAAACCGATCGTCGGAATCTGTCAACCCGGTGCGACCTTAAGGCCGATGACTTCTGCAGAAGAAACTCCGGCATTCGCGCGCCATGAAAAAATGGAAGTTTTGCGGCGACTGTGACATCTCGGGGCTTCAAACTTCCAGCGAGTTGTCGCGGTCGATCGGTGGGCTTCCCCACAAGGTCGCTGTCGAACTCGCAGACTCTCAAAGTGCATTTGCCGTCGAACGCGATGGCGACCGATCGGTCCGGTCCCTTCACGAGACGGAACGTTGTGAGCGGAAAGTGGCGGCATTCTCGCCACACAACCACAACAGCATGTGTTCGCAGTGAACCAGTTACGGATGACGGATACGCCGGAGGCTTCAGAGACCATGAATCGAACACCGGGAACACAACTCTTTGATTTACTGCCTCCTGGCTACCGAGTTGACCGCCGTTTTGGTGCTGTGTACGAAACCACGCCCAGCCGAGCCGATGACCTGACGCTGATCCGCGGCATCGAAACCAGGGAAGCCAACCTGTTGAATCGCATGGGGGTCTATTTCGTCCCTCAGATCGCACTCTGGGAAAACCAGCAGCTTTGCGCATTCTCGGAAGAGCTTGGGATGCGGTTTTCTGCTCTGGTGGATGAGCAGTGGGTCGAACAGGCTCGCATGCTGTGTTTTCCACGTCCGGCGGAGCCCGTCCGAGAGTCTCGTCACCTGCCGGCCTCCTTCGTGCGAACGCTGACTCTTCTTGTTTGCTCATTGATGATCGGGTGTCTGTTTGTTTACTGGTTGTCACTGCGGGCCAACCAGCCTTTCCGTGGAATTCTGTCGGCCGAAATTACGGCCATCAAAGTTCCGGCGGACTCTCGATTAGTGTGCACACATGTTCGAGCGGGCGACGAGGTTTTCTACGGAGACAAACTTCTGACACTGGAAAAAACCGAGCATCTGGCGTTGATTCGACGTGAAGAGGAACATGTGCGAGACCTTGGCCGACGTCTTCAGCAGGCAGAGGCTCAGGCATCACTGGATCTGGAGTGGCGCACGCGCGAGGTGGAACGAGAGCTGACGGACGTCCGCGCGCGGGCTGAATTGATCCAGCGAATCAGCGGCCGACAGTCGGACGGGGTTCGTTCCGCTGCTCTGGGCTTCGTTCCCGAATTGGTTCCGGGCACGCAAAAGAGCGACCTGAATACGCTTCTCGTTTCGCGAGCCATCTCGGTACCCGTGCATACCCCTTCGCGCCCGAATTCGCTGTTATTTCTGAGCGGTGCCAGTGGTGAGAGTTCCACAGGCTTTTATCAGCCGCAGGTGTTGCACATCGAGCAGCCTGCACCGACTCCGCAAGTGACGGCTAGCGTTCCTGCCCCGCAGACTTCTCCCGCGGTCAGCGGAGTTCGCGAGTTCACATTCAAGCCGGCATCAGAGGCTGCGGAATCCACGTCCGCTCTGGAAGTGGAAGCTCGCGGAATTGAGCTGAGACTTCAGCGACTGGAGGAACTCCAGCGAGATCTGCCGCAACAGGTTCGGAGAGCAGCGGGAGTTGAGAACATCCGATTGCAGCATGAAGAAGCAGTTCAGAATCTGGAAAAGATGAAGGAACTCAGCCGTGACATTGCTGTCGTCTGCCCTGCACATGGAAAGGTCGGTCAGGTCCGTTACAAGACCGGCGATACGATGCAGGCCGGAGAAATCCTTGCGAAGATTCTGCACACGGACCGACGATTCGTGCTGGTCAGCGTGCCAACACATCGGGTGAACGAGATTGAACCCGGGACGGTGTTGGACCTGACGTTTCCGGGAAGTCAAAAGTGCCAGGGACGAGTGGTCAACCTGCCTATGCTGGCAGAAACCTCCATTCCCGGCGGCCAGACCCTGGCTTCTGTTCGAGTCGAACCGTTGGGAAAACTGTGGCCGGAAATTCCGATCGGAAGTCAGATCGATGCCACAATCCACTACGAACGCACGAAACTCTGATGCTCCCTGAGGCGGCCGTCGTTCGAAAAATGAATGACGCGGTCAGCCTTCGGCCACAGCCTTCATTTTCTCAAGCCCGATTCGCGCGACTTCCAGGGGATCCTGTTCCCACAGGTCCGGCCGAAACAGCTCCAGCGAGAGAAATCCCTGATAACCAATCTGTCGCAGCAGATCGCAGTATCTTCGCAGATCAATTGCACCATCGCCGGGCATCACTCGGTCCGGATCGCGCTGAGTCGAAGGCGCAGGTTCTGCCGGTGCATCGTTGAAGTGTGATACCGCCACCTGCTCTGCGCTGAGCTTCGCAATCGACTCCACACCGCCGCCTCCGACGTAGCAATGAAATGGGTCCAGGACCAGACAGGCGGCCGGATGAGCACTGCCCACGATAATGTCAATCGCTGCGTCGATCGTTCGGATGTCCTGAACAAAGCCAAGGTATTCGAAAGCCGGACGAACTCCGAAGCTCGCTCCCAATTCCAGCAATTCGTGGTAATGCTTCTTTCCAAGCTCACGATCAGCCTGCCCATGTGGAGGCCCCGCAACGGTAAACGGTGCCCCGACTTCGGCGGCCTGTTCGAGCTTCCGACGGGCAGTTTCCATGGCCTGCGTATGTGGTTCACCGGCTGGCTGAAACCAATCTTTCATATGAATGGTGGTGGGAACTTTCAGTCCATTGTCGTTCAGGGCCTTGCGAACGTCCGCCAGTTGACCGCCGTCCTGAACGTGAGCATCCAGATCGTCGTGCCACAGCTCGATTCCGGCATATCCCGCCTTGCCAGCGGTCTCAATTTTTTGCAGAAGCGGAGTCGTCTTGATCGTGCTGGAATTCAGACTGTACTGAAACATCGTGAGGACCTGACTGAGGAAAAGAACTTCAAGATTCGTGGGTTGGCGATGTTAACCACACGACCCCCAGTCTTCCACCCCGCGCGGCGGCGGGAGAAATCAGCCATGAATCGGTCATTCGGCACTTGTGGCGTCGCGAATCGGCAGAATTGGCGGATCAATCCGAGAGAAGGACTGGGCAGCCTTCGCCACCACACAATCGGTGTATTCGTCACCGTGCAAAAAGACAGAAATGTTTATCTAACCGGCACGACATGACCGATGACAAATCTGAGTTTTCAGTTGCGCGAGTTCTGCGGGACCCGACATCTGACAACATCTGATGGCCAGCACGAAGCTGCAGACATTTCGCCCCGAAACGGGCAAAGCAGAAGCGATTCGTGAACTTTAGCCGGACAACGGATAGGGCGGAGGCGACCGGGAGTGGTGCTCCGACCTTTTGACAGGCTCATGCTGAACGACAACATCGCCGGCATGAGACATCATAACACCGGTCGTTGAGGTCCAGAATCTTCTGGAAATGCCGTCCGAAACAGCTTTGTGCGGTTTCCATACGGTCTGAAACGCCAGCTCAGGAGGAGAGCTTTCATGCGAAAGTACGGAAAATGGTTGCTCGTGCTGGGCGTCCTGGCAGCTAATCCTGCCTGGGTTCGCGCAGACGGGTTTCTTCAGGGCCTGCGAAATAATGCAGCCGCGAAGACAAGCACAAAGCAGGAAAATCAGCAGCTGGCTGAGGAGATCAAATCAGCGCTGCAGCAGGCTCGACTGAACGCCTATGACGTTCAGATCGAAGTCCAGAACGGAGTTGTCCGTCTGGAGGGCAAGGTTCGCGACGTGACTCATCGAGCACTGGCCACACAGCAGTGCTTTCGAGTGCCGGGTGTGCGAGACGTGCAGAACAATCTGAAGTTTGTTCCGGGCGGACCGATTCAGCAGACGTCAGCCACCACTGTCGGCGATGTTCGACAGGCGGCCTGGTCGTCAGCCGAAGAAGCCGATCAAGTTCAGCAGGTTCACTTCCAGAAGCCAGGTAAGCGAACCGAGCAGAAGTCAAACACTCAGACCCGAGTGATGACTCAGCGTCCGGTTCAGCAGCAGCCCACAAAGCCACTGGATGTGACTCAGACCAGCGGCGTCAAGGTTCCGGAACCACCGGCTATTCCACCGGCTATTCCACTGGCCGTGGAGAAGACGGTCGAAGTTCCGGCTCTGACGCCACCTGAGATCTCCTTCGACACGAAGCAGAAGCCGATCGCAACTCCGGAACCACCAAAACAGTGGCCAACTCCCAAGGCTGGTCCAAGCAATCAGCAGGTTGCAGAAAACATTGGTCAGTCTCTGGCACAGTTGGGACTTCAGGGTTACGACATCGAAATTCGCTACGAAGACGGTGTCGCTCTGCTGGCAGGCGAAGTTGGTTCTGTAGAACAGATTCAGGCGGCCTGTGCGGCGACGTCTCGGGTGCCTCATGTGCAGAACGTTCAGAACAATCTGCGACTGATCGCACCGATTGCTCAGACAAGTTTTGCACCGAACATGGGCCGAGTTGCACCGGCATCGATGACTGCGATGGCGGCTCCCGGAATCGCGGCAACACCGGTTTCCATCGGTGGAGCAGGACACTTCAGCAATCCGCATCTTCCGTCACATGCATGGCCGGCGTATGCTCAGTATCCGAACTCAGCGGCCATTCAGTACCCAACACAGTACAGTGCCAGTGCGTGGCCTTACATTGGTCCGTTCTATCCGTATCCTCAGGTGCCACTGGGATGGCGGGAAGTCAGTCTGCAATGGGACGACGGGTTCTGGCAGCTGGACTTCGAAAAGAAGCATGATGCCTGGTACTGGTTGTTTGCTCCCAAAAACTGGCACTAGGCCAGAGTCCTCTGGATTCATCCAGCAGGTGCCATGGACGTGAAGTTAACAAGCGGCGTTTCGAAGATCACTCTCTTCGAAACGCCGTTTTCCGTTCAGGACGCGCAACGGAACGTTTGGATTGCGACGCATGAGCCCTGTTGTTCGCCTGGCGAAGCCGCGGAGGGTCGCTAAATGATTTCCATCCAGGAAATCATTGGCCGGGAAGGCGTCCGGTGTTGTGGATGGTGTGACGAGTGGCGGTGTTGGAGTCGCACCTTCCCCGAGTCGCACCTTCCCCGAGTCGAACCGGCCGCTGACGCGTTCCGGCATATTCGGAAACTGATTTTCGGACGACTCCTTAACAAACGCGTTTCCCGGCCAGCTGTCACCTGGCGGGAAATAAAGCATCGTTTTTGCAGCTAATTTCGGCGACAGGACTGCGATCGCGGCGGAATTTCTGTCCGGCAGAATCGGAACCACCGATTGCTTCGTCAAAATCGAAATATTTTCACAAGTTACCCAATCGGAATGATCGATACACAGAAAGACGGACACTGCGTTTTGTCGGAGTGTACTTGTATGGCGGTGCTGAGTTCACCGCAGTCGAGAAGACCTTCCTCGGGCCACGGCCCTTTGTTAATGCCAGGGATGGAAACAATGCAGACGTTTGGCAGGCATCTTCGAAGATGGGGTGTGCTAACGGCGATCTGCCTGATGACCTTCGTCAACAGTGGGTGTACACTCACTGGAGGGTTCATCGGAGTGATCTACGAGTACATGGTTTTCTGGAAGACACTTCCAGTGATGCCCATCAGTGCGTACCAGACACAACGCATTGAAGATCAGCTCTGGGAAGACGAGCGCTACAATCGCGTTCCGGTCCTGGATCCGATCGAAGGCGAGAACGCTCCGATCTTCTGCGTCGATCCACCTAGCGACGACCAGGTCATGCGGGCTCTGCCGGATGATGTTTCCGGAGGCATTGCTTTCCTTCAGGAAACTCAACGCAACAACGTGCGGATTGTTGTCGAACCGATCGTCGATCGACTGGATGAATGCAAAGTCTATCCACTGGTCGGTCCGGCTCGACTGCACCATTGCCACTACAAGTGCACGGTCTACTACGACAAGACCATTCGATCCTATTGGCCGATTCCGTTCACTCACGTGGACCAGACAGAAGAAGTGGTCTACATCGACAAAGACCACCTGATCCGCTGTGCCGGACCTTCAACATACTGATCCGTCGGTTCAAATCGAAAAGCATGCAACGGCGACAGATTTCTGTCGCCGTTTTTTGTTGCCGACAGAACAGACCGCTGCGAACAGAATGTGCGGACTCCATCGCTTCCTCGCGGACCATACACCGAAGGCAACCACTCAAGGTGGGGGCAGTTTTTATTTCGACGCGATTGACGCGATCGACAGCGGGAATGTGAATGAGTTGGAGTGCGACGACTTGTCGCCGCTTTGGATTGAAAACACCGTCTGCGGTCGTGTGAGAAACGATCCGCAAAAATCCCCCCGAAGGCTGGTGGACGCCCGAATGAACTCGGAGCACGGTTCCGCGTTGATGATCCCATAAAACCCAAAACACAACCGGGATAAGCGCTCTTCCTGAGACGCTTTTCACCGAGTTTCTGCCCCTTTACCGGAGACAGTCCTGGTTTTGTTGGGACGCCTTCGAGCGGTCGGTCAAATGGGGTGTGGGCAGTGTCCAACGTCGTGAGGGTTTTCGAACCAGTAAAGGGGTACCTTTGACCCGATGTCGCAGAGGCGGCCGTGCAGATTCGCGGTTGCTCGCCTGTGGCATGGGGGTTCAACGAAGTAAACGCATCATGATGCGGCCCATGCCTGTTTCCACCATTTATCCCTTGCTGATGATTCGTTAGCCTGCCGTTGTATTCGTGCAGGAAAGCCATGCGGTCGCCGCGAAGCTGGAGGAAGGCAAAGCGACGTATCGACTCATAGTGGACAAGCCGACACAAGAATCCCACCGATGTTCGTCCTGCCGAGACGATCATGACAGTGCACGGCAGAACGCGGCAATTGGTGTCCATTGGAATCTTCCGGCAAAATCTCCTATGGTGACCGGATCTATCCACCGGCATTCAGGGAGACAGGACCCCATGGCGAAGAATCAATCATGCTCAGATTGCGGGGAGCCGTTGAAGTTGTCAGAAGACAGATTCAGCGGCCGATGCTTCAAGTGTCGAAATCAGCGCAACCGACGCGGCCGCAAGGTGAATCGTCCGACGCCTCAGAAGGCGAAGGCCAGTAAGCAGGATGATGCCCCGGAGAAACCGAATCCGCCCAAAGACCCGGACTGGTGGAAGCGTAAAGTCGGTCGGCAATGACAAGGCACGACGGATACCTGTGAACGTTCAGCAGACGTCCGGCCGCACGTTTTTTCCATGGCAGGAGGCAGCAACAGGAGCCGGCTGCGATTGAACGCGAACAGTAAAACCGGGACAAGCACCCTTCCCGACGGATATTTCACTGGGTTTCTTCTCCGTTGGGGGAACCAGTCCCGGTTGTGTCAGCAGTTCTGAGTGGGGACAGCCCAACGTGGTGCTGAATTTGAGCTGGAAAATGCTGGCGTTCGAAGCAGATCGTGCCTTTGCTTCAGTACTTATCAGCCCGGGAAAACCGTTTGTTTAACCGGTGGCCGAGAGGCCGGGCTTTTCCTGACTGCGATCAACCTCGCCTTCGGCATCGGGTTAAACGATCTGAATCTCGGCACGGCGTTGGGGGCAGCGCCTGTCAGGAAGAGATGGCTTTATCGGCGATGTCGGTTCGGTTCCAGCCACCGTCCCATGAAATGCAGTTGACGGCTTCGTAGGCTCGCTGTTTGGCTTCGGCAATGGTGCTGCCCAGTGCCGTGACTCCCAGAACTCTGCCGCCATCGTTGACGACTTCGGAGTTTTTCAGGAGCGTTCCGGCGTGGAAGACCTTGGCGTCGGAAATTTCAGCCGCTTCTTCCAGTCCCGTGATCCTGAAGCCTTTGGAATAACTGCCGGGGTAGCCCTTTGAAGCCATCACGACGCAGACGGCAGGGCGTTCATCCCAGTCCAGTCCTTCCAGCTCTTCCAGACGACCGGAGGCCGCCAAAGACAACACCTGAGCCAGATCAGACTTTAATCGCATAAGCACCGGTTGAGCTTCGGGATCACCCAGGCGAACGTTGTATTCCAGAACCTTCGGTCCGGAATCTGTCAGCATCAGTCCGGCGTAGAGCACTCCGGAAAATGGATGTCCTTCCACTCGCATGGTGTGAACCGTAGGAATCAGAATTCGACGGATGATTTCGTCCATGATTTCTTCGGAAACCAATGGCGCGGGGCTGTAGGCCCCCATGCCGCCGGTATTCGGTCCGCGGTCGCCGTCCTGAGCTCGCTTGTGGTCCTGCGACGTTTCCAGGGGGATAATTGTGTCACCGTCGACGATGGCCAGGATGCTGGCTTCCTGCCCGTCCAGGCAGTCTTCAATCACAACTTTACGCCCGGCCGCGCCGAACAGATCTTTGACCAGCATGTCATTGACCGCGGCTTTGGCTTCGGCATGATTGCGACAAACGTAAACGCCTTTGCCCGCCGCCAGCCCGTCGGCTTTGACAACCAGTGGCCCATCTTCCATGGAATCGATGTAGTGTGTCGCATCTTCAACGCGCGAGAAGCAGCGGAAGGCAGCGGTAGGGACGCCTGCCTTCTTCATGATTTCCTTGGAAAACGACTTGCTGCCTTCCAGACGAGCGGCTGATTTTGAGGGACCGAAGATCTTCAGTCCCTGCCGTTGAAACTCATCCACAATGCCCGCCACCAGCGGCGCTTCCGGTCCCACGACCGTCAGGTCAATGCTGTTTTGTTTAGCAAAACTCAGCAGTCGTCCGATGTCATCGGACGCAATCGGAACGTTTTCTGCATCGATGGCCGTTCCTGCATTTCCCGGTGCACAAAAGACTTTGCTGACGCCCTGAGACTGAGCCAGCTTCCAAACCAGCGCGTGTTCTCGCCCACCCTGACCAACCACCAGAATCTTCATCGTTCCGAAACCTTCTTTGTCGTTTTCATTGTGGACGCCGACCGGATGCCGAAGCGGTAGACCGTCAGAACTCCACGTTTTCATCAGTTTTCGCGTCGCAGGATACTGATCCCGGCGGGGTTTCAAAGTCAGGACGCGAAATGCTCAATTCAGATTTCGAGCCGGGTAATTTTCGGAATTTTCAATTCCTGCGGCACGATGCCCACAGGCCGCGAGCTTTCGAATACAAAGCACTCGCGCCATTGCACGCCGCGGTGGACAGGTCAGGAAATGAAGAGCAAGTGCACCAGTGCCGGTGGGCAACGCAGTTAGGGGCACAGCGGAACGCCAAAATGCTCTGTCATGGCAGGCCGTGAATTTTGCGCAGGACCCATTCCGCCGTCAGCAGAGCGAAAAACAGCAGGAGAATCGACCAGTGATCCCACAGAGTTCGTTCCTGAACTGTCACCTCTGTCTGGTCTTTCGGTCTCAGCAGCTCCGGTAGTTCATCCAGCGTCCATGGTTCGAACACCCGTCCGCCGGACAACGTGGCAACCTGTTCCAGGAATGGTCGATTGCAGCTGATGTTGGCCAGTTCCGTGGACAGCTGTTTTTGCACAATCAGTTCCGAAGTCACTGGAGACTCCAGCCGGATTCGGGAGTTTTCAACATTCAGTCGTACGCGATAACTTCCGGGTTTCAGCCGATGCAGCCGAGTCGTAAACCGCTCCGGAGCACCATCGACTGGCGTCAGCGGAAAAGACTGGGGTGAGAATGCACCGCTGCTTTTGGGGTCCGAATTCCGACTTTGGGGGCCGGGGGGCTCGTTGGAGGAACCATTGGCCGCATCATTCGGACTGTCTTCCATGGATTCCAGAATGACCTCCGTTCGGGCATCCTTGAGCTGATCGGCAAGACCGGGATTCCAGCGGACGGCGACTTCCACAGATTCGCTGTCGTCGATGATCATGTCGGACAGCGTCAGCCGCACCTGATCATTGCCGGCCGCAGACTTGTTGCGAGCGGCCCAGCGAACCAGCTGTCCCCAGAACCGATGATGCCACGTGTCGCCCGCACGAAATCGCCACCGCCAAGTGCTGTCGATTCCCATCCACACGACCTGACCGAAGCCATAATACTGATGAACGATGACTGCTCGGTCTGTCAGCTCGGCGGCGTCCAGTTGCAGATTCGCCCAGACGCTGGCTCCAGGAAGTGGCGTGGCGGAATAAGCCCACGGATGTCCCGGGAGTCCGGAAAAATCCGTCCCACCGGCTTCGCCCGGAGCCGACAGGCGAAACAGAGTCAGATCGGCAGCATCCGGCGTCGGATCCAGGCGGAACGCGGTTGGAGCCGCATCCGGATCGGACCGTCGATAGCGTTCGGCCAGTTGCTGCACAGGCTTCTCGACGGGCAGAAGACTTCTCAGAATCGGTGACTGATAAGTGTGAGGCATGTGGTCTTTGCCGGGAATGACCAGCAAAGTCAATCCATCAGTTTCGACGGCGTGTTCCAGAGCTTCCCAGACCGGTTCCGGAAGTCTTTCGGCCGCCACATCTCCCACAATGACAATGTCAGTCGACGCCAGTTGTTCCTGAAAGACGTCCATTTCCGGAAGGTCGCGATTCAGGAAGGTGTTGTTCAGCAGATGCAGAAACGGCTGATCGAACAGCACCGTTGTCAATGCGACCCGCTTATCCCGCTCCAGCGCGCTGTTCAGATAACGGAATTCCCAGCGAGCATCACCTTCCAGCAGCATGACGTGTGACTTGTTATCCACGACGGACACTGTGAATGTTCGGTCATTGTTGTCGTCGCGAAGTTCACCGGGCTGAGCTTCTGCCACGATGCGATATTCCTGATTGCCGACTTCCGCTGTCGGAATACCGAATTCCACATCAAAGTGGTCACCTGCCGCGTCCACCTCGCGCTGGTCAACCACTTCGCCGTTCCTGAACAACTGCACATTGACCCGGTCACCTGCGTAGCCCGATGACGAAATGGTGGCTCGCACCTGAGCAGTATCTTCCAGAAACACCGTCTGCGGAACTTCCAGTGAAGCCACCGACAGGTCGCGCGGAGTCAGCTGAGAACCAATCGGAATGCAGTAAACGGGAACTCCCAGACTTCCCAGTCGAGCCGCTTCTGATGTTACGTCGGCGGATGTCGTCTGACGTCCATCACTCAGCAAAACAATTCCGCTGATGTTATTGCCGTCCGGTTCACTGATCGATTCTGTCAGCACACCGACAGCATCGGTTCCACCGGGGTTGATTTCTGTCAGATCAGAATTCAACACTTCACGCAGCTGATCGGGCAGAACCGGTGTCTGTTGCGTTCCGAAAACCCGCAGATCGACGGCCTGAACGTCACTCAACTGCTTCAGCAGATCGTGCGGACGAGCTTCCAACAGACGCCTCACGAATTCCATGCGAGACATCTTTGCCAGTTCCGTAAAAACACCCTGCATGTGTTGGCGACGCAGTTCCGCGACAGCCGGACCGGAACCGACTTCGCCTTCAACCGCCGCTCCCCAGTCCGGTTGCTCACCCGCTTCCAGCGCTGCCGCCCACGAATCCAGCAGAGGAGCGACTTCGGTATTCCCCAGCATTCCCAACGCCTGAGCCCAGCGCAGCATTTCCACTGGCGAAGCGTGCCGGTCGGCTGTCTGCATACTTTCGGAAACGTCGATGGCAACCACTACGCGACTCGGCCGATCGGAATCCAGCCGGCGAGTCAGAACCGGTTGCAGAAATGCCAGCAGCAATACCAGCAAAACAAGAACTCGCAGCGCCAGCAGAATTCGCCCCACGGTCGGCGAAACCAGTCGAGCTTCATATCGGCGCAGGCGAATGAACAACGCCACGGCCAACAGCACCGCAGCGATGACACTGATGGTCCAGAACACCGACTGCGCGCCGGTGAACATCAGTCGCCATTGGTTCATGCAACAGACAATCCTGTTTCTTATTCCAGGCAGTCACGTGCGACATTCCGCATTCATCGACATCACGATGCGGTCAGATCGTCCACAGTCAGTCCAGACTCAACCCGGGCTTATCTTAGCCACACTCGTTCGAGAAAACATGCGGCAGCGGGATGGATGCGTTCCACAGACAGGAAATTGCTCGTCACTATTTGTTGACTCGAACCCGTCGGATTCCGTACACCTCACGGCTTCCGGAAAGCGTCATTCGAGGCGAAAACGCAACAGATCAGGTGACATTGTGTTGACCCGGCCGATTGACCAGTGCTACCGCGACAGCCATGTACAGGATGGTGAAACCAAGCGTCACCAGCACACAGAGCAACATCGATGGCAGCGCTGCGGTTGACGGAAGCTGCCCGTCGTAAATCAGTCGTCGTAGTCCGGCGACGCCGTAGGTGAGCGGATTGATGCGAATGATCCACGACAGCCACCCAGTGCCATCCCCCGGAAAGAAGGCTCCTGAAACCAGCCACATTGGCATCAGGAAAATACTCATAATGGCATGAAATCCCTGAGTCGATGACATCGGCCATGCGATCACAACTCCCAGAGCCGTCAGTTCAACGGCAATCAATCCCAGAAACGCCACGGCCAGAAGACCGCTGGTGAAACTGATCTCGATCTGCAGGCCCGGGCTGAGACCGACAAAGCTGAGCAGCGGAGCGACAAGCAGAAACACAACCGCCTGCATCACCGCCATCCCTGCGCCGCCCAGCACTTTGCCCATCACGATGACCGAACGGGGAACCGGGGCCGCCAGTACTCCCTGCAGAAATCCTTCTCGCCGATCTTCGATGATCGAAATCGTAGAAAAGATGGCCGTGAACATCACAATCAGAACGGCGACACCAGGCAGAAAGTATTCCTGATATGTCAGCGGCCGTTCGAGCACCGCGGCCCATTCTGGTGCCTTGAAGGAACCACCCAGCCCGGCCCCGAACAGAATCCAGAACACCACCGGCTGACCGATTGCACCCACAAGGCGAGTCGGCTGGCGCAGAAAGCGAATCAGTTCTCGCTTGGCCAGAGCCATTGTTCCGCCGAAAAACGCGTCAAAGCCTGAACCGGATTTCACAGCGGAATTCATGGACACTTTCCGAACGACATTTCCGTTGCAGTCGCAGGGCAGGCTCCCGCCTGCCTTCCTCTATCAACCAAAGATATTGGAAAATCAGTAGGTCCGACTTTGCCGAACGAATGGATCGAGTTGCAGCTGAAAAGCAGGCACTTGCCTGCCGATTGACTTTCGCCGAACGATTTTCACAGCGGCAGGCGGATGTCCGCTCTACGGCTGCACCGACAGCAGCGGCCCATCAGTCGGCCACATCGATCATGGCCTTGATGACACCGGTTTCCGGTCTGGTCAGACGGTCGAAATCGCCAACGACATCGTCAAACGATGTTCGGTGAGTAATCCAGGGATCGGTGTTGATGGTGCCGTCTTCGATCAGCCCGATAATTCGAGTGAAATCAGGCGGCAACGCATTTCGGGAAGCCTTGAGCGTGATTTCGGCCTTGTGCAGGACCGGATGTACAAAGCTGATTTCCTGAGTTGTGATGCCCACGTAAACGAGTGAGCCGGTGTGAGCCACGTAACCCAATGCGGCGGACATCGATTTGTTGCTGCCGGTTGCATCCGTCACCACGGAGTAACGGCTGCCTTCGGTGATGTCCATCATCTGAGTCATCTCACTGCCGTCCCCCTTGAATTCAATTGTGTGATCAATGTTGTACGTGCGCCGACAGAAGTCCAAACGGTCCGGATTCATGTCCATGACGGTCACCGTGGCGCCTGTCAGTCGGGCAAATTCCAGAGTTGCCAGACCGATCGGCCCTGCTCCGATAATCAATGCATGTTCGCCCGGCTGCGGATTGCCTCGGTCGTTGGCGTGGCAGCCGATGGCCAGAGTTTCCACCAGTGCCAGTTGTTCCATGTTGAGCTTCTTTGACGGATGGAGTTTCTCCGCACGAATCAGAAAGCGATCGCACAGTCCCCCATCGACCATGACCCCAATGACGTTCAGTTTTTCGCAGCAGTTACCCGCTCCTTTGCGACACGGGTAACATTGGCCGCAGTTCATGTACGGTTCGACACTGCAACGATCGCCTGGAACCACATTGGTGACACCATCGCCAACCGCCAGAACTTCAACTCCCAGTTCGTGACCGGGAATCCGCGGATAGCTGAAGAATGGCATTTTGCCCAGATAACCGCTGATATCGGTGCCACAGATGCCCATACGGTGCGTTCGCACCAATGCCTGGCCTGGCCCGGGTTGGCCGGGATCAGGGATCTCCACCTGTGCAAACTGCCGAGGCTCCGTCAGCTGAATCGCTTTCATAGGTTCCGCACACTTCATCCAAGAACAAACGATCAATCAACGGTCATTTCTGCAACTCGCCGAACGAATTCTGCCAGTGACCATCCACCGATGAACATTGCGTCTTCGCGCAAAAAGACAGGGCCGAGAATGTCGGCCCTGCGGTAAGTCCGGAGAGATCAGCCTTTCAGCAGATCCTTCACCGTATCGCGTTCTTCGCGAAGTTCGGCCACGGTGGCGGCGATCTTCGCCTGAGCGAATTCGTTATGCGACAGCCCCTGAACGATTGACCACTTGTCGCCGTCTGAAGTCAGCGGGAAGCTGCTGATCAGTCCGGCGTCGACTCCATAGCTGCCGTCACTGCAAACGGCCGCACTGAATGTCACGCCGGCTGCCGTCGGATTGTGCATGGCTTTGACGTTGTCAATGATGGCGTTAGCGGCGGAAGCCGCACTGGAGGCACCGCGAGCTTCAATCACGGCTGCGCCTCGCTTCTGGACCGTGGTGATGAAATCGTTTTGCAGCCAGTTTTCATCTCCAATCACTTCAGCGGCGGGCTTGCCATCGATCTTCGCGTTGTAGAAGTCCGGATACTGAGTGGCGGAATGATTGCCCCAGATGGTCATGTTGGACACGGAGCAAACTGGTCGGCCGGACTTCTTCGCCAGCTGACTGACCGCACGATTCTGGTCCAGCATGGTCATCGCGTACCAGCGATCGTTAGGCACGTTGGGAGCGTTGTTCATGGCAATCAGGCAATTGGTGTTGCATGGATTGCCGATGACCAGCACCTTGACGTCTTTCGCCGCAGAATCGGAAATCGCCTTGCCCGTGCTGGTGAAAATCGGTCCGTTGATGCGAATCAGATCGCCTCGTTCCATGCCCTTGCCGCGAGGAACGCTGCCGACACACAGCACGTAGTTGCAGTCACCGAAGCCGTCGTTCAGATGATCGCTGTCCGCTTTGACAACGCCCGCCAATGTTGGAAAGGCACAGTCGTCCAGTTCCATTTCCACACCGTTCAGTGCTCCCATGGCGGGCGGCACTTCTACCAGATGCAGAATGACGGGTTGATCGGCTCCAAAAACCTGACCGGATGCAATGCGGAAGATCAGCGC
Organism: Planctomycetaceae bacterium; assembly: GCA_020426485.1. GTDB lineage: Bacteria > Planctomycetota > Planctomycetia > Planctomycetales > Planctomycetaceae > JAGQPY01. The sequence goes on from JAGQPY010000004.1 coordinate 41,848, forward strand.
GTAACCAATTTGACCAGCAGCACCGGTCACAGCAACTCGAATGGGCGACTTCATGACATTAACCTTTCTGAGAAATGTGAACCCTGCACCCCGGTCGATTCCGCCCGAGCTGCGCTACTGTTTGTTTGATTGAGTGATTTGTCTAATTGAATGATCTGGTTTGTGTTGGTGATCGGCTAAAAAAAATACGGCTTTCGACAGATTCCGTCTGGTCCGTTGATTGCCGAAACACCAATTTGTCCGGCACAGCCGGACCTACAAGTTGACGAAGCGACCAGCGGGAGCGTCTCGGCGCCTGTGACCGCCGATCTCAATCAACACTCCACGCCACCGGGTCAAGGGCGCTGCCCTTGTTAGTAGCTGCGAGGTCGAACGGAACCTTGAACTCGATAGGGCAGTCCCATGATTCGCAGGAAGCCTTCCGCGTCCGTTTGGTTGTAGTCGCCACCTTTTTCCATGCTGGCGATTTCGGCATTGTACAGACTGTTGGGAGATGTCCGGCTGCTGACTCGAATATTGCCTTTGTATAACGTCAGCTTAACATCGCCCGTCACGGGTTTCTGGGCCTCGCGAATAAACGCCAGCAATGCGTCCATCTTCGCACAGTACCAGTGACCGTAGTAAACCATCTCGGCCACGACCGGGCTGAGTTGATCTCGCAGATGCGTCAGGTCGCGATCCATGGTCATTTGTTCGATCGCTCGATGAGCCGTATACAACAGCGTCATGCCGGGAGCTTCGTACACACCGCGACTCTTCATGCCCACGAAGCGGTTTTCAATGATGTCAATGCGACCGACGCCGTTGCGTCCGCCGATGGTGTTCAGAGTCTCCACAATCTTTGCAGCGGAAAGTTTTTCGCCATTGACGGCCACCGGAATGCCGGCATCAAAGCTGATGGTCAGGGACTCTTCTTTATCCGGAGCTTGCTGAGGAGAAACCGTCATCCCGAAATCAATGACAGTTTCTCCATCGACCGTTGGGTCTTCCAGATCACCCGCTTCGTAGCTGATGTGCAGACAGTTTTCGTCGCTGGAATACGGCTTGCTGGCACTGGCTTTCACAGGAATATTTTTTTCAGCGCAGTAGTCCAGCATTTCCTTGCGGCCGGGAAACTTGCTGCGGAACTCTTCCATTCGCCACGGTGCAATAATTCGCACCGTCGGGTCCAAAGCTTCGGCGGCCAGCTGAAACCGACACTGATCGTTGCCTTTGCCGGTGGCTCCATGAACAAATGCCACGGCACCGACTTCGCGAGCACGCTGCAGGCAGACCTTGGAAATCAACGGACGAGCGATTGAGGTGCCCAGCAGGTAAATGTTTTCGTATTTCGCCTGCCACTGGAGGGTGGGAAATGCGATTTCGCGGCACATTTCTTCACGAGCATCCACCAGCTCCGAAGACTTGGCCCCAATGTCCAGCGCCTTCTTCAGAATGGCGGCACGGTCTTCGCAGGGTTGCCCAAGTTCCACATACAAACAGTGGACATCGTAGCCTTTGTCCTGAAGCCAGCCCACCAGGACTGAGGTGTCCAAACCGCCGCTGTACGCCAGCACCACCGATTCTGCCACGATTGATCTCTCCCGACCGTCCAAAAACTGTCACGCGTTTTGAAACCTGCACCGCACGGATGATCGGCCGAAGGATCACAAACCTGTGACCACATTCCATCCGAAAAAAACGTGAGTTTGCGATCGGCAATCTTACAGGTCCATTGCAGCACTGCCACGCCAGGTCCGGGCGTTTTCAAAGGTTGGAACAGAATACCCGACCTCCGGATAATCGGCGTTTCGGGCGTATTTTTCCGATCACGAGGAGCGTTCGGAGATCCGGGGAGGGTTTTGCAACGAAGACGTTCCCGATACGATGATGCTCGGCCCCGCGACGGATCGGTTGCTCTTTCGCGCTTATCGACCGTTTTGATTCATGCCGACCGCGTCGTCCGGATTTGGTCCTTTGCGCGGCTGAATGGATTTCCGATTCGGCAGTCCGAAGTTCCCAATCATTCACTATTGCGGCTGAGACAGCATTGTGACGCATTCTGACCGAGAGCGAGAATTGATTGATCGTGTCATCAACCGCGACACGGACGCGCTGGCGGAACTGTTTTCACAGCATCGGGATCGATTGTGGCGAATGGTCAATTTCCGAATGGATCCTCGCCTGCACGGTCGCATCGATGCCGACGACGTGCTTCAGGAAGCGTGGCTGTCGATGGTCCAGCGCATAGACCACTTTCTGGCCGATGCGTCTCGGTCAATTTTCGTGTGGTTCCGCCTGATCACGAGCCAGACGCTGGTGGACATTCATCGCCGCCATCTGGGAACTCAAAAACGCAACGCGGCGATGGAGTTCTCCATCAACAAAGGCTGGAGTTCCGAATCCACATCATTCTCTCTTTCATTTCATCTGCTGGGGCATTTAACGTCGCCGACTCAGGCGGCTTTACGAGAAGAATTGTCGCAGCAGCTGAAAGCGGCACTGGCGTCCATGAATGAAATCGATCGCGAAGTACTGGCTCTGCGACACTTCGAACAGCTTTCCAATCGCGAAACGGCTCAGATTCTGGGAATCAGCGACCAGGCGGCCAGTGATCGGTATATGCGGGCACTTGGACGGTTGAAAAACGTTCTGACGGCAATTCCCGGATTTTTGGATCGCTGAACCGGATCGGCCGTGCGAGAATTCGTTATCAGATTCGCGGTCGCCAGCGCCATGAATGGCTTTCTCCTTTGACGTTTGGGGCCGTCTTCCGACCGATTCTCGTCACATTCCATCCGGCGATCCCATCCCATGACTGGTGCTGCCGAAAACACAGAATTCGAACTGCAGGGCTTTCCGGTTCATCAGGAAGCCAGCGACCTTCGCGCACGGGAGCCGGTTGAGATTCTGGCGACTCAATTCGTGGAGGAAATCCGCAACGGCGGTTCGCCCAGCGTCGAACAATACGCTCGGCGGTATTCACGGCATGCCACCGTGATTCGCGAATCGTTCCCCGTGCTGCAGCTGCTCGAACAGGCCCGCATGCAGAACGAAGCCGCTTCGATTCGCCGCAACATGCCGGAGGCGTTTCCCTTCACGAAGCTTGGAAACTTCGAACTGCTCTGTGAACTCGGCCGAGGCGGCATGGGAGTCGTGTTTCAGGCGCGAGACATCTCTTCGAACCATATCGTCGCCGTGAAGTTGTTGCCCTGGCGAGTCGCCGTGGTTCCGGAATGGCAACGGCGTTTTGAAGAAGAAGCTCGCACAACGGCTCGACTGCGACACCGCAACATTGTGCCCGTGTTTCGGTTCGGACAGGAGCACGGTTACTGTTATTACGTAATGCAGTTTGTTAACGGCGTCGGATTGGATGTGATCATCGAACGTCTGGGAGAAGTCGACGGCGTTCTCTATCAGGATGAAATCCGCCGGCAGGAAGAAAACAAGCCGGAAGGCTTCATTTCCAGCATGTCGCTTCCGGCTCTGCAGACACAACAGGACATCGATAAAGCCGTGGCGGACGTTCGCCGTCGCAAGCTGACCCGTAACTCGTGGAAAAGCTTCACCCAGATCGCCATCCAGACGGCTCAGGCACTCCGGTACGCTCATTCACAGAAGATCCTGCATAACGACATCAAGCCCGCCAACCTGCTGCTGGACAGCGATGGGCGAGTCTGGGTGACGGACTTCGGGCTGTCGCAGCCTATTGAACCATCCAACGCTCAATCACCCGCTCGGCTGATGGGAACGTTGCGGTTTATGGCTCCCGAACGCCTGTCCGGAAACCATGATGCCAGAAGTGACATCTATTCGTTCGGGATCACGCTTTACGAATTGCTGACGTTAAAGCCCGCATTTGAGGCTCGCAACGAAGACGAAATGCTTCACCAGGTGCTGAATGAAACACCGCTCAGCCCATGGCAGCGGAATCCCGACGTACCCCGGGGACTCGACACGATCGTGCAAAACTGCATCGCGAAGAATCCGGATGAACGTTACCCCACGGCCGATGAACTTCTGACGGATCTGCTGCGATTCAGCCGCGATGAACGTGTCAACAGTCTTCGCAGATCCCGCTTCACGTCGTTCATCCATCGCGTCGGACGTCGCTCGTGACCACAGCTTCGCTGTTCTGTTGTCGGATGGCGACGCTGATGACCTGGACCTGGCTAAGCTCGATGCTTAACGCACCGAAACGTTTCCGCTGATTGTTCAGAAGCCGCCTGCATGTACTTCTTCAACTTCGCGATCGCCGATCGACCGGGCAGAATGAACGCTTATTCGACTTGTGACACGCGTGTCTGGAGAATCTTCGCCATCAATCGGGTGTACGGGGCCATCAACGAAAAAGCCGATGAACCGGACAGCGAATAGTCACTGCCTGCATTCATCGGCTTGAGTTTCGTCAGGTCTTTTCGCCGCACGAGGCCTATCGCACGACGGCGGAATAGGTTCGGGGGGCCTGAGGCGTGACGCCGTAGGAAACTCGGCGTACGGGCATGGTCTGTTGAGCGGAATTCAGATAGATCGGAGGATTCGCCGCACTTTGTGGTGGGAATTCATGATCACCGTGAACATCTCCAGACATCGGCGATGCCACATTCATGCTGGGTTGCCCCATCATCGGTGACGAGTACATGCCTGGATTCGTATAGACCGGAGCTGGTGCGAACTGACTGTTGTAAACACCTCCGGAATACACGGACGGCGCCGGCAGCGCGGCGGTCGTGGGATAGGTTGTCGCTGGCATCATCGCGGTTGTCGGAGCAGCGTAGCCTCCATAAGCAACGGCAGATGTCGCCTGATACTGGTATTGTGTCTGATAGGTTGTCTGAGGCACATACTGCGTGACAGCACGGTAAGTTGTCACGGGAACCTGAACAGCCGTCAGCTGCGCCTGCGGGGCAACGGCTCCGGTACAGTTACAGCCCGGCGACATCGGAGCGACAGGAGCCACCGGATAGTTCATGGGCATCGCCTGGTAGCCGTAGCCATAAGACGGCATTCCATAGCCGTAACCGCCATAGCAGCCATTGCCACATCCATAACCGTAGCCTCCATAGCCGCCGTATCCACAACAGCCACCACAGCCGTACAGGCCCAGCCAGGCGAACGGATCGAGCCACGGGATGTATGGAAGGCAACAGGCATTCGCCGGAGCTGCTGACAGCAGTGCCAGAGTCGCAGCAAAGATGGTTGACAGAACATTTCGTTTCATGAGCCGGAATCCTTATGTCTGAACGATGTCGAACCTGTCCGTGGTCGCACCGATATCAGCGTTCGACAAAGTGACGTATTCAGCAGATCGACTGTCAACGCCGACCCGCTTGACGCAGGGGACTGCTTTTCAAAGATTCCCTCAAGTCCGACTTTCCGCCGCACTCGAAAGCTCGCCGGGAGGAAAACGAACAAGCGATGGCAGACCGGCGAAATCAGCAATGTTGCTCGGTCGACAGGCAGATCGACGTCACTCAATCGGCAATTTCCTGTCGCTAACGCCTTTCAAACAGCGGCAGATTTCTTCCGGATTCAGTCCAGTACGGATCAACGATGCTCAGCGAACGGCCACCAAACGTGCTGAACGGACAGCGCCGCCCTGGAGTGCGGCGACTTGTCGCCGCTTTCGATTTTTCTGAAAGATGATCGCCGAAGCGCGCCTGTTCATTTCCGGAAGCATTCCCAAAAATTCAGGAGGTAACGACTCTTCGTTGAATCAGGCGGTCGGCAGGATCGAAGGTCCCAAAGCCTGCCGCGGAATTGGTAAAACTTCGGTGCAACATCTGAGGCTGAATTCTTCAGAATTCCGAGCGATTCAGATTTCAGATTCATTCTCAGCTCAGTCAGTTCCTACCTGCCGTTTGCGGAAACTCGACGTATTGAATCAATGCCAAAGCGGCGACAAGTCGCCGCACTCCAAAAGACAACCTGTCGCTGTCCAGTTAAGATCCGGGTGGACAAGTTCAACGTCCGGTCAACGTACCACCTTCACAGAAGTAAAAGCTGCCCATGCCATCGGCTCCACAACACATACACCTTCTTGCCGCGCTGGTCATTGCCACAACCACGCCTGGCGACTGCAGTGCCGAAAACTGGCCCGGCTGGCGTGGCCCGCGCGGGGATGGAACTTCGCACGAAACGTCGGTGCCCGTTTCATGGGATGCAACCACCGGTGAGAACATTGCGTGGAAAGTACCGGTGCCGGGGCTGGGACATGCATCGCCTGTCGTTTGGAATGATCGCATCTTTCTGGCGACATGCCTGACCGACGATCAGGATCGACAACTACTCAGTTTTGATCGCCGAGACGGAAAACTGTTGTGGCAGAAATCTGTTGTGGTTGCCGAACTGGAAAAGAAGCACAACCTCAACAGCTACGCCTCGGGAACTCCAGCCACCGACGGCAACCACGTCTACGTCACGTTTCTGGTTCTTGATCCAGCCGATGAGCCGGACGACAAAGCGGAAAAGCCGAAGCCTCGAACTTCCGGTCAGATGCTGGTGGCGGCTTACGACTTTGAAGGCAATCAGTTATGGACTGCTTTTCCGGGTGCGTTCTCCAGTACTCATGGTTTCTGCAGTTCGCCGGTGATCTTTGAAGATCTGCTGATCATCAACGGCGACCACGATGGCGATTCTTATGTTACTGCGCTGGACCGCAGCACCGGAAAAGAAGTCTGGAAGGTTCCTCGCGAACACAAAACCCGCAGCTACTGTACACCGCTGATTCGGATGATTGACGGTCAGCAGCAACTGGTGATGTCCGGCAGCAAACAGATCGTCAGTCTGGATCCTCGCACGGGAAAACAGATCTGGCACATCGAAGGCCCCACCGAACAGTTTGTGGCATCAATGGTGTTCGATGGTCGGCAGTTCTTCATGTCGGCCGGGTTCCCGACTCACCACGTCATGTGCATTCGCCCCACCGGTCAGGGAAACGTTACGGAAAGCCATGTTACCTGGCACAGCACTCAGGCCAAATGCTACGTCCCGTCTCCGGTTGTGGTCGGGCATCGACTGTTTGTGGCAGACGACCGCGGCACCGCCAATTGCTTTGACACCAGAACGGGCGATCGAATCTGGCAGGATCGAATGGGCATGCACTACAGCGCTTCGCTGGTGACGGCCAATGATCTGATCTATTTTCTGGCGGACGACGGCATCACCAAAGTGGTGCGACCGGCCGACAAACTGGAAGTGGTCAGCCAGAATCCGCTGGGCGAATACGCCTATGCTTCTCCCGCGATCTCACAGGGACACATTTACATTCGTGGCGAACATCATCTGTTTGCCATTGGCCCGAATGAAGGCGCTCCATGAACAGCATCAACATCGGCTGGCACCGTACCGCCACCATCGGCACCGTGCTCAGCCTTACACTTACCGTTGCTCTGTCGGCCGCCAACGTCAACGCTGCGCCATCGGAATCACCGCAGTATGAACCTGTTGCAGCGCAAATTCTAAAACCACGCGGTGGCCTGGCGAATACCTTTCACCGAATCAACGCTGGGAAGTCCGTGCGAGTCGCCTATCTTGGCGGTTCAATTACGGCTGCGGCGGGTTGGCGAGTCAAATCGTTGGCGTGGCTGAAGGAACAGTTTCCGCAGTCGGAGTTCACGGAAATCCACGCGGCCATTGGAGGCACAGGCAGTGATCTGGGAGTCTACCGCCTTGGCCGAGACGTACTGGATCACAATCCTGATCTGTTGTTTGTCGAATTCGCCGTTAACGATGGCGGTGCTGCTCCGGAGAACATCTGGCGAGCGATGGAAGGTATCGTTCGCCAGACATGGTCGCGGTTTCCTCACACCGATATCTGTTTCGTCTACACATTTCGAGTTGGCTACGAGGAAGACCTGAACAAAGAACTTTGTCCTCGCGCAGCGTCCGCGATGGAAATGCTGGCCGATCACTATCAGATTCCGTCCGTCAACTTCGCGTTGCGAATCGTGCAACTGCAGCAGGAAGGAAAGCTGGTGTATCAGGCGGAAGCTCCGCCGTCAGATGGTCGCACGCAGTTTTCGAAGGATGGCGTGCATCCACTGGACGAAGGACACCAGATCTACACCAACGTTCTTGCCGGGGCCATTCTGCAAATGAAGACAGAACACAAGCCGGAGGCCGAACTTCACAGCTACGCCGATCGTCTGCAGAATTCGTTCATCAGCGATCACTGGCAACAAGCGAAAATGGTACCGGTGTCCGCCGAAATGATGTCGTCTGAATGGAAACAACTGGCTGCTGATCACCCGCTGGCTCGATCGTTTTCCGGCCGCATGGGAACCCTCTGGGAAGCCAATTCACCCGGCAGTCGACTAACGTTTCGGTTTCGGGGATCAGCGGTCAAGCTCTATGACCTGCTGGGACCGGATGGAGGACAGGTGACCATCACCGTCGACGGCGAAACTCGCCCCAAGCCCGTTGCCCGATTCGACAGCTACTGCACCTACCACCGGATCGCCACTCTGAATCTTGCCAGCGGACTGAATGCGGACAGCGTTCACGAGGTGACGATCGAAATTCACCCGGACCAACCGGACCGACAATCAGTCGCTTTCCGCCTGCAAGACCCCGAAACAGAACTGAAGTCCCCCAAATACCAGGGCCATGCCGTGCGAGTGTCTCAAATCATGCTGCTGGGTGATTTGCTCACCGAGTAAAGTTGAACGCCGCGGGCATGAAAACCATCGTTGAAATAATCTCCTGGCTGCTGAAAAAATGTCAGGTCATGGAGACCAACCAGGTTCTCGCGAAACTCCACAGACAGGAATGTCTGTACCACCTGACACGAATTGTCAGGATGCTGATGCTGCAACCTGCGGTGAAGGAGCGTGGCTGTTACCTGTGTATTTCAACGTCGCACATGACTGGCCCCGATCGTTCATGCAACTTCACGTCATTGTTGGCTAACGTTCGACTGCCTTGATTTCTTCGCGGCTTGGGAAGAAGACTTCACGGCAGCGGTCCAAGCCTGCCAATCTGTTTTGATAGTTCGATTCCGCGATTTTTAGATGAGCTTCTTTTTCCAGCACGGAGGCGAGGGGTTCACTCCCCTGGCGATTGAGTTCCCGGGCACGTTCGAGCGACTTTCGAGAATAGTCGACCCAGGCTTTCATCGCGTCGACTTCGTCGGGGCCCTTGTCACAACCGGCGTCCCATCCACGCCGAAATAAACTATAGAGTTCGTCGCGCGGCACGGTGACGCCAGCGAAATGCTGAGCCATTTTCTTCATGGCTTCGTACTGAGCATTAATCGCGACCAGATTCTTTTCGGCGACGATCAGTTGTTTCTCGCCCCATACGACTTTCAGTCGAGAAATCTCATACTCATTGCGAGAGACTGCATTTTGGGAAAGCAACGTCTCATTCTGTTTCGCAATTTGACGATCGCGATCCAACTCCGCTTTGATGCTGTCAACCTGAATCCGGGCCAGCATGCTTTGATAGCCATACGATCGACCATAATCAACATACATCATCACCGCAAGCTGACGGTCAGTGACCGGCGTCTGGTCATCGTTCGGCGGGGCTTCGTTCTGGGAGAATGCGGGCTGCGCTGGAAGTGACGCAATCAGGCTGAGAAGCAACGCTGACTTAACGATGTTGATCATCTTGGATCGCCTTTTTCCTGACTAACTGTGAGCAAAAGGGCTGCCACGAACACTGCGGTGCCCGCGACATGACCGGACTTCATTTCTGATTCCTGCGGACTCGCTTCACTGACCAAACAGACGAACGACATTGCCACCACCATGGACATTGATCGTCTGGCCGCTCACCCATCCACCCGCAGGAGAGCAGAGCCACAGCATGGCGTTTGCAACGTCTTCGGGACGCCCCGGGCGGCCTGTCAGATTATCCGGATGACTCAAACGTTCCTGCATTTCCGGAGACACGCCTGCATCGCCGTAGCCTGCCGTCACGACAGTGCCGATGAGAACCGAATTCACTCGCACCCGCTTGTTCAGCAGGTGGGCAAGGGAAACCATCATTTGGTTCAGCGCTGCTTTGGCTGTCGCGTACGGCAGAATGTCGTAGGCGGGCACCGCCGAAGAAAACGATCCTGAGTTCGTGATCGACGCATTTGCTGACTTTTCCAGGTACGGCAAGCAGGCCATACTCATTCGATATGCGCTGATCGCATTCAGTTTGTACGACGACAGAAATTCCTCCTGAGGAATTGCGGCGGGGTTCTCCTGCCTGCCACCCCACCCGACATTGTTGACCAGGGTCGAAATCCCCCCAAATGCTTCGACAGTCTTCGCGACAACGGCGTCAATCGCATTTTGGTCCGTGACATCACAGGCCATTCCACGGCAATCATTGCCGGTGATGGCTGCAATTTCAGCGGCCGTCTTTCCGGCCATGTCGCCATTCAAATCCGCAATCATGACCCTTGCCCCGGCACCACTCAGCGTTTTCGCAATGCCGGCTCCGATGTTCTGTGCACCACCGGTAATGATGACGTTGTGACCGTCCATCCGAAATTCAGCAAATGCATCATAGGTAGCCATCAATCAGCCCTTCGAATCTGCAACGATTATCAATTGTTTGTATCAGTCAAGTTCCTGAAGTCCACCACCTGAAACGGTCAGAATTTGTCCACTGATCCAGTTTGCAGCCGGAGAGCACAGAAAGAGAGCTGCATTCGCCATGTCATCGGGTGTGCCGAGGCGTTTCAAGGGAGTACGGGCAAGCATTTTCTGCTCGATTTCAGGGGTCAGAACTGTCGACAGAGCGTGCGTTCGCGTAGCGCCGGGTGCAATTGCGTTGACACGGATGTTCTTCGGACCAAGATCGAATGCAATATTACGTGTCAGATGATTTACGGCAGCCTTTGATGAACCGTAAGAAGCCATGTTCAGATTCTTGTTCTCACCCGACATCGACGAAATATTCACGATCGCTCCCCCACCCGCCTGTTCCATATGGGGCGCTGCGAGCTGGCACAGCCGAAAAAGCGAAAAGAAGTTCAGCTCGTAAGCGAAACGCATGTCTGACATCGGCATATCGAAAGGCTTTGGTCCTCCACCGCCGGCGTTGTTAATCAGAATCGTGAGCTTTCCGAACTCCGCCACTGAGCTGTTGACGGCCGCTTCAAGATCACTTTCCTTCGTCACGTCGCACGGCACACTGATGGCTCGACCTCCAGAGTCTCTGATCGCCCTCGCCACCGATTCTGCGGCCTGCGGATCGCGGTCCGTCACAGTTACAGCGGCACCCGCCGCAGCAAAAGTCTCGGCAATGCAGCGGCCGATTCCGGCACCTGCACCGGTAATCAGTGCCACGTCACCGTCCAGTCGAAAAAGCGATGGATCGTACATTCGATCAGACTCCTGAACCTGTAACCGGCGGTAACGAATACAGTGTCGAGAATTCCGGTTGTATTCCGGTCACTGCGATGCGGCGACCTGATCCGGGATCACGGTCGCTCATTAAAGGGTATCTTTGAACGTCCGATGCAAAATGATAGCAGGACGCCGAAGAACGAAACACTCGCAGCTGGTTTGCCGGGGACGAAATCTGAACACCCTGACCTTTCACTGCTGACGTAACGCAGACTGCTGCCTACCGAAGATCTGCCAGGCATCGCGAATGCTTCAGGTGACGAGCTTCCTGCAGCCATCATCATCGTCGCAGGTACAGCCGCTTCGGTAAAGCTGGTCAGAAAACAGCCCTGCCTCGACTGAACTTTCGCCTGTACCTTTCCGCGTGCAGTCGCGGGAGACCTGCGGTCGGCATGAATTGGTTCGGTCAGGAGACCGGTCATAGCGAGCCGGGGGAAATCCGA
>JAGQPY010000500.1 GCA_020426485.1 Planctomycetaceae bacterium
GGTTTTCAAAGAACCGGACGCTCACGCGCTGCGGATCATCCGGAAACTTTTTTGCAGACGACTCCTGACCGAGCTACCGCTCACCGTGAAACAGGTTTTTTCGGCGCTGCGGCATTGCGGCAGGGGGGGCGACAGGAATCTCATCGATCGAAGCAACGAATTCCGTTCGCGGTTGGTGATCTTTGGTTGCTGGTGACGAAATGGTCGGGAACCAAGAGTTGGTTCATGGGAGGCCGATTGATGGGCAAGACTCATGCATTCCATATCCGTCGCATGATGGAAGACGATCTCCCGGCCGCGGATCACCTGCGGAACATGGCTGGCTGGAATCAACTTCCAGGTGACTGGCTGCGACTGCTGCGTTACGAGCCGGATGGTTGTTTTGTGGCCGTGGTCGGCAATGACGTTTGTGGAACCGTCACGACAACAACCTACGATGCCGCTTCACCCGACTCTCCACGGGTCGCGTGGATCGGCATGATGCTGGTTCACCCGGATTATCGTCGCCGCGGCATCGCTACCGCTCTGATGCAGCAGGCCATCGAATATCTTCAGCAACGCAGCGTCCACTGCATCATGCTGGACGCCACTCCTGCCGGGGAGTTCGTGTACGCTCAGCTGGGCTTTCGCAGAACCGGTGCCTTTCGACGATTTCGAAAGCCGTCCGACGACGGCAAAAATCATCGAACACCGGACGTTCCGTTGCCGTCCGAATTTCAGGCCGCCCAACCTTCGAACCTCAGCCGTGCTGGTGAACTGAAAACCTTCTCCGGCCGATTCGCAACGGCAGATTTCCGTCATCAGTTCATGGATGTGAGAGCGTTTGGAGCGAAACGCCATCTGTGGCTGCAGCGTCTGGCGGCTGATTCGTGCGTCGTGGAAGCGGACGGTGGCTTCGGGATGCTGCGCGGCGGACAGGAGGCTGATTATCTGGGGCCGATCGTGGCGCTGGATGAGCTGCAGGCGGCGGAAGTCATCGACGCCCTGCTTTCGCAGACAGGCAGATCCGTGTTCTGGGATGTTCCGCCGGGGAATCAGTCAGCCGAGTCACTGGCGCTGCATCGAGGCTTCGAACCGATTCGCGAACTGACTCGCATGTGTCTGGGCGAACGGAATCCACCAGCGGAGATGTCGCTGCAGTTCGCTCTGGCCGATCCCGGAACGGGCTGAAAACCGGGATGGCGCGAAGTGGAATTTGGTATTCATGGCCAGCCATCGCGTGCAATCACACAATGGCTGCCGAGACAGACCGAAATCAGCCTACATATTCTCATCACCGCGCCAGATAACTTTGGTTTTCGTCATCAGGTCATGAGCCGCGCGATGATCGGATCGAAATGCGCACATGATGAATGTTCCGCCGAGCGACAGGATCGACAGTACTGACGCGGCCGCACGCTTCAGTGCCAGCTTGAACGGCATCGGCGAATTGTCGTCCTGAAGCACAATCATCCCGAATGTCCACTTGCCCAGTGTCGCTCGACCGGACCCGGATTCCCAGTTGGCAAAGTAGAAGCCCAGAGCCGTCAGAGTGCTGATGATCATCGTGGCGTAGTACGCGATCACGCGAGCTGTTTCCGAGTTGTACAGCATTCCAACCAGTCCGGAGACAAAACCGGACCCTTTGAATGCCGCACCGCACATGACGGTGGCGACAATCGCGTCCACCTGAATGGCCAGAAAGCGCGGTCCGAAGCCCGCCGGCGACAACGGGACCTGTTCCACACACAATGCCAGATCGGGCCGAAAATAAAGACCGAACAGGCCAAAGACTCGCATCATAAAAATGGACGGTATCGCCAGCAGCATGAAGAAGATCGTCAGTGTCAGAAACGACACGGCAAACAGAAACGGCATTCGATAAAAGATAAATGACCCTGTCGAATTTGCGTGTTCTGCGGTGTAGCCAAACATGGCTCCCAGAGCCGGCACTTCCAGTCGCGACATGTAGAAGTTCGAAAACTGATCCCAGCCGACAGCGATCCCGACGGCGGCTCCCAGAGGAATCAGCAGCACCAGCACAAAGAACAGAGCAGAAACGTACGCCGTGGGAGCAAACGTGCTGAGCAGATCCTTTGACATCCAGTTGATCAGCCACGCTCGATAGGTATACGGCTGAGCCATATGGATGACGGCGATCGGCAGAAAGATGACATAGGGGATCATGAACAGAATCAGAAAGGTGATCAGTGAAACGTTGGGCGACATTCCCGCGGCCAGCATCGCCAGCGGAATCCAGATCACCGGATACATCAGCACGATGGGCCAGAAAATCGTCGTGAAGCCCTTCGTCATGTTGCCGTACATGTCGGTCTGGAAGCGTTTGATTTTCTTTTCATTGTGCATCGTGACTTCGACCACTTTGGCGGACAGTGTCCACGCCCAGCCACCGAAACTCAGCACGAAGATCAGAAAAATGAAGCTCCAGAAATACGACGGCGGCGAAAAGAAGGCCGCCATGGTCGGCGTCGGCAGTAACAGTTTTCCGTCGGTCAGCAGAGTGGAGCCCGACGTATACTTCACGTCATCGTACTTCGCTTCACCTTCACCCGGTTCAATCAGAACTCCCGTGTCGCTGATTGTGACGCCACCTTCGGCAGACGCAATCAGTTCTTCTGCTCGCGTCGTGACATACCACTTCATCACAAAGGCCGCCAGAATCACCATTGTGGCCGACAGTGCCCAGATGATTCCGGTCTGCACGATGAAGCGTTTATGAGCCATCGTGAATTTCCAGCCATTCGACCAGATTACCTTGTAGAATTCTTCCGGTGGCGGACCTTTGCGAGCACGACGCTTTCTCTGCTGCTCGCTCAAAGCACCGGTTTCAATGTTCACGCCGCAGTTCGGGCACTCAATGTCTTCCTCATCCACCTTAGACGCACACGCCGGGCAGATTTTCTGAGCACTGTCTTCGACTCGCCGCAGGTCCAGACCGCCGAACAGATCGTCGGAGTTGGCTGGAGGCCCAGGTGCTGGTCGTTGAGGACGTGGTTTTCGTTTTGGTGGCGCGGCGCTGCCGTCAGCAGCGGCTGCCGGAGCCGGAGCATCGCCGGGTTGTTTGGGTACGGGAACATTGATTCGCGCGCCGCATTCTTTGCACTTCACAGCGCGTCCGGCCGCTTTGTCCGGAACCACAAGGACAACGCTGCATTCTTTGCAACGAATCTTGATCGGCATAACTCTTCTCTTCCGGTTCGAGCAGTAAGCTCAGTGATGTTTGCGGTCGGGGAATGCTGTCGGAAAGCTTTCCGACCGCGCATCTTCGCACCCTGAGAAACAACCAACGTGATCAGGCAACCACATCTGGCGGGTACCAGACAGGTCAGCCGTTGCTCCGAACCAGCCCCTGAATTCGGACGGCCGGTCTCGAAGCCCGTGATTTTTTAGCCTGGCAGCCGACCGAATGCATGCCCGGACCGCTCAGAGAGGCCTGATCCCGAAGAAAAACCGCTTTCTGCGTTCTCCCGCGACGACGGACAGAAACGAATTTCCTGAGCAACCCGTTTAATCGATACGGCCGGTGAACTGGTCCGGCACGAGCCTGGACTGCCGAAAGGCCCCGATTTCTGATTGCGGAACGGTGAAAAAACACGGACGAAACGCCATGGTCACCTGCATCGTGCGATTCGTTCTATGGACGGCCGAATGTCGTGCCCCCTGATTTTCCTCCGTGTTCCCTGATACCTTTCGATGGCAATTGGCCGGATTCCCTTGTGCTTTGTGTCGTTCTCTGTTGAGCAGTATTTTATGCAGCCTGCGCGGGCAAGCGGAAACCTCGTTCGAAGGTTTGTGATGCGGACAGCGATGATTGTTTTCGAAGTCGAAAGATGACAGCCACTTGTTTCTTTCGGTGACAGGCCGTTTGTTCGGAAGCGGCCTGTTCCCTGGTGCAGTGTCAGCCATGATTTGATGAGTAGGACGGCCTTTCCAGGCCGTCAGCTCAATAGGACGGTCTGAAAAGGCCGGCCTACAGTCACTCGTTCGAATATTGACAGACCACTGGGACAGTTTTGGCCGAACGCTCACTCCATCCACAACGAACGAAACCACTGTCGG
>JAGQPY010000501.1 GCA_020426485.1 Planctomycetaceae bacterium
ATCAACATCGCCTGCCGACTGGTCAGACGAAGACCACCTTTGGCTTCGCCTTTCGGGCCATGACATTCAAAACACCGAGACTCCAGCAAAGGTCGAACCTTGTCTCGCACAAAAGCAAGCTGCGCCGATTCCGGCTGGACTTTGTCCCCGGCATTCGCGGCATCAGGTTTGGTATCATCGGCCGCTGAAGTTGAAAGACAACATGTCAGAGCCGCTGTGAGAACGACGCCAATCCGGAAACGGATTCCCGCAGAGCGGTCGCGCGATTGAGACAGTGATTGCAGACGCAATTCCATGATTTCGATCTCTGATGACGGCAGAAGGGAATGTCAGGCAAGTGAAGAGGGATCGCTCTGACGTTCAAAAAAGGCGGGAACGACTTCGGCAGCTTCTGGACAGTGCGGAAGTCGCTGAAGAGAAGGTGTGGGAAGCGTCAAACGATTCCCCATATTTTGCCCCGAACCCACCAACCTTTTCAACCCGTCAATGGGCCACAACAACAGGACTCTGCTTTTTATGCCCGTACCCCAGCGAATGCGAGGTTGCATTGTGCTCGACACTGTCCTGCTTGGTTCATGAACGTCGCAGGCCGCGGATCGCTGAAACACTGCCTGTGATGACGTCAGCAGCGTTCATCACGACGGTCAATCTTGAATTCGCCGCCATTGGTGATACGGTCCGCGCAGGTGGTTTCGACAGCGTGTCCTGTTTCTTTCAGATTGCGTGAACTTGTCCGATATCAGGCCAGCCTTTGACGTCATTCTTGCTGGTGCCAGCGTGCGTAGTCTTGCGGCGTCGGCGATCAGAGCCGGACTAAATCCGCTGTGTCTGGATATGTTCGGCGATCTGGATCTGGTCAGGATGCTTCAATTCGAATCCGTCGACCCTGATTTGACGGAAAACTGCCCGGGACTGAGACGCATCGGGTCAACCCGTGATATTGCGGCCACTCTGCAGGATATCGATTCCCGAGTACCTCTGATTCTTTGCGGCGGACTCGAAAACGACGTCTCGGCGCTTGCGGATCTCGCCAAACAACGCCCCGTTGCTCTGTCGTCGTCAGAGGCCGTTTCCGCGGCCAAAGATCCGGACTTCCTGTTCCCGGTTCTGCGTGCGAACGGCGTTGCCGTGCCTCGTTGGCGATCCTCAGCAACGTCTTCCGACACTTCTTTCTTTTGCGAATCAGCGCCCAGCGCGGTGATCCTGAATGGCCAAACCGCTCAAGGTCCTGATTCGGAAGGCGTGGATGCTGCAAATCAAACCAGGCCGCCGAAATGCCCCTCATGGCTTCTCAAGAAGATTCATTCTTCAGGCGGAATGGGAATCCGGCGAATTTCGTCCGTCAGCGAGTGTGCAGCTGATCAACTGACAAATGACTATTTTCTGCAGGAGGAAATCTCAGGCCAGTCGATGTCCGCCACGTTCGTCTCTGATGATGGTCCATCCCGAGATCGTCTTTCGGATCGGTCAGAGGCCCGCGTTGAGTTGCTTGGCGTCACTTCTCAACTGGTGGGGATTCCGGAACTCAATGCGACGGGGTTTCAGTTTTGCGGAAATCTGGGTCCGATGGAATTGCCCCATTCCGTGATCGATCAGTTGATGAACGCCGCTCAAACAATCGTGAATGCCGCGTCATTGCAGGGATTGTTTGGTATCGACTTCGTTTTGAATCATGGGCAAACATCTGTCATTGAAGTGAATCCTCGACTCACCGCCTCGCATGAACTCCACGAATGGGCACGCGGCGATTCGCACGTCCTTCGGCAGCTGGCGACCACTCTCAAAAAGTGCGGATCGCGGCCCGAACACGAAGGGAAAGCAGACGTTCAGGAACGACGAGCCTCTGCCGTCGAGGCGGCAGACAAGAGTCGAATAGCCACAGGCTGTTGCGAAGGCCAATGTTTCATTCGGATGGTCGTCTACACAGTTGAGGCGATTGAACCGACGCCGGAAGAAGTTCGCCGGCTGATGTCATGGACACGAACACTGACCCGCCCCGCAAAGGACATTTCGCCGAATCAGAAACATTTGCCGATCGGCCCAGACCACTGCAGTCACTCCCACAGTGACGACTCCGTGGTATGGCTGGCCGACGTTCCGTTTCCACAGAGACCGATTCCGCGCGGCTCCCCCTTCTGCTCGATTTACGCAGAAATTGCGGGATTGCGACGGCACCCGGACGTTTTCTACCGAGTTCTGGAGTGCCTTCCTCGGGCACTGAGAATCAATCCGGAAAGTCTGGCCCGGGTGGTGGATGCCAAACTGACGAATATCCTTCTGGAAAAAATTTTCCACAACAGAGTGCGTTCTGAGACTCGCCAGAATCACTGATTCTGATAAGAATCGTTGTCTGACGAGACAACTTTCACCTACTTTTCTGACTTCTGACGCAGGGGCCTTTGGCAGACCGATGGCTAAGGAAAAATCAACAGACATTCAAATCCTTGGAGTGAATGTCAGTTTTGAGCCTGTTGCATTTCGCACGCCATTGAAATTCGGTGGACGAATCGTTGACCAGACATGTCTGATCAATGCCGCCGTTTCTGTGGAAACTCGAAAGGGCCAGAAGGCGGACGGTTTCGGAAGTATGCCGATCGGCAATGTCTGGGCTTGGCCGTCCAGCAGCGTTGAACCGCCTGACGCTGAACGAGCCATGAGGGCATACGCGACGAAGTTCGGTGAACTGTTTGAAAGTTATCCGGACTTCGGCCACCCGATCGAAATTCAGTTCAACGTGGGCGCAGAATTTCATCATCAGGCGAAGAAGGTCTCCGAGCAACTGAGCATCGCGGAACCACTGCCCCAGCTCGCTCAGCTGGTGGCCACCAGCGCGATCGATGCGGCGATTCATGATGCGTATGGTCGAGCCAACAAAGCCAACAGCTTCAACCTGCTGTCCTCGGAATACTGCAATGAAGACCTGTCGTACTTTCTGGACGAACAGTTTGCCGGTGAGTACCTCAGTCAGTACACGCAGCGCGAACCCGCAGCCAGATTGCCGCTTTATCATTTGGTCGGTGCATTGGATCCGCTGACCGATGGAGACGTCGATTCACGTCCGAATGATCAGCTGCCTGTGACTCTGGGAGAATGGATTGCCGCTGATGGTCTGACCCATCTCAAGATCAAACTGGCGGGCGACAATCTGAGCTGGGACGTCGACCGCGTGCTGGCCATCGAAAAAGTTGCAGCAGAAGCTCAGGCTGCACGCGGCTGTGCGAACTGGTTTTACAGTTGCGACTTCAACGAAAAATGTGAATCCGCAGACTATGTGGTCGACTTTCTGAAGCAGGTGAAAGCAAAGGCTCCCGCGGCTTACGACCGAATTCAGTACATCGAACAGCCAACCAGCCGTGATCTTGAAGCAGCGTCGGCCGCAAAAATGCACGATGTGGCCAAACTGAAACCGGTTGTGATTGACGAAGCTCTGGTGGATTACGAGTCGCTGCTGAGATGTCGCGAACTGGGTTATTCCGGTGTTGCATTGAAAGCCTGCAAGGGACAAACGGAATCTCTGTTTGCTGCCGCGGCGGCTCAGAAGTTCGGCATGTTTCTGTGCGTTCAGGACCTGACGTGTCCGGGTGCGTCGTTTCTTCATTCCTGCAGTCTGGCGGCCAGAATTCCCGGCGTGGCAGCGGTCGAAGGAAACGCTCGACAGTATTGCCCCGGGTCCAACACAAAGTGGGCTAAAAAGTATCCGGAGATGTTTAACATCACCGACGGCACCGTGGGCACCGGGCGCCTCACGGAACTCGGACTTGGGTTTCACCTTTCCGATCGACCGACTTCCGCATCCGGGGCGGCCGAAGAGACCACCGTGGATCTGGTCAAGAGCGAACGCATTCAGAAGAAGGCCCATCAGGACGACGATTAACCCGACAGCGCCCGTTCAAAGTGCGGCGACTGGTCACGGCTTCGGATCTCGCCCGGAACATCAGCGCAGAGCCCTCTTTCAAGTTCTGTTTAGTCCTGCGCTACGCTCAGCTGGACAGCGCCAGGTTGTCGTATGGAGTGCGGCGACTTGTCGCCGCTTTGGTTTTGATTCACCA
>JAGQPY010000502.1 GCA_020426485.1 Planctomycetaceae bacterium
AATCACGTTGCCGGCGACATCGGTCAGGCGGTAGCTTCGGCCGTTGTGCAGGAATGTCAACCGTTTATGATCGATCCCCAGCAGATGGAGCATCGTCGCGTGCAGATCATGCACGCTGACCGGGTCGACAGCGGCCGCATAGCCGATTTCATCGGTTTCTCCGTGACTCACACCGCCTCGAATGCCGGCCCCGGCCATCCACTGAATGAACCCGTTCGGATTGTGGTCTCGTCCGTCACCCTTCTGAGAAACCGGCATCCGTCCGAATTCGCCCCCCCAGATCACCAGAGTGGAATCAAACAGACCACGATCCTTCAGATCCTTCAGCAGTGCGGCAATCGGACGATCTGTCGCTCGACAATGGTCCGTGTGATTCTGCTTCAGCTTGTTGTGAGCATCCCATTCGCCATCGCTGTACACCTGAACAAAACGTACGCCGCTTTCAATCAATCGTCTTGCCATCAGGCATTTGGAACCATAAGACGCCGTCACCGGATCATCGACGCCATACATGTCGCGAATGGCCTTCGATTCCTGTGACAGATCCACAACGTCTTTGGCTTCGGTCTGCATGCGATACGCCAGTTCGAACGACTGAATGCGTCCGGTCAGTTCGGCTTCTCCAGGA
This sequence comes from Planctomycetaceae bacterium, assembly GCA_020426485.1. Taxonomy (GTDB): domain Bacteria; phylum Planctomycetota; class Planctomycetia; order Planctomycetales; family Planctomycetaceae; genus JAGQPY01. The sequence continues at coordinate 629 of JAGQPY010000502.1, forward strand.
TGACGCTTCAGGTGTTCGGCATTCAGCTGTGACATCAGATCCAGTTGGGCTCGCTGGTCCTGATCGGAGACGCCCGGCAATCGTTCCAGATTCAGAATCGGATTTCCCTGCGGACGAAACAACGTGCCCTGAAATGTCGTCGGAAGAAAACCGGCTCCCCAGTTGTGAGGCCCGCCCTTCGCACCCTGGCGATTTCCCAGCACGACATAGCCCGGCAGATTTTGATTTTCACTGCCCAGCCCGTACGTCACCCACGCTCCGGCGGTGGGAAATCCGGGACGCGGCAGCCCGCTGTTGATCTGATAAATAGCCGGTACGTGGTTGTCGGATTCGCTGTAACAGGATTTGATAAATGCAATGTCGTCCACATGCTGAGCAATTCCGGTGTAGTGTTCGCAGACTGACTGCCCGCATTCACCGTACTGCTGAAACTTAAACGGCGATTTCATCAAAGGACCGGGATCACCAAAGAACACCTTGATATCCGTGCGCACGCCGTCCTTGCGCGTGAGTTCCGGTTTGGGGTCAAACACATCCACCGCGCTGGGGCCGCCTTCCATGAACAGCCAGATGACGGACTTGGCCTTTGCGTCGAAATGCCCTTCGCGCGGTGCGAGCGGATTGGTGGCGGTTGAGTTCCCCGCAGGTACATCCGCCGCCCGCAGATCTTCCTGCTGCAGCAAAGCCGCCAGGGCCAGCATTCCGGCACCGTTTCCGGCTCGCTGCAGAACTTCGCGGCGAGTCAGCGGGGAATGAATTCGTCCGCAGGGAAATCGCATGTCGTGTGTCATGGTTTTAGTCCACATAAATGAACTCGTTCAGCCCAAAGATCGACTGACAGAAGTCCGTCAGCGTTCGCCTGAGCACAGTGTCCGTCGATTGATCCGTCTGAGCATTTCTCTGTGTGTCCACAAACGAAGTGGCCAGCAGCAGTTCCCGATCCGTCGGACGGCGACCAAAGGACAGCAGAAACATTCGCTCCACAAACTGCGAAGTCGGTGACTCCGGTCCGCAGTCTTTCAAGAGTCGAGCGGCGGTGTCTTCGGCACAGCGTCGTACAAAGTGATCGTTCATCAGAGCCAAAGCCTGTGGTGCGACGGTTGTAGCTTCTCGCCGTCCGCAGCTTTGCAGCAGATCCGGACGATCAAACGCCTGAAACAGCGGGTACGGAACGACTCGCTTGTGGAACATGTACACGCTGCGTCGTCGAGTCTCCCGACTGTCTTTGATATTGGACGGGTATCCGCCGTCCTTCAGATTGCGTGCAAGAATCGCTTCGGCCGGAATGGGCGGCTTGAAGCCCGGGCCATATGGTTTGGGGTTCAACGTGCCGCTGACGGCCAGCATCGCATCCCGCAGAATCTCTGCTTCCAGACGTCGCGGCGTTTGTTTCCACAGCAGGCGGTTTTCCGGATCGATCTCCTTTGCCGAATGCTGATTCGTTGCTGATTGAACATTGCCGTCCGTCAGTACCGAAGACTGCTGATACGTTTTTGAATTCAGAATGAGCCGATGCAGCGGTTTCAACTTCCAGCCTTCCGAAACAAACCGAACTGTCAGCCATTCCAGAAGTTCAGGATGCGTGGGCGTCTCGCCTCGCACGCCGAAATCGCTGACTGTTCGCACCAGCCCGTGTCCGAAGTGATGCTGCCAGATTCGATTCACGATGACTCGCGCGACCAGCGAACCTGCTCCCTGATTCACATCCGTCAACCAGTCCGCCAAGGCTCGCCGCTGCATGGTGCTGGGCACATCGGTCGACTGTTCTCTCGCCCGCTGCCAGTATTTTTCGGCAGACGTGTCGGACGTCAGGATCGCCGGAAAGCCCAGGCGGACTTCGCGTTCGCGGTCATAGAAATCGCCTCGCCCGAACAGCCATGTCGTGCGAGCTTCCCGCGACTGATCTCGAAAAAAGAATCCGTTCTGTCCGTTGGGCAGCTTGTCGGTCACGCGATCTCCGCTGTGAAAGGCACTCAGCAGCCGATAGTATTCCCGTGACGACAAGGCGTCGTATTTGTGGTCATGGCAGCGAGCACAACCCAGCGTCAGGCCCAGCATGCCGGTACCCAGCGTGGAAACAATGTCGTCCAGTTCGTTGTAGCGGTTTCGTAATCGTTCCTCTTCCAGAAACGAATCTTCCAGAACCGTGCGGGGACCGGCGGCCAGAAACCCCGTCGCAGCAACCGCATCCGCATTGGACGGCTCAATTTCATCACCTGCCACCTGCCACTGCACAAACGTGTTAAACGGCAGGTCGTCATTGAAGGCTTTGATGACAAAGTCACGGTAGTGCCAGGCGTCCGGGCGGTCACGATCTGCTTCCTGTCCGTCACTGTCGGCGTATCGAGCAACATCCAGCCAGTGACGTCCCCAGCGTTCGCCATAGCCTCGATCCGCCAGAAGTCGGTCTGTCAGTTCCTGAACAGCTTTGTCTCGATCAACGGCAGCGGCCTGCACAAAATCCGCCACCTGATCCGGGTTCGGCGGAAGCCCAATCAGGCCGAAGTAAATTCGCCGAACCAGCGTCACAGCATCCGCCGGAATATTTCGCGACAGACCGGATTTCTGCAGCCGTTCATCGACCAGAGTATCCACGTCTTCGGCGGAGAACGCCGTCTGCTGCAGTGGCTGAAACGCCCAGTGTTCTTTGGCTCGTTCCAGGCGCGGATCCGGAACATCGGCCGACAGTGGCCACGCAGCGCCCTGATCAATCCATGCTCGCAACGTCGCGATCTGTTCACGACTCAGCGGCTGCCCTTCCGGCGGCATTTTCAGTTCCTCATCGACGCCCGCCACCGCGTGAATCAGCAAACTGCGAGCACTTTGCTGAGGTTCAATCAACGCACCGTGACGTCCGCCCTCCAGCGCTCGGGCTCGCAGCGACAGGTTCAGGCCGCCTTCTTCGTTGCCCGCCGAGTGGCATTCGAAACACCGTTCGCGAAAGATCGGCTGAACATCCGCCACGAAGTCAATCGGGCGGTCGGCCGCCGGTGGCAACATGGCCGGCAGCGGGCCGTCATCGTTCGGCCCGACAGAAAAGTTACGGCGCACTTCGTCGGCGGTCAGGCTTCGAGCAAACACGGCGATCAGAGAAAGTTCGCCGGTCCACGGTCGGTCACCGGTGGCCTCGTTGCCGACGATCAGTTGGTATTCGGAATTCCAGTTCGACAGGTCACCGCCCAGATTACTTTCCCCCACAGGTTGGCCGTCGATGTAGACCGTTGTCGCTCCGGTCGTCGTCCGGGTAAACACCACGTGCTGCAGATCTGTGGTGGAAACAGCAGAGGGCGAGGTCAATGATGGCAGTCCGTTGGTGCTGGTCTGAGTCGTTCGAAAGCGAATGTCGAACGCGTCGTTCTGCTGCCCCAGCGTCACGTTGCGTTCACTG
>JAGQPY010000503.1 GCA_020426485.1 Planctomycetaceae bacterium
ACATTAAAACAAAGACGTCAAAGTAACAGTATCGGTTCGGTTCTCCAAAGAGAAACGTTGGGTGATCCGTGACGCTGGGCGAGGAAATTGGTGGGCAGGGAAAGTGGCCGGATGGAGTGTTATGACATGGTTGATGGGCGTAGTTTCGGTGCAGGGCTGGGACAAGCAGATTGGCCGGATCAGATCAAGAGGGCTTCTGCTCCCGTTCAGCGGCGATAAATGTTTTCCGGGAATCGTGGAATTCGAATGGTTCAAAAAGTTGACGGATGGATTTCCGTTGGCGAATAATTCCGCTCATACCGTTTAAGGGTGGTTGAGTTTTCGGCTGCGTAATGGTCCCGACCGGGGAAATGTCGCAGGTAGAACTCAAAGTTTAGCTGACTGTGTCAGCGTGGAACGCAGACCGGAGCGGGCGACCAACGGAATCGGCAAATTTGCTGTTCTGTGGAAGTTCGACTTCCGGAGGGTGCAGCCCCGGGCCGGGAAGTGCATCCTTCGCAGGGTGTCTGCTGCTTCATTCCGGACGAATGAAGGTCCTTGATCGGCTATCTCATTGAACGTGCAGAAGTGTAGAAGGAGAGACGTGGATGCACGAATGCAGAATGTCCAGTTGGCATGCGAATGCCCAGGCTGGGGCGAGAAGGCGGAATCCTGATTCCGGTGGCCCTTCACAGAATCCATTTTTTCCGGTGGGCGGACGATTGATTTTTTCGATTCCCCGGTATGCTGAAGGCTGATTTTACCGGTGTTGCGTTTGACGCAGCACCTTGTGGCGTCGCTGTTTTGATTCGTTTGACATTACGTCGAACGTGAAATGCGTGTGTCTCTCATGGAGGCACAGACACTCGTGTTGATAAACGAGGGCAAAGCTCCTCGGCTCCGAAACAATGTTGGATCGCTTTGTTCTGACACGGAGAGAAAAAAGAAGGGGATTCGCGTGCATCGTCTGGATTCAGGACTGAAGGCGATCATTGAGAAAGCCAGGGAACGAGGCTTTGTAACTGTCCAGCAGGCTCATGAGTGGCTGCCTGACGAAGGTGGCGATCCCGCCATGGTGGACAATCTCATCAAGGCCATGGACGAAGAGTGTCTGGACTTCATTGAAGATCCCGACATTCCGCTGGAGCCGGAACCGGTCGAAGAAGAAGTTCGTGAAGAGCAGGCCGAAAAAGCTGCTCGCGCATTGCTGGGAGCTGAGACCTCTGCGCTGTCGTCTCGCGACCCGATTCGGATGTACCTGAGCCAGATGGGGAACATCCCGCTGCTCAGCCGCGACCGCGAAATCTTTCTGGCCAAGCAGATCGAAATCACTCGCAAGAGAATGCGTCGCCACGTGATGGAATCGGACTTCGCTCTGCGGATCGCTGTCGACATCATTGAAAAAGTCAGTCGTCAGGAGCTGCCGTTCGAACGAACGTTGCGAACTTCAGAAACCGAAGACGTTCGCAAGGAACAGATCGAAGGACGTATGTCTTTCAATCTGAAGACACTGCGTTATCTGATGGAGGAAAACGAAAACGACTTCCGTCAGATCATGGAGCTGCCTGAAGGTTCGCCCGAAAGCCAACCAATCCTGCTGCGGATTCGTAAGCGTCGCGTCAAAATGTGTACGCTGTGCGAAGAGCTGAGCGTGCGGACTCACCGCATGCAGCCCGTGATGAAGCGAATGCTTCAGATCGGTGAACGCATGGAACAGCTTCAGGATGAAATTGCCTGTCTGAAGGGCCTGAAGTCTGCAGAATCCGAACGAGCCTCACTGGAACGTGAGTTAAACGAATACGTGGAAATGGTGCTGGAAACTCCTTCGCAGTTTCTGCGACGGTGCCGCGAAATTCGCAAACGCATGGATGGCTGGACCGACGCCAAACAAAAGCTTTCCGGTGGCAACCTGCGTCTGGTGGTTTCCATTGCCAAGAAGTACCGCAACCGAGGTCTCAGCTTTCTGGACCTGATTCAGGAAGGCAACGCCGGCCTGATGCGTGGCGTGGAAAAATACGAATATCGCCGCGGCTATAAATTCTCCACCTATGCAACGTGGTGGATTCGTCAGGCCATCACGCGAGCCGTCGCGGATCATGCTCGAACGATTCGAATTCCCGTTCACATGTTCCAGAACATCTCCATGCTGAAAGCCAAGGCCGAAGAAATTCGACAGGCGACCGGACGTGAACCCAGCAACGAAGAACTGGCAGAAGCGGTCGGTATGAGCATTGAGGAAACCGAACGCATCATGAAGACGTGGAAGCATCCCATCAGTCTGGATACTCCCGTCGGCGAAAGTGAAGACAGCAGCTTTGGCGAATTCCTTGAGGATTCACACGAACAGAGTCCCGCGGAATCGGCAGCCAAACAGATGCTGCGTGACAAGATTGATCACGTCCTGAAAAGCCTGACCTATCGCGAACGTGAAATCGTGAAGCTCCGATATGGTCTCGGCGACGGCTACAGCTACACGCTGGAAGAAACCGGTCGCATCTTCAAGGTGACTCGTGAACGTATTCGCCAGATCGAAAGCAAAGCTTTGAAAAAGCTGCAGCACCACACCCGAGCCATCCACCTGCGTGGCTTCGTGGATCATGTGTCTGACGACGACGATATCACTCCTCAGGAACAGCCTGTCAGTGATGAGTCCGAAGACACGCTGGGAATGCTGCTGGATTAACGCAGTTTCCCTCTGAACCTTCGTCCCGACTGTAGTGGACGAGGCCACAAGTCCAATCGGTCGCTGTCGCGAATCGGGACTCGTCGCCTCGTCCACTACTCATTTCAGCCCGCCGAAACCGGCGGCAGCGCTGCTGAACGCTGATTACGGAAATCGGGTCGGTCACTGAACCGTCCGGTCCTGAAAATCCCGGCCCACAATCGGTCAATTCGCGGCGTCCTGGAGTTTCAGTGGGGCTGTCGTCGACGAAATCGGTCGGTCGTTCTATCATCCACGCATTCCGTGCCAACGGTTTCACAGTTTTTCAGCGACGTTTTCGAATTGCGTTTCAGCCGGACGGCTCTCGTCGCACAACATCGCGACAGCCAACGCTGACATGCGGCGCGAGTTTCACAAGTCGCGACAGCTTTCAGGGGAAAGTCATCGGATATGGGTTTGTTTGAAGGCAAAAAAGGTCTGATTCTGGGGATTGCCAATGAGCGTTCCATCGCCTGGGCCATCACTGAGCAATTGCATCAGCAGGGCGCTGTGATGGGTTTCACTCATCTGCCCGATACCGGCGATCGCCCGAAGAATCAAAAGAAGGTCGGCAAACTGGTCGAACCGATCGGTGCAAAGTTTCTGGAGCCGCTGGATGTCTGCAATGACCAACACATCGACGCCGTGATGGAAAAGGCGAAGGCAGAGTTCGGAAAGATCGACTTCCTGCTGCACAGCATTGCATTTGCACCACCGGCCGATCTGACCGGGCCAACCTACAACTGCAGTCGAGACGGTTTCAAGGTGGCCATGGAAATCAGTGCTTACAGTCTGCTGGCCGTGTGCGGTGCTGCTCGCCGAAAAGAACTTTTCAGCGAAGATGCCGGCATTCTGACATTGTCCTACTTTGGCGGTGAAGAAGTCATTCCAGGTTACAACCTGATGGGGCTGTGCAAGGCTGCTCTGGAATGCGGTGTCCGTTACCTGGCCAGCGAACTGGGCCCGGAAGGTGTTCGAGTCAACGCGATCAGCGCTGGTCCCGTGAAAACCGTCAGCGCTCAGGGCGTCGGCGACTTCGACCAGATGCTGGAACTCTACAACCACATGTCGCCGATGCGTCGCAACATCACGGCCGAGGAAGTGGGCAAGACCGGCATGTTCCTGCTCAGCAATCTGGCCAGCGGCATCAGTGCCGAAGTCGTCCACGTCGACTGCGGATTCAGCAAAATGGGAGCACCTCCGGCCAGCATGGCTGGCAAAGGCTGATGATCATCGACAACGCCGCATAAAAGCATCGCCGGAACCAAACGGGATTGTCGATTTCATGGGAGGCAGACTCCATGAAGTCACAAACCTGACAAGGGCTTAGCCCTT
>JAGQPY010000504.1 GCA_020426485.1 Planctomycetaceae bacterium
ACACGACGCTAGTCGGCGGACAGGTTTTCACGGATGGAAATCGCGGCGGCCTGGCGGACTGCGAAGAGTGACGCAGAAGACCCGATGCCCGCGATGATCAACAGAGTCCCCAGCAGCGGTAGCCACGGAACGTCTGCTCCCGTGGATCGCAGATGTGGCAGCATGGCCAGCAAAGCGGAGGCTGTTCCGGCGGCAATGCCCCACAGCAGAAGAATTCCGTTTTCCAGAACGATCAGACGAAAGATGCGTCGAGTCGTGAAGCCGACGGCCTTCATCAGGGCGATTTCCCGCTGACGTTCGACGATATTGCGAACCATCACGGCAGCCAGGCCGAATGTTCCGATCAGCAGTCCCAGACTGCCCAGCAACTGGAACGTCGAGAGATAGGTGTTCTGCACCGCCAGAAATCCGGCGATCCGCTGGCTGACGGATTCGGCATCAAAACCGTAATCGTTCAGGCGGCTTTCCAGCAGAGAGGACAGTTGCTGTGATGCCGGCCCCGATGGCGTTTCGATCAGGAAATATCGGGTTCCTGCAACGTCCGGATCGATCTGTTTCAGAAACCGGTCACTCGTCACCAGCACTCCCTGAAACACGCTTCCATCCAGCTTGCCGACGATCTGCAAGGCAAACTGCGGCTCATCATCGTTGGGGACCAGAATGCGGCTGCCGATATCCTTCTTCAGGCTGAACATCAGAGTATTCATGTCGCCGATGACAGGGATCACGGGAATGTTCAGGTGCTCATCCCGTGGCAGTTCATCGCGCAGCATCAGCCACGGGTTCTCACCGCGAGTATCAGCAAACCGAAATCCGCCGCGATCAAGAAATGCATCCGAAGCACCCAGCATGGTGGGTACGCGAGTCTGATACAGATTGACACAACTGGCATCCGAACCGGGCTTCATGCTGAATGCATAAATGCTGGTGTCACCCGAAAGATCGTCGTCCTTGTCGAAGCCCAGCTGGCGTCGTCCGTCGCTGGTGTTCAGATCGTAGAGCACTGGTTGAGCGGTTTCGGCAACGAGCGTGAAACCTCCGTTCCCGCTGTTGATCTGTGGGGTTTCCGACAGCGGATTTCGGCGTCCCGCTCCAACGGCGACGATGACAAACGTGGCGAAGGCAATCAAAGCGGTCGTCAGCAGACTGCGCAGCGGATTGCGAGCTGCATTCGCCACAGCCAGTGATGTTGGTCCAGTGACGGTCGGCACCGTCGACTGACCAAGATACGAACCGGACTCATGCCGGTGCAGTGCGAGACTCAGCAGGTAGAGAGCACCCGTCAGGCACGCCATTCCTGCAACGAAGAAGCACACCACCAGCCATGTCAGTCCGCCAAAGGCTTCACCGGTCGGAATCCAGCCCTGAATGACAGCCAGCGGGACAACGACGGCCGTCACCAATGACAATCGCCCCAGCCATTTCATGACGATTGGCCAACGGCCCGAAGCATCCGTCTGAAGAGATTCAGCGGCGTCGGAATTCCCAGCCAGTTGGTCTCGCAGATGAATTCGGCGAAATGATTTCAGGCCAAGCAGAATCACGACATAAGCCAGAACGAGTGAAATTCCGCCGGCCGTGATCAATCGACTCGGCCGAACATCCAGCGACAGAAATCGGGTTCCCACGGCACCAATCCACCACGTCGTCAGTCCGTAAAGCATCAGCCGAGCAAAGAGAACGCCTCCGATGACGCCGACGACCGTCCCGGCAAAACACACCAGCATGCCTTCGGCCAGATACAGATTTCGAATGGATCCTGGAGTCCAGCCCAATGCGTTCAACAGCCCCAGTTGTCGAATGCGTTGTTGAAGCCCCAGGCGGAACATCAGTGAGGCCAGAATGATGGCGGCCAGAATCAGAAAGAAGCTGAACCCCAGAAACAGCTGCGTAAAATCATTCGCACCCACGGCGGCCTGCAGCCCTTCTGCTCGAATGGGACGAAAGATCAGCCCCAGCTCCGAGGGGTTCAGATTCTTAATGATCTGTTGTTGCAGCTGCTCATGAAGTTCGTCCAGCGAGCCCGCGTGTTCCGGCTGCGTCTTCGGGGCCACTCGGATGGACGTGGCGGAACCGTAGCGACTGTTCCACAACTGTTGAGCCGTTTCCGGAGCGATGAACGCTTTGGGGGTGGCTCGATGTTCCGTCCAGTAGCTGTCGTCGCGCGGAGTAATCCGATCCATGTCCATCTCAAACGGCTGGTCCCAGTCACTGAATGATTCGACGTCCGTGATGCCCGGCACATCCGGCGTCAGGTTTCGATCCACCGTCACGGGGTCATCCGCGGCCAGAACGCCTTTCACCGTGAACGTGCGCTGGACTTCGGGCAGTTCCCCATGACTGCCGACGTCGTGCCAGCGAGCGTAAACATGATCACCGACAGCAACCTCCAGGTCTTCGGCCAGCCATGCTGACAACAGGATCTCATCATCAGACAGCGGTTCCGCCGCGGCACCATCGCTCAAGACGGCTTCGCCCAGTGGAGGTGGTTCTGTCAGTGGCATGCCGGCCACAATGGAATACATGGAATACCGCTTCGACGGCTGAACTTCGTCGGTTGCCGACAGTTGATTAACCAGATAAACCAGTGTCGGAGCTGCGTTCAGCTGAAGTTGATCTGCCGCGGCTGTGGCGGCCTGAGCCAACGGAGTTTCCAGAATCATGCGGTCGCTTTCGACGGACAGATATCCGCGCGCCTCTGGTTGTCTCACCTTCAAACCCACATCACTCAACTGCAGCCGACTGCCCAGAAGAGAACTCAGCGTCGACGACTTCGCCACCTGTTCCTGCAGCGCGGAATCTGAATTCAGTTGCGGATGATCGGCCGATGGCGACAGGCTGCCGGGCGCGACCAGAATTGTGTTTACACGAGCCGGCTTCGCGACAGGATTGCGTCGGCTGGCGACCTGTTCTTCCAGCCCCAGTCGTCCCTGAAGTGTGGCCAACGACACAAAGGCGTTGAACGGAAGCTGCTGTCCCGGGTTGAGATCAAAACGCGAGGCACCATCGGATTCGTTCAGAATACCCGAAACGGTCAGCACCAGTTCCACGTTCACGTCGTCGCGTTCCCCCAGCAGACTGTCGCGAGGAATGCTGGTGGGCATTTCAATCCACACGGAAACTTCGTCGCCCACGGCCACCTGCAGCTCTTCTGCGGTACGAAATCCCAGAACGACGTCACGATCCGACGGGCAGGACTGCTGACCGTGCTGCAGCAGGTTCCAGCCGGGTTCGGTCAGTCCCAGCAGATTGACCGAGCCGACTCGCCGCAGGCGATTGTCAGATTGTGTCGTTTCCACGGAGGATGTGATCAGGATGGCCGGACAAAACACGCTGTCATCAGAATTCGACGCAGCCTCGTCCCCGGTTCTCGCGGCCTGCTGCAGTTCTTCGCACAAAGCTTCACGAAAGAATCGGCCACCGCTCAGCACGTGAGTGATGGCTCCCAGTCGCTGTTCGGTCATCTGACGCAGGCTGTGTCGCACGGAATCGCCAATGATGAGCGAACCCGCGATCACCGCCGTTGAGATGGCCACTGCCAGCAAAACGACAAGCTGTATCCGCCGGTAAAACAGAATACTTTCGGCGACCAGTTTCCACATGACTCAAATCCACCGATCAGGAGCTGACAACATTCAGGCGAAACCTCTGACAGCAAACATTCCCCATCCAACCTTGATAGCAGGAGCAGGACGCCGGCACCACTGGAAGCGATGTGGCCCGGTGAAGCTTCATCCATTCAGTTTAGCCGAAGCCACGACTGGTTGTCATGCCGCAGCCTCAAGCATTGCGAATGGGATTTTCTGTATAGTTCAGACATCGTGCTCACCGACAACGGACATTCCAAACTCCGGAACCTTTGGCACATCGCTGATTGATTTGTCCTGGACATGCTGCCTAACTGGACAGCGCCACCTTGGAGTGCGGCGACTTGTCGCCGCTCTGGATTCTGCTGACGATTGATCGCC
>JAGQPY010000505.1 GCA_020426485.1 Planctomycetaceae bacterium
CTGTTTGGTCGACTTCTCGGGTCGTCGCTGACTGGTTGCTTTTCGTTGCGGGATGCGTTGAGCCAATGATTACCAGACTCCGGAGACATGTGCAGACGTTCGGGATAGGCGTAGAGATCTGCCGGACATGGGGCGTTCGAAACCTTGGCCGAAAGTATCGACGGTTTCTCGTGTTGATTTGCCTGGCCACTGCAGTCCTTGGCGAATCACCTTCGATTTATGGGCAGACAGTAGATGCCGTTGCCATTCAAAAGACGGCCGCTACGGCCCGGGCTGTGTGCGTTCGGCTGGAAGCGGGCGAACAGCGGTCCTCCGGCGTGATCATTTCGGCCGACGGGCACATTCTGACGGTTGCTCACGGGATTCCGGAGGGATCGACGTCCATCAAAGTGGTGCTTCCTGATCAGCGACGATTCACCGCAGAAATCGTCATTCGACGTCCAGCGGACGACCTCGCTTTGCTGAAGATCAACCGTCTGAATGCGGCCGAAAAGCTTCCATACGTTCGGGTGGCCGATGTCCGCGACCGCGACGCTGTGATCGAAAGACTGGTCGCTGAAAAGCGGTTGCCGGATTCTGTTCAGCCATTGAATGTTCTTGCCGCCGGCTGGCCGGCTCGTCATGCCAATGCGCATGAACCTACCATTCGAGTCGGCGCGATTCTGGCGGAAGATCGCGGGCGAATCCGCAGCACATGTGCGTTGACGGCAGGTGATTCGGGTGGACCATTGCTGACGCTCGATGGGCTGCTGCTGGGCATCCATCAGAAGATTGGTTTCGGGAGTGATTCTAATCTGCACCTGCATATTTCACTTGTTGATTCGATGCTCGGAAGAAACGTCAGTCCTCACTGGGTGTCCCAGCGCAGCGATGCCAATCAGTTGCCGTCCATCCGTCAGATTCCGGACCGAGCCCGGCGATCAATTGTGGCGTACCACGTGAACGTTCTTAACGAAGGCACATTCGTCAGCGGGGGAGTTCGTGTCAGTGATGAAGTCGTTGTCTGCAAACTCAGCAGTCTGGGTACGGCCGAACGTCTGTCCTGTTATGTCGGAAGTGTGGCCAGCTCGTCGACCGTGCTCATCGGAACAGACCGTGCGATGGATCTGGCCGTTTTGCAGGTCACGGGCTTGCCGCAGATTCAGCCGTCATCTGATGACGCTTCTGAGACGAATGAGTTATCGTCTCATCCGGATCGTGATGTCATCGTTTACTGCGGCACCGGGCTTTCGTCAGAGCTTGCTTCGGGGATTGTGACGCGGGAGAGGTTTCGGGAGCCTTCGATCCGACCGACTCTGGGTTGTATGCTGGTGGAGACCGGGAGCGAGCTGCTGGTTCAGCGAGTCTTTCCGAACAGTTGTTCGAATGACGCCGGACTTGCGCCTGGTGATGTTCTGATTTCGATGGCCGACCACGAAGCATCAGAGTCGAAAGATGTCGAAGCAACACTGGCGTTGTTCGAGCCGGGCGACCGGATTCAAATCGCGTTTCGTCGTCAGGAGCGAGATTTGAATGGATTGGGCCAGCTTCGTCATTCGGCCGCCAATCTTCTGGATCGAGTCGACTTTCTGGATGGTCGCGCGGGGGAACTCAGTCCGCGGCGAACCGGCTTTGAGGACGTGTTTCAGCATGATGCCAATCTGCCTGTTTCGGCGATGGGTGGTCCGGTGGTGACTGCGGACGGAAGGCTTGTGGGAATCAACATTGCTCGACGATCAAGAGAGGCCGTGCTCGCCATTCCCGCGGACGTCGTGTGGCAACGTATTCGCTCCATTGCTGTGCCGAACAATTAGTGGCACGTTCCTCGCGTTGATCGTGATGTTCTATTGAGAATTCCGCACACCAGATCGCAGTGAAGTATCGTTCCGGTTGCGACTCAAACATCATCCAGATAGTTTTCTCGCCACGCAGTAAACCCCAAAAACAGTGATGGAGATTTTTGACGATGAAAGCAGGACCTGGTGATCTTCCGGGAATCGGTCTTTTTCGCATGGACGGTCATGTAGCCATCGTGACCGGAGGCAGCAAGGGACTTGGTGCAAGCATTGCGGCGGGTCTTGCGTCTGCGGGTGCAGAGATTGCAGTCGTGAGTCGACATCTGGACGAGGCAACCGCAGTCGCCGACGAAATCTCAAATGCGTTCGGGGGCAGAACAAAGGGCTATCAGGCAGATGTCACGGTTCCCTCGGACGTGCACGACACAATTGCTGCCGTGAAGGCCGATTTTGGGCGGATCGACATTCTGGTGAACAGTGCCGGCATCAACATTCGCGGCAGCATCGAAGATCTGACCTACGAAGATTTTCAGAAGGTGCAGAAAACAAACGTTGATGGAACATGGCTGTGCTGCAAGGCGGTGGCCCCGCATATGAAGGAAGCTCAGTATGGGCGAATCGTGAATCTGGCCAGCACTCTTGGTTTAGTTGGTCTGGCGAACCGAACGCCGTACACGTCCAGTAAGGGGGCTGTCGTGCAGATGACACGTGCTTTGGGACTGGAACTCGCGAAGTCCGGAATTGTGTGCAACGCCATTTGTCCGGGCCCGTTTCTGACTCCCATGAATATTCCCATTGCCGATTCCGAAGAGGCAAAGAAGTTCATTATCGGTGCGGTGGCTCAGGAGCGGTGGGGGGAGCTGAAGGAAATTCAGGGTGCAGCTATTTTGTTATCGAGTCCCGCAGCCAGCTTCATGACCGGCAGTATGGTGACCGTTGATGGCGGCTGGACTGCTCGATGATGGTCGCCCGCTGCCGAAGTCCTTTCTTGTCAAACAGCGTTCTGGTGAATCTGCTGACCGTGTGAGTCGATGGAAGGTGACTGTTCGTGTGCATGCTCCAGAGAACACTTGAACCGGAGGTTATGGATACGCCGGAAGAGGCCCGCGACTATGATGCGATGGATCACTCGCATGTGAATCGGGTGTTTGTCGACGATCTTCTGGCATTTGCAAAACAGTCGGGCTGGACTGAAGAGCGAATTCGTACAGCCGATATTCTGGATCTCGGTACCGGAACGGCTTTGATTCCACTGCAGCTGGTCCGACAGTTTCCGATTTCCGGTTGTCTGCTGGCGGTGGACTTATCAGCGGAGATGTTGAAACTGGCCATTGCAAATGTGCGGGCCGCTGATGCGTCGTCGATCATTTTTCCCTTGTATTCGGACGCCAAGTGTCTGTCTGTTGCCGATCAGTCCTGCGATTTTGTGATGTCCAACAGCATTATTCATCACATCCCGGAGCCATTGCTGGTCTTCCGGGAAATGCGACGCGTCCTGAAGCCCGGTGGTATTTTGTTTGTGCGGGATCTGATGCGTCCGGACAGCCGTGAGCAGGTCGAACAACTCGTTGCGACGTATACCGTCAACGAAAACGCTCACCAGCGTCAGATGTTTCGCCAGTCGCTGCATGCCGCTCTGACGGTTGCTGATGTGTCAAATCTGCTGCAACAGTCCGGCTTTGATGGCGCCTCTGTGCAGCAGAGCAGCGATCGTCACTGGACGGCAGCGACCGTTGGTTGACATGGTCAGCCGACGGATCGGCTCCACGATCTTCCTGAGCGGACGACGCCGGGGCAGAACGGTCAGACTTTCAGGAAGTTTCGCAGCAGGTCATATCCGTGATCAGTCAGAAAACTTTCCGGATGGAACTGAACACCGAACACCGGATAGTCTCGATGCTGCAGTCCCATGACCTCAAACGGCTGCCCCTTGTCGTGAACCCATGCCGTGATTTCCAGACGGTCGGGGACGGTTTCCCGGGGAACGATCAGGCTGTGATAACGCGTTGCCTGAAACGGGTTGGGCAGCCCGGCAAAAACTCCCGTATTGGTATGGCTGATCATTGATGTCTTGCCGTGCATCAGCCGTTCCGCTCGAACAACTTTCGCACCGTACACTTCAGCCAGGCACTGATGTCCCAGGCAGACTCCCAGGACCGGAACCTT
>JAGQPY010000506.1 GCA_020426485.1 Planctomycetaceae bacterium
GGCCTCGCCTGTGGCATCGACTTAAACATTGAAGCCCGCGTCCGGCACAGCCGGACCTACGGTTTGACTCATCGATCAAGGTCAGGTGGTACAGACATTCCTGTCTGTTGGCTTTCAAAGAAAACTGGTTTCATTGACCTGAAATCGGTCAATCGCCGGATCTCTACTGTTCAGAAGCCACTTTTGAGTTCAAGAAGGCGACCAGATTCTCGACGTCATCGGTGCCGAGTCGAAACGGCGTGCCGTCTCGGAACGTCATCAGCACGCAGTCCCGTCCCCAGAGATTCCAGATCCACCCGCCGCGCAGACTCAGATGAACGCCCCAGCCTTCGACCAGCCATGTTCGATCCGCGTTGACTCGGGCGATGTTTTCGTACGGAATCGACCGGCGAATCAGCGGGATCGGGCCGAAGGAAACCTTCAGACAATCTCCCCGGTCAGTGATGGCAAGAAAGTGAAATGACGCCGCCAGCACCAGCAGCATCGCGCTGATCGGCGGGTACAGCCAAAGCAACGGAGAGATATCGCGAAAGTACAGTCCCGCCGCCAGCATTGCGACCGCCACAGCGTAGACGATCACGCAAAGCGGTGCTCGCTGGATGTGTTCATACCTTGGAGCCGTCATACAGATCTCACAGAGTCCGTCTTTGGAGCATTCGGCGACCGCAAGGGAAGATCAACGGCATAATTTGGATGCTTCATGTTCGAATCCGTTTCATTCACGGTCATTGGGGCCTGCGACTTTTGCGGGCAACACCCGTTTTCAACACCATCATTCTATAGAAATGCACGGTGTTTGAGAAAAACCAAGGGCGTCAATGGTGGCTCATGAACGGTTCGACGTAGGATGGCTGCAAATGATAACCAGTTTCCGAGACGTCACCCATTCGTCTGGGAGTCGCCCGTCGTCGCTGATTGAGTTGAGGCATGAATCGATACAGCCATCTGGCGTCTGATGTGTACGCCAATATGCATTTGAACACTGAAATGGCGCTGCCGACGACTCGTGAGGCGGTGCTGGAGTTTTTCGGTCGTGTCCAGAAGTCGTATCCCTCCATGCGCAATTTCTACACGCGTGAAAACGGCGACTTTGTCATGGAAGAAGACAAAGATCAGCCCAGTTACCGCTGGCTGTCTCTGGAACCGCGGAGAATCTGCAGTGGTTTCGTCAATCCGGCGGACTTCGACGATGCGGAAGCTCAGCATCGACTGATCCTGGAACTTGCTCCCTACATGCTGACCATCAGTCCTCTGGACTGCGAAGCTCTGGACTACATGATGGGATTCGATTTTTCTTACCGTGGCAATCACGACGTACTCGTCGCGAAAGCACTTGGTTCATCCGCGGCATTCGAAAAATTTTCCGCCGTCGCAGGCGCACGGGTGCTGAACTTTGAACCATCCATGACGATCAGTCTGGAAGATTCATGTCGCCTTCAGGCTCGCCTGTTGGTCGAAACCCGTACCAATGCCTACCACGTCCGACGAAATGTCTTTCCCGAAGATCACATCAGCGTCTATTTCACGGTGCGACAGTACGGCAGCATGGAACACGATGCGTCGTTTTCCGATCGCCTGGTGCAACTGCGTCAGAAGTGCGACGAGCTGCTGGAAGCGTTCGTGATTGATGAAGTGGTTGTGCCCATCAGTCAGGCGATTGCGGCTTCCTGACGCTGCGTTCGCTTTCTTTCTTCACTCACGCTTTCTCTTTTCACTCAACTGTATCCGGGAATTCAAGTTTCCATGAAAATCGCCATCACCGGGGCAACAGGCTTTCTGGGACGATATCTGGTTCGTCGTTTGCTGGAGAATGGCCATGAGTGTCGCTGCTGGTTTCGCGACGAAGCGCGATGTTATTCGTCACCGGTTGCGGGCGGCGTGATTGAATGGCGGGCCGGTGAGCTGGGCAATGCTGAATGCTGCGACGATCTGGTGCAGGGGTGCGACGCCGTCATTCATTCGGGGCTGCATCGGACAGGCAACGCATTTCGCGGTGGTGAAGGCGATTTGACCACGTTCGTCCAGAAGAATGTGGTGGGGTCGATCCAGTTGATCGAAACGGCTCGGCGACACGGCCTTCGCAAGTTCGTCTTTATTTCGACCTGTGCTGTTCATGAAAAGATTATGGATGATCGACCGCTGGACGAATCCCATCCCCTGTGGATGACGACTCACTATGGAGCTCACAAAGCCGCCGTGGAACAATTCGTTCACAGCTTTGGCTTCGGCGTTGGTTTTCCGATCTGTGCTTTACGACCCACCGGGATCTACGGGCTGCACCACAACGTTCATCAGAGCAAGTGGTTCGACCTGGTGAAGCGAGTCGTCGCCGGCGAAACCGTGGAATGTCACGGCGGCGGCAAGGAAGTCCACGCGGCCGATGTCGCGGACGCCGCCGACCTGCTGCTGCATTCACACGATAATTCCGGCGAAGTCTACAGTTGCTGTGACCGGTACATCAGCACCTATGAAGTGGCAACAATTGCCAAAGAAATCTCCGGCTCTCAGGCCACCATCATCGGCGAACCCTCATCCCCGAAACACCAGATCGTCAGCGACAAAATCAAAGCCATGGGCATGACCTTCGGCGGCACCGCCCTGCTGCAGCAAACCATCGAACAACTCGTGGAACAGGCACGGAGTTAGGTCACCCTTGTCGACTCGTTTGCTGGTGAGCCCAATCGAGCAATGACCTTCAACCATTCCGGTAAAACGTTTACCGTAGTCATCACGACAGAATTCTGCCCTCACGACAAAAACAGCACTACGGAGCCTTCAGTAGTCGTTCCATCACATCCTTCCAGTGGTTTGCTGAGCTTCGATCACCCCGAAGAGCGGCTGCTCGCATCAGGTGGTTAATGAGCGGTCGATTTTCGGGGAAGTGCTCCGCCAGTGGACGCAGATGCTCATACGCTTCGTCAGCACGTTTCATGAAAAACAGCAGATCTGCTTCCAGCAATGCTGCGTCGAGATTCATTGGTTGAGTCTTCAGAATAGATTGAACAATCTGTAGTGAATCTGAGGACCGGCCTTCGTCTCGAAGACATTGGGCAAGGATGAATTGAACGGCGACATTCTCAGGATCTTGCTGCAAACAGATTTCTGCTTCTTGAATTGCGGCGGAAGTTCGGCCGGAAGCCTGATAGGCAAATGCCAGATTCGCACGTGCCGCAAGGAGCCCCGGTTCCAGCTCCACGCATTTTTCCAGCCAGGGCACCATCTCCACGTGACGCCCACATTCACTGAGAGCTTCGGCCATGAGCAGGTAGCTATGTGCTCGGCCGGGATTAGCAGAAATGCTTTTTTCAATGTAGGGAAGAGCATCCGTGGAACGCTCTGTTCGAAAGTACAGCTCTGCCAATGCAAGGTTTGCTGCGTACGCGTCTGGAGTGTCTTTGAGGATTTCCTTCAGTGCGTATTCCGCTGTCAGAAAATCGTCCACCTGCGATGCTGTCGCAGCCAGTATTCGCAGATGCTCAGCTCTCCGATTTTGATTCCGGGGGGCCTCGACCAGCTGCTTCAAATGTCGAATCGCATCCTGAGACCTGCCCGAACTGCGATACGAATCGACCAATAATCCGCGGACAGTGAAGTCATCCGGGTGATCTTTCAGCCACTCTTCAAGCAAAGTGCCCGCATGAAGGTCATCTCCCTCTTTTAGTTTCTGCAAACCAAGGTCTCTGAGGGATTCCAAACTGCTTCTGCCCCAGAACCAGGCAAACGGGCCGCCGACAGTGACGATTGTAAACCATAGAATCAGGATTGCTCTTTTCATACGACGAGAACCTGGTATCTCCTTGTTCACCAGTGCCATTGCCACCTGCAGGAGTGGTCCCGGACAGAAGGTTTGCTTAGAACGCGCGAGCGTCAATCGCCGATTCCAGCCCCTCGATCAGCGTCCATTCGGTGTCGGCATTCAGATTTGACCAGGATTGGCG
>JAGQPY010000507.1 GCA_020426485.1 Planctomycetaceae bacterium
CAACGGAAACAGGTCATTATCAATCATCGCAGCTACCGGGACGCTTTGTCGCCGCTGAACTTACGGTCCGGAGTGGGCGCGGGGGGCGTGGTGTCGTCAATCACAATCGGCTTGACCCCGGAACCTTCGTATCCGGGCATCGGCTTTCCGTTGGGGGCCAGTCGATCGACGCTCCACAGGACACCGCGAGCAACCAGATCCAGCCAGACATCATTGTTCATCGTTTCATTGTGATGCCCCAGCGACGTGCCGAAAACGCGAGCGTTGCCGAACGTGTTCAGCCAGATCACCGTGTGATCCTGTTTTGTGTCTTCGCCCCAGGCCTGAGCCAGGGGGATGCAGTTCGGCCAGATGCGTTCGATTTTATACAGTTCACCATTCGGTGACGGCCACTTTTCCGGGAACCCCTTCATGACCGGGTGATCGTCGTTCAGTCGAACCACGTCGACAGGCCGCTTCTTTTCGTGGCTGCGGGAAGTCACGCCGATCAGTTCGCGCCATGCGTCCGCACCGACCGGAGCGTTCCGGTAGCTGTGAAGAGAACAGTGGACAAAGACCGCCGGAACGCCTTCGTGGTGAGCCGCAGCGATGGACTGCACAAACTTGTCATCCACCACCGCTCCGAAGCATTCGTTGTGAAAGATAACGTCGTACTTCGATGCCCAGCCCGGCTGTTTATAGACGGAGATCTGATGTTCCTTGCCATCGCCGCCTTCGTGGACGACATCCCATTCAATGTTGACTCGCTGACTGATGCCTTCCGTGATGATTCGCTTCTGATTTTCGTAATCATGACAGCAGCCACCGGTAATCAGCAGCCCCTTCAACGGAGCCGCCTTTTCTGCCGCCATCGTCGAGCTGATTGCCAGCCCCTGAAATACGAATGCCGCCACGGTGATTCTGAACACCACTCGCACGAATGAAGTTGATGGAACAAAGCAGCCAGCGCGACCCGAGAACAATGACGTCATGGTGAGAACTTTCCTCAAATCAATGGAATGTCGACGGCCGACAGTCTACTGCACAAACTGAAATTCCGGCAGCATAATGATGGACCAAAGCAAATCCTGAACGGATTCCTGTGTCGCGGGGCTTCCCAGAATTTCCTGACAGATCTGCATTTCCTGTGCGGAGGGATCTCGTGACAAAGTGCTGTGCCAAAGATTCGCAATGAAGCTGGCCGGATCAGTTGCCTGCGGCAAAAGTCGCTGCGAATTTCGGATCAGCATGTCATTCAGGATTTCCCCGTTGGCCAGGTCGATCGCCTGCAGAGTCGAGAGTGATTCCGGGCGAGTCGTCACGATCTGTTCGCGGTTTGGCCGCCCCAGAGATCTCATCAGCAGGTTGCTCTTCAACAGGGAAGCCCGAGACCGCCGACGAGCCAGCCCCATGGACAGAGCCAGTTCCTGCGAGACGGATGTCTCGCAGGCGACCCAGATCTGTGGCGAATGAATCACCGCACTTGCCGCCCATGGATGTGTTTCCTTCTGAGCCCTGGCGTCGCCGGAGTTGACCGTCGATTCACCGGATTCAGCAGAAGCCGCAGTGCTGGTCTTTGGTTCCGGTTGCCGTGGATCGGTTTTGAGCTTGAATTCCCACGTTTCGTCGGTCCCGATTCGAACATGTTCACCCTGATTGTCGGTGATGACAACTTCCGCCCACAGACCGGCCGCGTTGGGGGACTGGCCGCCGTTCTTTCCGGTGATCTCAATCCGATTCCGGCCCGCTTTCAGCTGTTTGGAAATCTCAATGGATTCGACCGTCGTCCAGTCGCCATCCGCAGCAACCTGTTTGCCATTGACCGCAGCCGTGTATTCATTGTCGCATGTGATCACCAAAAACGCTTTCGCGGGACGTTCTGCAAGTTCGATGTCCCTGCGAAATTCAACGGTTTCACCGGCAGCGGCCGCTCGAACATCCGACGTGGCCCAGATCCACCGGCCCACGGGGCTGATGTCGGGCAGCAGGTCGCCATAGTACAGGGCACCCGGCACTGGTGCCTGAATGCTGGAGGGAGCTGTGTCACCGATCTGCCAGACGGCGTCGATGAGTTGTTCAGCCGTCAGATGACGAGCAATCGGGCCGCTGAACGTGAACTCCGACGTCGTAGAAGAATCCTGTGCCGGTGTGGAGACCATTTGGTAGGCCGAAGAACCGGCAATCTGAAGCATCAGATGCTTCAGATCGTAGTTATGAGCCACAAAGTCGTTGGCCAGAAAGTCCAGCAGATCGGCATTCCAGGGCGGAGTATGCATCGCATCGACCGGATGAACGATGCCGCGGCCCATCAGTCGATGCCAGATGCGATTCACGATGGTGCGAGCAAAGCGTCCGTTTTCCGGAGTCGTCATTAGCCCCGCCAGCTGCCGAAGTCGTTCCGGCTGCTCCGCTGAGGCATCAATGGTGCCCAGTTCCGGAAAGATCCACGCCGCTGTGGCCATGCGGCCGGTTCCCTGATCGCAGCGGTGAATTTCCAGTTCGCGAGTCGAATACACGGCCGCCAGATTGTAGGCTTCGTCCAGTGTCCAGCGGTCAATGAAACTGTCGTGACACGAAGCGCATTTCATGTTGATGCCAAGAAACACCTGGCTGACGCTCTGAGCAAACTGAATTTCCGTGGCCTGGCTGGAATTCACATTTCCACGCCACTTAATGCCTCGAATAAACCCTTCCGAAGCAGGCGTGGGAGCAATCAATTCGCGAACCATGCGATCATACGGCCTGTTTTCCACCAGTGCCTGATACAGCCAGCTCGTGATCTGACTGCGGCCTCCGTCAATGTATCCCGTGCCGGCATAGTCATTGCGAAGCAGATCATTCCAGAATGTGATCCAGTGTTCGGCATAGTCGCGGTCACGGGAAAGTAACCGGCGAATCAGCTGTGTTCGCCGATCCAGGCGAGCATCGTTCAGAAAATCGAGTCGTTCTTCAGCGGTCGGCAGCAGACCGATCAAATCCATGTACGCTCGCCGCAGAAATGTTTCGTCGTCCACCGTTTCGATCGGCCCTGGCGATGCGTCCGGCTGAGCCGACGGGCCTGACACATGTTGTGCCGCGAAATAGGCTCGCAGAATACGATCGACGGGATGTTCATTCGGCCACAGGGCTGGCGGAAGGGCCACCTGCCGAGGCTTCAGCGGCGGTTCCCACGCAGCTTCGGCAAACTGAAATCCGGGCTCCCACGGCACCCCGGCCTGAACCCACTTCTGCAGTTGCTGCACTTCGGCGTCAGTCAATCGAGGGCGATCGGCAGGAGGCATCTGGTCTTCCGTGTCGGTCGACCGCACCAACTCAATCAATCGCGATTTGTCCGGTGAGCCGGGCACCACGGAACCCAATTCGTCCAACTTGCGTTTGGTGTTGAACGAAAACCCGCCTTCTGACTTCGCCCCGGTATGACATTCTGCGCAGTGCTTTTTCAGAATGGGGACCACACTGTGAGCGAAATCGACTTCGTCTGCTCGAACGCCGGAAACCATCATCAGTCCGAAAGCGACAACCACAAATCCGATCTTCATGTGCTGAATTCTGCAAATCATTTGAAGCATGGTATACCTGCAATCCGCAGCCGGTTTGACGACAATTGAGCGGTTGATGGAATGGCGTCAGGCCAAAACTCTCCGAACGCCGCCATCCATCTTAATCAGAACAAAACAGAATTGCAGGCGAACGCTTCGAACGCTTTGCCTCTGCCCGTTTCCGATGGCCCGAAACAGACGGAACCGACTCTCCGGAACACGGGCACCAGATCAGACACCTGACCACACCGGAAGCATCACCCTGAATCTCTCTGAATGCATGATTCCAGCCTTCTGGGTGAAGGCAGCTTTAACTACGCCTATTGCAGAAAACTTGTTTCCGTTGAGTCAGGATTTCAAAGCGACCAACGGGAGCACTTCCGAGCGGCAACTCGAATTGGTCCGAGGCCCCGCCTC
>JAGQPY010000508.1 GCA_020426485.1 Planctomycetaceae bacterium
TCAACGGAAACAGGTTTGCTTTCGGAATCATTCTAACGGCTCTCCTTCACCGACTGACAGGCAGTCACCGCGAATTGGACCGAATTTCTCCCTTGAGAACCATTTCCGCCATTCGTGACGCCTGCGGATTCAAATAGGCCAAACAGTCTCAACCCCACTGGCCACTCATGCGACGACCGCGCGCCCAGTGAGACTCAAACGTGTTTTGGCGGTCTGTCAGGTTCACCGCAACATCATGTGCTTACGTTGGGATGCCATTCACACCGGTTCAAGCGACTTGCATGTGTTGCTCAGTCGTCTGCCGGGTGCGGAAAAGTATTCCGCTTTCGAGTCGATTGTGCTGTATCAGGAACGCCGGGGAACTGAAGAATTCAAATTTGGTGGCCCGAAACAGACCTTTGCCCGTGCTGCGTGCTGAACTCAATCCCGGTCGCGAATAAACCGCAGCATACCGTAGCCCTGTGTGTCCGTCGTCGCGGTTATTGAGACGTTTGCGTCTTCCTGCGGTGTGTTACGAAGTTCCTGTTGCAGCACTCCTGGGACGATTCGCTGAAGTCGAATGGCCCACAGTTCGCCGGGACGCACGGGGCGACTGGCAAATTCTGAAAACGGAATCGCTGCTTCAAACCGCCAGACGTGTTCGTCGGCGTCATTGGCGACGTACCATTGTGGATTCCAGTGAGTTGACTTCCAGCAACGATCGCCAACATTACCCGCTTCATCGATACTGAATTCAAAACCGGTGGTAAAGTCGCGGTCAGTGTCCACCATCAGTGTCAGACGATCGTTCCGGCCGTGGTCGGCATCGTGGTGACGATCGGCCAGCGGATCCGGTTTCAGATCATTCGCAGCCGCTCGCTCCACTCGGCCGCAGATGTAGAGATGTTCGCTGTCCCATGCCAGTTGAATCAGACAGTCAGAATCGACGTGTTCGATTGTTGACGCAATCGTTGCCAGATGGATTTCGGGCGAACTATGCCAGCATTCGTCGGAGAGGTTTCCGTCCAGGACAGGCGGGCGAATTTTTTCCAGGCTCTTCGTTTTCGAATCTGCTGTGATCGCTGCCGGCAGGTTGATCACCGGGATCAAGGCTTGCGCGGCCCCGAATGCGGCCTGCTGTTCCGCCTGTGCCAGAACGGCAAACAGATCATCGCCCTGAGCTGCCTGGGAGAGTATTGTTGAGGTTTCGCCGAAGGTATTCTGACGCCTCACATTGGCCGCCTTCCGCAGCAGGACCTGAGAACTTTCGGCACGTTGCGGAGCATGTTCGGCCAGAAATCCAAACGCTTTCTCGGCGTTCAGGTCCCATGTTTCGTCAACAGCATTTCGGTGGGAGCCGCGGGAATTCTCAAACGTCCTGCCGGTGGCCTGTCGAACCTGAACTCCCATGCCCGGCGGCAAACCAGGAATCTGCGCGGAAGCCTGTTGGATATCCTGAGACGGAAGGTTGGACGTTTCCAGCTCCTGCATTCGTCGCAGGGCACGCAGTTCTTCGGATGAGTAATACTGAAACAGGTTTTCGGCCGCTTTGATTGCGGCGGCGGATTCCGGAAACCGATTGATAATCTCACGCTGAACCGCGATCTGACCTTCCACGTTTTCCACGTCTTCGTATCGCTGCAGCAGGTTCTCCATTTGCTTCAGCGCCAGTGTTGACGGCAGGTCCCGACCGATGTTGCGAAGATCCGCGATCAGACTCAGCGGAACGCCTCTTAATGCCAGGTGTCCGGTCAGAGCCGCCGCTTCCGCCTGAGCACGATCAAGAATCTGTACCATCGACTCCGGGGAATGTTCACCGAGGCTACTGTAGGTACGCCGGGACGCAGACCCATAGGGCACATTCATTCCTGCAAACAGACCGGCGGGCGTTCCCTGTGAGCCGGCTTGTGTCACCAGTTGCCAGGCAGCCATCGCGGCCTCTCGACGGACATTTCCCGCCGGAGCCATCGACATCAACATCTGGCGGCAATCATCCGTCACCAGCGCTGTTGTCGTGCCCAGAGACTTCAAAAGCATATCCCCGTCGACAGACAACGCCGTCTGATCACCATGATTGAGCCGCGCGAAGACTCGGGAAACGGTCCACGGTTCCAGACAGACGGCGTCCAGAATCTGTCCACGTTCTGCTTCACCCGCGGCGATGCGGATGGCGTCGTGAATCACTTCCAGCCAGATGGCGGCGACCTGATCCTGAGTCGATTCGCGATCAATGCAGATCACATCCGGTCGCCACACTCGAATGTGTTGTGCCAGTCGTTGAGGCAACAGCTCCTGCAATCGATCGTCCGTCTGACGCTGCCAGGTCTTCATCAGTTCGTCTCGCACCAGTTCCTGCAGCGGTGCGTCGCGTGGAAACATCCAGTCCGTGGCGAAGGCGTTGACGCCGACGAGTCCCAATGCGTCTGTGGTAAATCCTTCATGAATTGCGGCCTCAGAAACCGGTCGCGATGCCTGTAACACCACGGACCGAAAACCATCGTTGCCGCAATACTGAGCCAGCAGCTCGGGGCTTGTGCAGTCTGGTGACGAAACCAGCGAAAGGATGGCGGCTCTGTTTTCCGGATTTCGAACGGTCACCCATGTCCGGCCACCATCGTCTGACCGATGAATGATTCCCATGTCGCCCACTGCAAGAAATACCTCCGGCGAAATACTGCGCAGACGGTTCACCGGCAGTGTTGATGCGAGGCGACTCAGGTTCCAGCTCTTTCCACCGTCGCCGCTGTGCAGGACGCAGGATCCCGGATGACCAGCGATACACACGGTCTGGTCTGACATTGCGATGGTGCGAAAATCGAAGATGTCTTTCAGTTCAGGGGGAAATGTGTACTCGGGCGGCTTCCAGGAAATGCCGCCGTTGTTGCTGTGCAGAATCAGTCCGGCGTCTCCGACAACCCACCCCAAACCGCTCGTTGATAATTCGACCGCCGCCGCCCCGCGCAGGGTCTGCGATGGCGTGGCCAGAGTCACAATCTGATTTCCGATCACCGCTCCCATCGACTGATGTGAGCCCACCACGACTCCGTCGGAAGCGGATAGAAAGCAACCATTTCGCCAGCAGACGTCTCGCTGATCCGACGCGATCGGCTTCCATGTCGCGCCGCCATCGTCTGTCCGAACAACCGTCGACCGAGGAGCGGCTCCGTCGGCATTCGCTCGACAGCAGATGGCGATGGCGGAATGCAGGTCGAAGAAGCGAATCGTGTTGACCGGCGGAAGTTCGAATGACGCATTCACGTCGATACCAGCGTTCGTGTCGTCCCGGTCGGAGTTCGCAGTGGTGGTCGTCAACAACTTCCACTCGGTGCCACCGTTCGTCGTCTTCAGCACGATGCCTCGCCAGATGGAATTATCTCGGTCGAACACGGCCCCTGCAACAAACCCTGTCTGGCTGGTCAGAAAGCAAACGCTTCGAAGGGAACATTCAAAGGGCAGCACAACGCTTTGCCATGTGAGGCCACTGTCCTGACTGATCAAAATGACGCCTCGCTGCCCGACAGCCCAACAGTATTTGCCAACGGATGTCACATCAAACAGTGATCTGTCTTCGCAGATGCTTTGCGTGCGAGGCACCGGTCCGGCAAAGAAGGGCTCGGGAGCCGGGTCCTGTTCGATGCAGGAAATCACACTGTTGTTGTGGCGACGCACGTTTCCCGTGATCAGCGAGGAGTCTGGCAGTGTCGCGGGAAAGTTGACTGTTTCGACGGTTCCCGAGGTTTCATCGCCCACAGCAAATGAAGTCGATTGCAGAATTCCCGGCAGAAGAAGAGCGACAATCGCTTGCAGAACTGACAGTCTCATTGATGTTCTCTGAACGAAGCTGGGAAAAGTCGAACGATCGCCAACAAATCTGGCGCCTGATGAGTCAATGAAAGCCAATGATCCTGAAGGTCATCTGAACCAGGGGGGCTGACCTTTTCCGCTGGCCTCGAAA
>JAGQPY010000509.1 GCA_020426485.1 Planctomycetaceae bacterium
CGGCAACTGCAGTCGTAATCGTTGGGGCAGTCGTGGGGCAGGCTCCCGCCTGCCGTTTCAGCTTTGGTTTAGCACGACGACGAAGTGTTATCGATCGCATCGGCAGGCGGGAGTCTGCCCTACTCGGTATCCATGACTGGCCGACCGGCTGTCGCGCTGTTGGTCGTTCATTGCCTTGAATGTTGAAAACCAGATGACCGGCAATCCGCATTCCGACAATTCATCGCTCGCAGCGAATGGCGGAGATTTTGCCAGGACGGTGAATGTCGACGGTGCGGCGGTTGATCTGGGGCGAGCTGTCCGGTGTGGCTTTCCGGAAGTGGTATTCGGGGAAGGCAAGCCGCCGGAACTGGTGGTTGACATTCTGAAAACTCAGCGAGCGGCCGGGCAGCGCAGCCTGGTGACGCGAGTCAACAATGAGCAGGTGCAGGCCGTTCAGGACGCGTTTCCTGAAGTGCAGTATCATCAACTGGCTCGCACGCTGACGCTGACTCTGCCGGATGAAATTCTCCCGGATATCGTTTCCGGAATGGAACACGCCGCCGATTCGCGATTGCAGGTGGCCGTTGTCACGGCTGGCAGCAGCGACGCCGCAGTGGCAGCCGAAGCAGCGGAAACTCTGCGCTGGATGGGAGTCCACACGATCAGCATCTGCGACGTCGGTGTCGCGGGGCCTCAGCGACTGCTGCCATGGGTTCCCGTACTGCAGCGCATGCAGGTTGTGGTGTGCGTCGCCGGCATGGAAGCGGCTTTGCCTTCGGTCATTGGCGGATATTTAAGCTGTCCGGTGATTGGAGTACCCACGTCCGTGGGTTACGGAGCTTCGTTTCAGGGCGTGACGGCCATGCTGTCGATGCTGACGTGCTGTGCATCCAATGTGGTCACGGTGAATATTGACGCCGGTTTTCGCGGGGGATACGTCGCCGGTTTGATTGTGAAGGGTTCTGCCAAATCTCCGAATTCTCAACTGGATTCAGAAACGTAAGGCAGCACTGCAGTGACCGTTGTCGTCAGAGCGGAGCGGATGGACGGCAACATAGGAACGTCGATATGGTTGATGTTCATACCAGACAGCAGCGTTCCTATAACATGTCACGCATTCGTGGTCGCAACACGAAGCCGGAGTTAATTGTTCGTTCGCTGGTGCATCAGATGGGATTTCGGTTTCGGCTGCATCGCCGGGATCTGCCCGGAAAGCCGGATCTGGTTCTGCCGCGTCACCGTAAGGTGATTTTTGTGCATGGCTGTTTCTGGCATCGACATCGGTGCCGCCGGGGGCAGGTTGTTCCTCAAACGAATGCAGAATTCTGGGACGCCAAGCGAACCGGCAACGTGGAACGCGATCGTAGAAACCTCAGAAAACTGAGACGACTCGGTTGGAAAGTTCTGGTTCTGTGGGAATGCTGGACTCGACAGCCGGAGACTCAGATCATACCACGGCTGCAGCGTTTTTTTGATTCGACGGAGTCCCATTCATGATCTCACCTCACCGATGCCCCGTTTGCCGGAAGGAATGCACGGCCGCTGCTGATTCGGCAGGTTCCGCATTCCCGTTTTGCAGTGATCGCTGTCGCAAAGTGGACTTCTGTCGCTGGTGGGACGGGCGATATGCCATTGTCGAAGAGATCGATCCCGAGGTGGCTCAGTTTCTGAAAGAGGAAACCGACATCGCCGTCGAAGAACCTTCAGAAGGTCCGTCGCCATGAGATGGCTGGAACGCAAATTCGGTCATCTGGCCATTCACAACATCACGTTGTATATCATCGTGCTGCAGGTGATGACATATGTGATGACGGTCAAAGATCCTCGTCAGCTGGAACGCATTCTGTTGATTCCCGACCTGGTCATGCAGGGGGAGTACTATCGACTGGTTTCGTTTCTGGTGCTGCCGCCCGTGACGAATCCGGTGTTCGCGTTCTTCTTCTGGTATCTGTTCCAGTTGATGGGCAGCACTCTGGAACACGGCTGGGGAGCGTTTCGGTACAACATGTTCCTGCTGATTGGCTACCTGGCGACGGTTGCCGCGGCGTTCGTGACTCCCCAGGCGGCCGTTTCCAATTGGTTTCTGGAAGGCACTGTGTTCCTGGCCTTTGCCTATCTGTTTCCTGACTTCGAACTGCGGTTGTTCTTTATTCTGCCGATCAAAATCAAGTGGTTTGCGTTGCTCACCTGGATCGGATTCACCCTGGCAATTCTCACCGGGCCGTGGTCGATCAAGCTGACAGTGCTGGCCATGGTGCTGAACTTCCTGCTGTTCTTCGGTCCCGACATCGCGACTCGCATGGGCTACGGCCACCGTCGCATGCTGAGTCAGGTACAGCGACTCCGCGACCGAAAGCAACCCGCCTACTTTCACAAATGCGAAGTCTGCGGCATTACCGACAAAACTCACCCCGACATGGACTTCCGCTACTGCAGCGAATGCTCAGGAACACAGGGCTACTGCTCCGAACATATTCGCAATCATGAACACAAGTGATCGCTTGACCGCTTCTTGTCCCGTGTGCGGTGTGTGTCCGGTCAATGGCTAACGCCGCCAAACCATTCACTACAGCCGTGGTCGACGACACAGCAAGAAAAACGCCCACTCGGAAGATTACCTCCCGGTGGGCGAGCAGAAGCTGTTTAATCAGCGTTTCGCCGAGGTGATCGCCTGGTTTATTTGTTGCTTGCCAGACGCACAACGTATGTCTGCCTTGGCGACAATTTGAATAGAGCACACTTCGATTTCGCACCGGTGATTCGATCCGTTTGCAACACTTCAAGCAATGACGGATGAACTTCCTTAGCCATTTCGGGGTCTTCGGGCGCGTCAGTCTGAAATCCCATCCGAACGTTTGTGGAGTGGCGCTTGAGCCTTGTTTCCTGTGGTTTAGGAATGACTTCCAGCCGAACTTCGAACAGTTTGAAATAGACCTTACCACCATCCAGCATTGTCCAGTACAGCTTCTCGTTCAGAATTTCGGCTTTACCGCTCCCAAGAACCTCGTTTCTTGTCATTGGATCGAGGTAGATCTCGGAATCTGAGTTAAGTGCCACGCTGATGCTTGATGGCATCAGACTTCCGGGGACTGTATTGTAGACGTAACCGGTTTCATTCAACGCCTGACTCCCAAGAAGTCGAAGGCGTTCATCCGGGATCGGCGATGGCTTTTTTCCGTCCGAAGGTTGAACGGCCTGAGCTTTCAGCAGTGTCTGAGAACACATCGGGCAATCATTTCCGCCATCGCACCAGCAGAAACCCAAATCGCCTTGAAGGCTGTCGTAATTATCCCAGTACGACATGTAGCACGCTTGATCGTCATTTGAGTCCAGGAAGATGTACTCTGAGTAATAGTGGTAGACATCACCGGTCTGCCCCCACTGCCATTGCGGCGCAATGCAGCTGGGCATGACCTGTCCTTGAGACGGGGCAACCAGGACACAACAAACACAAATCAACGACAGGACAGCACGTTTCAACATGAGCGATACTTCCTTAAAGGAAATTCTCAGACAGAAAATGAACGACGGAATTTGCTGATGTTCCGGAGTTTAGTTGCTCTCCTGTTGTATGAGTCTTGGGAAATCGGTAGCGGTTAGCCGGGCCTTGTCGATGCTCACCAAACGCAGACCGATGGTCAGGTCACTGGCGTCCCGTCGGTCAACAAACCTTCGCGCGACAGTTTCACTCTGCGGCGGCATTTTGGCACTCAAGTGTCCGGGTTCAAGGTGTCTTTCTCCAAGAACGACTCGTTCCGTTTTGGAACTGACCACGGACTTGGGTGCCGAATTGTCATAACACTGTGGCCCTGGCCGGGATGTGGCTGCACCGGTTGTCCAAACGGATTCGACGATCTCGTTTTCACTGGGCTGTTCACGTGCATCGACATAATTCTCCATCGACCCGTAGAAGCCTCGGCACTCCAGTTCATAGGGCAAACACATGCCC
>JAGQPY010000050.1 GCA_020426485.1 Planctomycetaceae bacterium
GAACAGCAGCTGGCAGACGGTCTGGGCGTTGATCGCTCGGAAATTCGCGCGAAGGTGCACCGCATTGAGCATCATCAGACGCATGTCGCAGCCGGGTTTCTGATCTCGCCATTCGAAAAATCGGCGGTGCTGTCAGTGGACGGCATGGGCGATTTTACCAGCACGCTAACGGCGTATGCTCAGGGCACGTCATGGAAAGAACTGAATCGAGTCTACTTTCCGCATTCGATCGGCTTTTTGTACAGCGCGCTGACCATGTATCTGGGCTTCCCTCACTACGGCGATGAATACAAAGTGATGGGGCTGGCTCCTTATGGAGAGCCGGAATTCGCGGACATCATTCGTCGTATGATTCGGCCGAAGGGCGATACGTTTGAGCTGAATCTGGACTACTTCACTCATCACAAACAGGGAGTGAAGATGCAGTGGAACAATGGCGCTCCGATTGTGGAGCCGTTTTACAGCGAACGGCTTGTGAAGGAACTCGGGCCGGCTCGCCGAAAGGACGAACCCACGACTCAGCGTCACGACAACATCGCCAAGAGTCTGCAGGTTGTGACCGAAGAAATCATTTTCCACCTGCTGAATCGACTGCATGAGAAAACAGGTTCGAAGAACCTGTGCATGACGGGAGGCGTTGCCATGAATTCCGTCGCTAACGGAAAAATCACAACAGAAACGCCCTTTGAGAAGGTGTATGTTCCCGCCGGAGCAGCGGACAACGGCACGGCTTTCGGAGCCGCGTTCTACGTGTGGAACCGGGTTCTCGGACAGCCGCGGACATTTGTGCAGGATCATGCTTACTGGGGCTGCCAGACAGATGACGCGGAAGCCGTGAAAGCGGCCGAAGAAGCCGGTGTCCCTTTTGAAGAGCTGTCAGACGAAGAACTTGCGGACCGCACAGCTGACCTGTTGATTGACGGAAAAGTTGTCGGCTGGTTTCAGGGAAAAATGGAATTCGGCGCGCGTGCCTTGGGGAATCGATCGCTGCTGGCAGATCCCCGCCGAACCGATATGCGGGATATTATCAATCTGAGAATCAAATACCGCGAGAAGTTTCGTCCGTTTGCTCCGAGCATTCTGGAGGAGCATGTCGGTGAGTGGTTCGAAATCGACGAACCGACGCCGTATATGGAAAAGGTGTTTCCGATTCGCCCCGGCCAGAGATTCCGCATCCCGGCGGTGACTCATGTGGACGGTTCCGGGCGGCTGCAGACCGTTTCTGAAAAATCGAATCCGCTGTATCACTCGCTGATCCAATCGTTCTATCAGAAGACCGGTGTCCCGATCGTGCTGAATACATCCCTGAATGAGAACGAGCCGATCGTTCGTACGCCGGCCGAGGCCATCAGTTGCTTCCTGCGGACGGATATGGATGCGATCGTTCTGGGCCGGGTATTGATCAATCGACATTCTCCGACATTTCCTGCCGCATTGCGTCAACGGCAACGAGCGGCGTGATGGGCCTCCCCGTGGCATTGTGTTTCTTAGAGCTGACTGGCAATGATCTGCAGTCCGGGACTTCACCGGCAAAACATGCCGATAGACCAAGCACTCCCAGTCATGCCTGAGAGAATTGAGAAACAAAACGTTACTTCAGCAGCGATTCCGGTGGTTACACGGTCGATGAACCTGATTAGGATTGCGTCCAGAGTGGCGTATCCACGGGCTTCTCATGTACCGGGGGACGACGCGATGAGAAGGACTTCTTTTGAAACGTTGAGATTTCAAGGATAGAGAAATGCGAACATCATTTGTCGTGACGATGGCATTCAGCCTCATTGTGCTTCCGGTCATGCCCTCTGGCAGTGTTGAGGCTGCAGTGAAGGCAGAAGCGGTTGCTCTGCAGAACGTTGAACTGAATGCACAGGGAGCCGTCGAAGGCTACCTTGTTGATGAGAGTGGAAAGCCGCTGGTCGGGACCAACGTCCGAGTGCAGACCAAATCTGGTGAAAGTCAGACCGTCACTGATGCCAAAGGACGTTTCGTTGTCCAAAGTGTATCCGGTGGAAACTGTGCGATCACGATTGGCGATCAAACTTACGGTTGCCGGTTGTGGACGAATCGAACAGCTCCTCCAAAATCGCTCGATTCATTTGTAATCGTTCAGTCTGAAGGTCCGGTTGTTCGCGGTCAGGACTACTGTGGCGAAGGCTGCAGTGATGGCGGCCGACGCGGCTTCCTTGGTGGTCCGCTGTCAGGTGGTCAGGTTCTTGGACTGGGGCTGCTGGCTGGTGCTGTGGTTGCCATCGCGATTGCCGCTGACAACGACGCCAGCAACTGATGCGATATGAGACAGAGCCTGCTCCCCGCAGCAAACGGCGCGGGGGGCTGACTCTTCCCGGGGGGCAAAGATTGCGGCTGCTACCGGTTCCGCAGACGCGGCATTGACTGTAGTTGCAGGTTTCAACTGAGAAACAGTTCGTTTCGGTGGATTCAGCTGAATGTCGACGGGGTTCCCTGTCGACATTCAGAATGCACTGATTGCGACTTTACCCCTTTCCGGAACGTATCGAAATAAGGATTGCAGCAATGCGAAGCATCGTGTCGTGGGCCTTGAGTCTCACGCTGCTCGTCGCGCCGACTACGTCGTATGGCGACACAAACTCCGACTCCGCCGTGAAGGCAGAATCGGTTGAGCTGAAGAATGTTGAGTTGTCTGAAAATGGCAGCCTCCGAGGACAGATTGTCACCTCAGCGGGTTCCGCCGTTGATGGATTGACAATACAGTTTCGTCAGGGTGAAAAAACACTTTCCGCCGGGACGAAACCTGACGGTAGTTTCGCGGTGAGCGGCCTTTCCAGTGGACAGTGCATTATCACCATGGGCGAAGATACCTTCGCCTGCCGAGTTTGGGTGAAGGGAACGGCTCCACCAAACTCACTGCAATCGATCGGCCTCGTCCAGAACGTAACCGGTGAAACCGTCCGCGGTCAGTTCGGTGGCTGGCGACCAGGCAGTCGCCTTGCGGCTTTGACGACCGGCCAGAAGGTTGGTCTTGGGCTGCTGGCGATCGGGGGAGTGGCAGTCGCCATCGCGGTCAGCGAAGACGACGCCAGCAACTAGACTTCCGCATAACATTTTGAGCACAATGAAGTCCGTGGGTTTTTCACCCACGGACTTTTTTGTTGCGCCGATCGAACCATTACGATCCTTCGATCCCGCAGGATCAGGTTGTCATGTGCGGCTCGAAAATCAGTAAAATCGCCTACCTTTCCTGATGAAGGCACTGATTTCGCGGTCGATCCAAACTTATCACACTCGATCAGGCTCGTTCTCCATGGCACTGTGTTTTCAACGCTGACAGTCTTGGTATGATCGAGTGCGGTGGTTCCGTCCTGTCACCTGAATCACATCGAATTTTCCCCTGACTTTCCAGCCTTATGTTTTGGAGTTACGAATGCGGTCTCTGACGTTGATTGCCATCCCTTCGGTCCTGATTTCCGGCCATCTGTCGATTGCCGCTGACAATTCGCCTCCACCAGAACCAGAAGGCATGGTGTCCATTTTTAACGGCAAAGACCTGACAGGCTGGGATGGCGATTCACGGCTGTGGAGCGTTCGGGATGGCGTGATTCATGGTGAAACAACCGACGACGTAAAAGCCGACGGCAACACGTTCCTGATCTGGAAAGACGGAACGACAGCTGACTTCGAACTAAGACTGTCGTTTCGATGTACAGCATCCAATAACTCCGGAATTCAGTACCGGTCTCGCCACATTACAGAAGGAAAGATCCGCAACAAGTGGGTCGTCCGAGGTTACCAGCACGAGATTCGAAACGAAAACAAGCTCCCAAGCGTCTCCGGCTTCATCTATGACGAAGGCGGTGCGACTGGTGGACGTGGAAGAATCATTCTTGTTGGTCAGAAAGGTGTGTGGGAAGGTGACAAGCTGAACGTTTCCGACACAACTCTGGTTTCGGCCGAAGAATACGAAAAGCTCTTCAGGATTGATGACTGGAACGATGTCATCATTCGAGCTCAGGGCAGACATATCCAGCACTACATGAATGGCCGTCTGGTACTTGATTTTACTGACAGCGAAGATCGAGCACTCACGGAAGGCATCCTGGCTTTGCAGCTCCACGCCGGAAAGCCGATGTGGGCGGAGTTCAGGAACATTCGTATCAAGACCCTCGACTAACCCCCCCTTGCGCGACACCGACCGCCCTCTGGCTGCGGTCGGTTTTCTGATCTGGGGTGCCAAGCCCACTGAAGACGGTCAGCTCGTAAACCTGGACGGGGCTCAATTCCTGCTGTTCCGCCGTCGGGTCTTCAAAACGTGCCCTGAGGCGTCCGGTTCGGTGTCTCAATCTCACGTGTTAACTCGTCATCACAGGAGCTATCCGTGATTTATCTACGCCTGTTGACATCGCTGGCCATCGTGCCGTTGATCAGCGGATTGGCAAGTGCCGAAGAGATCACTGACCAGGAGCGGGAGTTCTTTGAAAAACGAATTCGTCCCGTCCTGGTAGAACACTGCTACGGCTGCCATTCGGCGAAGTCGGACGAGTTGAAAGGCGGGTTGCGATTGGATTTTGCTGATGGCCTCAGGATCGGAGGAGACTCCGGCCCGGCCGTTGTTATCGGCAAACCGTCGGAGAGCATTCTGATCAGCTCGCTGAAGTATGAGGGCATGGAAATGCCACCTTCAGGCCGATTACCGGATCAGGTCATCCGAGATTTTGAACACTGGGTCGCCGCCGGAGCTGCAGATCCTCGCCTGGATGCACCTCATGCAAACACGGCTTCCCGCGAAATCGACATCGAACGCGGTCGCAGATTCTGGTCGTTTCTGCCGGTTACAGACCCGGGTGCGCCATCAGGTTCAGACTCAGCGTCCAGCTCTGTGGATGCGTTCATCAACGACTCGATTGTCAGCGCGGGAATTGAACCCGAAAAGCGGGCGGATCCGGCATCGCTTCTGCGAAGAGTGTATTTCGATCTGACCGGCCTTCCACCTGACCCGGATCGCCTTGAAGCATTCCTCGACAATCCCACTTCGTCCGCGCTGACTGCCGAGGTGGATCGTCTGCTGTCATCAGATCAGTTTGGTGTCCACTGGGGGCGACACTGGCTTGATGTTGCGAGGTACGCAGACTCGAACGGAAACGATTTCAACGCCACTTTCCATGACGCGTGGCGGTACCGTGACTATGTCATCGCGGCTTTTAATGACGACAAGCCGTTTGATCAGTTCATTCGTGAGCAGATTGCCGGCGATCTCCTTCCGTGTGACTCCGATCATCAACGCAAAGAAAACCTCGTCGCAACGGGCTTCCTGATGCTCGGCAGCAAAATGCTGAGTGAACGTGATAAAGACAAACTCCGCATGGATGTTGTCGACGAGCAGGTGAGTACTGTTGGAAGCGCATTTCTGGGAATGACACTGGGATGTGCTCGATGTCACGACCACAAGTTCGACCCGATCCCCACCGAAGATTACTACGCGCTGGCGGGAATTTTTAAAAGCACTCGTACCCTGGAAGGCGAATCACAAAAATATGTCTCCACATGGCCCGCGACTCCACTTCCCGCAGATCCGAAGCACATGAAGGCTGTTGAGAAGTACCAGGCAGAAGAGTCATCCCTTGAAAAACAGCTGTCTGCGCTGAAGAAGACGATCGGGAATCTGGAAAAGCAGATTGGCAAATCGAAAAGCCTGTCATCGGGTTATGTGATTGATGATGTCGCTGCTGAGCTGACCGGGTACTGGAAAAAGTCGTCACTGACTCCGCCGTTTGTGGGAGCGGGATACATTCATGACGACTTGCAGGATAAGGGCAGGAAGTCAGTCTGTTTTCGCTGGACACCCCCTCGATCAGCAAATTACGAAGTCCGCATCTCATACGTGCACGGCTCCAACCGGGCGAGCAATGTACCGATCACAATCGAACATGCCGACGGACAGGTTCAGGCCTTTCTTGACGAAACAAAGCCGCCGACTCTGGACGGAATGTTCACCCCTTTGGGCAGGTTCCCGTTCAAAGCGGGTCAATCCGCCGTGGTCACCATAAACACCGAAGGCACCAAAGGTTACGTGATCGTCGACGCACTGCAATTGGTTGAAGTCGACGCGTCAGGTGCCTATGTGCAACGATCAACGTCCGCAGAACCAAGTGACTTCGACACTTCAATCCAACAGGAGCTGGCAGATTCCAGGGCAAAGGAGAAAGCCCTGACTGCTCAAATCGAGGCCCTCAGGAACTCTGCACCTGCGCCGCTCCCTCAGGCTTTTGCTGTGGCAGACCATCAGGAGATCGGGGACTGTCCGGTCTGTGTCCGTGGAGAACATCGAAACACGGGTGCGATTGTTCCCCGGGGGTTTCTGCAGGTCGCGTCATGGAATTCGACGGCTGAATTCACGGACGCTCAAAGTGGTCGCGTACAACTGGCGAAC
Organism: Planctomycetaceae bacterium; assembly: GCA_020426485.1. Lineage (GTDB taxonomy): Bacteria > Planctomycetota > Planctomycetia > Planctomycetales > Planctomycetaceae > JAGQPY01. The sequence goes on from JAGQPY010000050.1 coordinate 6,404, forward strand.
TGGATCGCAGATCCTCAAAATCCATTAACCGGCAGAGTGATTGTCAATCGCATCTGGTCTCACCTGTTTGGCGAAGGACTTGTACGCAGCGTCGACAACTTCGGTACAAATGGCGAGCGACCGACACATCCGCTGCTGCTGGATCACCTTGCCGCTCGGCTGGTCACGCCGTCTGATCGAACGACGCCCGCCGGCGCAGCAGGATTTGGTTGGTCCCTGAAGGCGTTGATTCGGGAACTGGTTTTGACGGATGTCTATCAACGGTCAACTCAGTTCAACGAAGCTGCGGCGGCTGTTGATCCCGAAAACCGCCTGCTTTGGCGAGCAAACAGAAAGCGTCTGCCTGCGGAAGCCATTCGTGATGCCATGCTGATGGCCAGCGGTCGACTGAGTCTTTCTCCGGGTGGATCTCCGGTCGAAGGCTTCGGCGTCCTGGTTAAAACGAATAACGCTGACGCCAATGAAGTGAAGCGGAAAGAATCGAGTTATCGCAGCGCGTATCTGCCCATTATTCGCAGCGAACTTCCGCCAATGCTGACTGCGTTTGATTTCGCGGATTCTGACATGGTCGTTGGAAAACGTCCCGTCACCAATGTTCCGGCTCAGGCGCTCATGTTGATGAACAGTCCTTTTGTCATGGACAACGCGGCCGGGACGGCGGAACAACTCATCAGTGATGGAACGCTCACCGTTGGACAGCTGATTGATCTGGCCTACCGCAAGGTCCTTAATCGCAAAGCCACGCCTGAAGAAATCCAACAGGGCACAGAATTCCTTGATATCAGCGATTCCACTCGCTCGATTGCCACGGCGTTCGCCGGTTCCCGTCACAAAACGGTGCCCGTAACAGACGAAGGCAATCTCATTGTGTCAGAAGGTGATGATCGGGACGCAGGAGCAAAGTTCCGCAGATTTATCCACGTCCTGTTCGCATCTACTGAATTCCGGCTGTTGAATTGAACTGAGTAGTGACGTCTGAAATCGCATTACCAGCGCAGAATCTCCGCAACAATGCAGCTTTCATCTTCAGGACGGGAAACGTCTTAACGGTCCAGAGGCAACATGCAATGAAACAGATGCTTTATTCTCGTCGAGATGCGTTGACCAGCAGTGGGCTGGGAGGGCTGATACTCAGCGGCCTGCCGTTCTTCGGCACTTCATTGCGTGCGGCCGACGTTTCGAGAAACATCCATCACCAGCCCAAAGCAAAACGTGTAATTTTCCTGTTTATGCACGGCGGTCCCAGTCAGGTAGACACCTTTGACTACAAACCGCTGCTCCAGCGGGACGACGGAAAGGAACTTCCGTTCAATGCCGCCAGTAACATCGACGCCGTGCCAAAGCTGATGAAATCGCCGTGGCAGTTTTCCAGATATGGTGAATGCGGCAACTGGGTTTCCGAATTGCTGCCTCATATGGCAGGCGTGATTGATGACCTGTGCATTGTTCGTTCGATGCACAGCAAGGGACAGTCACACGGCCAGGCAGTCAGCATGATGCACACCGGAAGTGACAACCTGGTGAGGCCCTCTGTGGGTGCCTGGGTCTCCTTTGCACTTGGAGCTGAGAATCCGAATCTGCCGGCTTTCGTTTCAATCAGCCCTTCCAGTGGCCATGGCGGTCCACGGAATTATGGAAGCGCGTTTCTACCTGCCGCACATCAGGCGACAACGATTGGCAGTTCGGGAAAGATGAAAGACACATCAATTGCCTTTCTGGGAAATGACCGAGTCTCAGCGCTGCAGCAATCGGAGCAAATGCTGCTGCTTCAACAGCTGAATCAAAAGCATCTGGAGAACACGCATGGTGATCCTCAGGTGCAGGGAGCCATTGAGGCATTTGATCTGGCATTCCGGATGCAATCCGCAGCGCCGGAAGTTCTGAATCTGTCAGAAGAGCCGGAGCATGTGCAGACGATGTACGGCATTGGTGAAAAGGAAACGGACAACTTTGGTCGACAGTGCCTGCTGGCTCGTCGCCTTGTGGAAAGCGGTGTGCGGTACGTTGAGGTGTCCACAGGAAATGTCTGGGATCAGCACGGAAACCTGAAACAGGGACATGAAAAGAATTCAAAGGCCACAGATCAGCCCGTGGCCGCACTTCTGAAGGATCTGAAAAGCCGCGGAATGCTGGACGACACGCTTGTCGTTTGGAGTGGCGAGTTCGGACGAACACCGATTGTCCAGGGCAGCAATGGTCGTGATCATAATCCACAGGGATTTACCGCTGTTCTGGCGGGCGGCGGAGTCCGGGGTGGGCTCGCCTGGGGAAACACCGACGATTACGGATATTACGCGGTCGAAGATCGAGTTCATGTTCACGACCTGCACGCCACGATGCTGCATCTCCTTGGGATCGATCACCTGCAGCTGACATACCGCTACGCGGGCCGCGATTTCCGACTGACAGATATCTATGGGGAAGTGGTTCAGGGATTGATCGCTTAGACTCGCCGAATGCAGTTGCGACTGCACGTCACCATGAAGAGTCGAAAATGTCATGGTCGTGATCATCAGCCTTCCATGACCCTGCGATTTAACCATTCCATGGTCCCGTGACCCGCGGCGAACCCACTGGAAAGGCACATCGTCAGCAGGTAGCCCCCCGTTGGAGCTTCCCAGTCCAGCATTTCGCCGGCAACAAAACAGCCAGGACGTGACTTCAGCATCAGCCTCTCGTCGAGATCTTCAAACAGGACTCCACCGGCCGTGCTGATCGCTTCATCCAGCGGTCGGGGGCTTTCAAGCCGGACCGGGCATGACTTGATCAAATGGGCAAGTGCGTTTGCATTATTCCATTCCTCCGCGCGGTGAGATGGAGTGTTCGTTGACAACTGACACTCCCGCAACAAGGCCGCTTCAACCCCTTTGATGTTGACGCGACTGCGAAGATGGTTGCTCAGTGAACGAGAACCCCGCTGAGCACACAGCCGTTCCTGCAGGTTCTCCAGAGTCCGATCCGGAGCCAGATCCAGAACAATTCGGGCCGTTCCACAAGCGTTGATTTCTTCGCGGAGCAGGGGCGACGCGGCATAAATCAGGCTGCCCTCAAGCCCGTATTCGGTCACCACACAGGAACCGCGACGCTCGAAGACATTACCCCGGGAATCGGTAAACCTCAGAATCACGGACTTCAGTGGCTGACCTGCAAAGCGACTCCGAAAGTATTCACTCCACAAAACGTCAAAGCCGCAATTGGTTGGCTGCAGTGACTGTACGCCAATGCCCTCCTGCCGCAGGACTTCGACCCACCGACCATCTGAGCCGAGTTTCGACCAACTGCCGCCTCCCAATGCCAGAATGGTCGCTGTCGACGAGACACAGTACCTGCCTTCTGCTGAATCAAACGACATTTTCCCTGCAGAATCCCAACCGAGCCAACGGTGACGTGTATGGATTTCAACCCCCTGACTTTGAAGTCGCTGCAACCAGTTTCGCAGTAGTGGAAACGCCTTCATGTCAGAGGGAAACACGCGATTCGATCCACCAACAAACGTTTCGACGCCAAGTCCACGACACCATTTACGCACCTCTTTTGGACCAAAGCGTTCAAGAAGCGGAGCAACTTCCGAACATCGCGAACCAAAACGTCGAACGAAATCTTCGTAAGACTCATTGTGCGTCAGGTTCAGCCCCCCTTTGCCTGCGATCAGGAACTTACGACCAATTGACGGCTTCGATTCGTAGAGATGAACTGGAATTCCGGCTGCGGAAATTACATCCGCCGCCATCAATCCTGCAGGACCTCCGCCGACGATGGCTACGGATTCTCCACGGGGCGTTTGACTCACAGAATTCACTCACGAGGCAAAGATTCAGCAGGTGGTCTTACAGCAACCATCCAAAAGCAGTTTCATCGCAGTGCAGGGCCGCAGCAGGCAGATTCAGGACGATGGGGAAGTCATGTCATCGGTCAACAGTGGATGCATCGAGTTCAACCAAACTTCAGCTGATCGTCACTCGAAGGTATCCGATGCCGCAAAAGTGTCAGCCTGAGACGGATTTCATGACTATCACATCTGACTGGTGCCATCAATCTCCAGGACAAGTCGCCGGACATCATCCGCCGATTCCCACGACTGTCCGGACTGAACCGCGTCCGAGTCTACCGGCGACGTTGGCCAGGCAATCAGGGCTGTGAAAGCAAGCCGGCTCTCTTCTCTTTGTTATGGGCTTCGGAAAGCAACTGGTTCAGGTTGAGTTCAACGTATGGCTGTTCCGCCGCGGGTTTGGAATGAGATGCGTTGGCAACATGCAGGATGGCGAGTTCCGGAACGAACAGTACGTTATGAAGATTCGACTGCATGGCCACGGGGCGGCTCATCAGCCATTTGCTGACTTCAGAATCAATCTGCCCGTGCTTTTCAATAACGCGGGCTCGCAGTGTTTCCAGCCTGCTTCCAGCCGACAGCACCACTGCGTCAGCAATTCCGTCTCCCAGCCGCTCGTGAAACTGTCCGGGCTGAATAAATTCAATCGATTCAGGCAGGGCGGCGACACCCACCGCCTGATTTGTCTTGCCGTCCGCAAAAACATAGTAGTATTCGCAGGTCCGAGGGCTGTTCGCCCATAATCGGGTCACTTCATCCAGAGTACTGCATTCTTCCAGCGCGCGGCGCATGAGTGTGGCCATGGGAACACCATCCCAGTTGCCTTCTCCACGTCCGCCCATTTCTCCCAGAGAGATCGCCTGATCATTCATTCCGCTGACACTGCCGACAAACGCAGCGTATCCAACGTTCGCAAATCCGTGGCAGCCTTCAGGCTGAACAATGAATGTCGTCGCCGCATCCTGAAGACCGATGGTCGTCATGTAGTCCAGGACACGCCCGTGGTAAAGACGTCCATCTTTGGTGGCAGTTCCAAACAGAGCGAAACCTGAACAGTGAAACATCTCCGGAAACACATTCAGAACATTCAGCGTTTCGGGCGGCATCCCCAATGATTCTGCCAATGCCTGTACTTCCTGTTTGTGGCGCTGGGGAATGTGTGGGGAAAGCCGAGCGTAAGCAGCTTCCAGATCATGTCGAAACCAATGCCCCGTGCGCACCACGTGAACGGTACCGAAGGTGTACAGGACGGATTCGATGCATCGTCGAGATTCCTTTTCCAGCAGCTGAGCATGAGCAGTCCCGATGTCCTGTGGAGTGCCACTGAGAATGGCGACTCGGTGTCCATCGATCCACTTCAGTTCACCATGAGGAACGGATTTCGGACGCTGGGGCGGGCTTGTCAGACTCGAAGCGGGCCACAGAATTTCTGTTGCACGACGGACACCTCGCAGCAGGGTTCCTTCCAGTTCGGATCGTGGCAGAGATGTTTCACTATACGACTTCGGATTGGTTGGTCCGGCCGCTCCGACGTCTTCCGACACGACCACCTGGATGTGGATCTCGCCCGAAGTGATCGACAGTTCGCCCGGCGCGACGCAGGTCAGCGAAGGCCGAGACGTTTCCCTCATGTTGCTCAGCAGCGAGTCCAGCAGTGGTACCGCTGACGCCAAGACGCCTGGTTCGAAGAAGGGCAGGGCCACGACTGCCCTGGAATCGGCGCTGATCAGGCGACGGACAACATTCATTCCATCGAGACTGTCCGCTTCCGAAACCGAACCGCTGCCCACGAAAGCGGTTTCATGGCGAGGCAGAACCAGCGTCGTCGCGTCTTCACGTCGCCGCAGTTCAAGGGCATAATCTTCGTGCGCGATGAGAAAGTCGTAGCTGTGTGGTCCGAAGCGTGTGATCTCCAGATTGATCGTCTGCGGTCTATGATCAATCGGAACGGTCGCACGCACTGTCAGTCGAAACCTGGCGGCTTGTCCGGTGAAAACTCGTCCAAAAGGCAACAGGTCTTCGGCAGTCAGTGTTGCCGACCGTTCAGATTCCGCAGCATGACTCCAGTTCACCGTGACAACGGGAACGGCAATGCAACACGAAATCAGCCCAATGAACAGGTGCGTGTACTTCTTACCGGAGAAGCATTTCATTTGTCGATCACTCGCAAGGTCAGATTTTGGGAAAGCTCAGGCAGATCGCCACGAATTGTTTCGATTCAGACGTTCTTTTCCACACAGGCAAAACGCGTTTCTTCCGGGAACTCCGGGACACGGTTTTCAGCGTCGCGTTACGGTTGCCGCCGTTCAATCGTATTCATTCGATACAGTGGAAGAAGCCGGTAGTAGACCTCCAGCGTCAGCGTGGCAATCGCGGTCGAATAAAGTCGCCCACCATACGGTCCCCATGGATCATTCGGATCCCAGCTGCCGGCGAAGCGACCATCGCGGCGCTGAAGGTCGATCAATGGATCACGCACAGCCGAATTCCATCGCTCCCATGGCCCACCTCCAAATTGGTACATGGCCAGCGTCCCGTAGTACCAATAATACAGGTTGAACTCGGAGACACGGGGAAGATGGTCCAGCAGATATTCGACGGCCTCTTCACCGGCATCGGAATCACGGGGATACCCCAGCATCTGTTGACAGAACAGAGCTTCAGCGGTCATAACCGGCGTCACAGGCTCAGAAATCCTTCCATTGATTTCAACAGGGCGACGATAACCAAACAACCCTCCGCGGTCACCCTGCCGAACCCCGTTCAGGAACATGACCATCCGGTCTCGCACGACAGGATCGATACTCACACCCGCGATATCAGCGCTGCGCAATGACATCATCTGCCAGCCAAACATACTGACGTCACCCTCCTGCCCGAATTCATACCGCCAGCCACCGCTTCGAGGATCCTGCTGACTGATGGTGTATGCGACAGCTTTAACCAGGGCAGCTCTCAGCCGAATTTCATCGGCCAGCCGCATCTGAAAAGCCGTGAAATCAGAGTAATTATTGTGAGCGGCGTTGGAGATCGCGACGTGCGGCAGCACTGGGAAGCCACCCGGGGCACACGTCGCCTCCGTTGCCGCCTGCATCAACAACGGTCCTGAACTCAGCGCGTCCGGTTGCACGATCGGTCCCAGGAACTCTCGTCCCTGCATGCCGACGGCTTCTGCCAGGGCGTACGTGGCCATGGCATGACAATACATCGCGGCATAGTGTCCAGCCTTTCCGGACAGACTGCCATCAGATCTCTGCTGAGAGATCAGCCAGTTCAAAGCACGGTCGACGGTGAGAGCATAGCGTCCGCCTTCGTGAGTATAGCCTGCCCCCAGAAACGAAAGTGTCACGAGGGCGGTCAGCCCGGTGTCGGCATCTCGACCGGCAAAGTTGCGTTCAACTCCCTGCTCGTCGACGTCGACCTGTCCCGCCCCAAAGGTCTCTGCGTCCCAGTGACCATCACGGGACTGCATGGCATTCAGCCACTTCAGACTCAGCTCAACGGCAGCTTCAGACTGGCGCGTCCCACCAAACTGCTCGGCCGCATCTCGACGATGTTCCGGAGTCCGCAGCCGGTAGGTCGCTCTCCGCGACTCCCGGCGTCTGATCGTGTGCGATTCAGAATCCAGAAGACTGGCCGCTGATGTCAGGGCATCCGTCATGTCAACCTCGGTTGCCCCCATGCGGACGTCGTCGTAGTCCGAGCTGAGTGGAATTGTCGTCTGTGCGGATTCGTTGGCGAACCGAGCTGGGTGACGATCGGAAACGTTCGACGGTGTCGATCGGGGCGGGCGAGACAGACGAGATTCCAACGACGTCGCAGCCGCTGAGTTTCGGGAATTTGGCATCATTTCCGGACCTGCCGTTGCTCCCGGATCGGCACCGGAAGCGGGAGCCGCGGACTCTCGGACAGCTTCCGAAGGAGTCGAAACCGGCAGAATGGGGGACTCGGATGCGTCACTGGTCGCGACAGGAAGCGAAAGATCCGCAGCTTCCAGTTGATTCTCAATTCGAGAAACCCTGCCCGCGTCAGAACTGCGTTCTGCGGGAGCTGTTTCAACAAGCGCACCGGGCTGAGTCTGCAGTCGTTGAGGCGTCAGAACCTGCACTTCGAGCAGGCTGTCTTTCAGCATCGTTGTCAGATCTGACACGGGATCGCTGACCGCCGGACGCGGCGGCCCGACGTTACCCGCATCTGAAACGGACGCCGTTTGAGGAATGTCACTTTCGATGAATGGTGAGACATCGTCAAAGTCGGACTGAAGACGCCGCGGGACATCGACATCGCGGCTCAGCGTTTCATCTGTCTCCAGCCGCCGAGAAACATCTGTCAAACGCTGGAGATTGACTTTCGGCGAAATGACGGCTTCCGGAACCGGCGTGTTTCCGGCGCTGGGCCGTTGAACGAGTTCGTCACTTTCAATAGTGATTTCCGTCTCCGCTTCCGGAATGTTGACGATGACCTGTTCATCGGAAACTGCCGATGCCTGCAGCGGATCAAAAACCTCAAGGCTCAGGAGACAAACAGCGTGAACAAGAATCGAAGCCAGCAACGACTTCGCAGCAATATGATGATCGCCCCATCTCGTGACGAGCATCGTCAACAGATGAGCAAGCGAAGCCAGCATCGCCAACAACAGACACAGCGCGACGAGATCATCGCCCAACAGGGGCTGACCGTGCCAGATCTTCAGCAGCACCTGCCTCAGAATTGCCACCTTCAGTCCTCCGGAGTCGACGGTTGGAAGGCCAGCGAGAACTTCTGAATCTTCACCTGGTGGCAGATATCCATGACATCAATGATCGGCTGGTATGTCCCGCTGCCATCTCCTCGAATCAGCACCGCCTGTTCGGCATATGCTTCACGAGCCTTCTTCAGCTGTTCCGACAACTCCGTCAGGGACAGCTTCTCACCGTTCAGCAGAACCTCCCCGGCACGACTCACGTTCACAACGATCGCATCCGGACGCGCTGTCATTGGCTGGACAGCAGCCGCGTGAGGCAGTTCCACATCGTACTGGTGCTCGATTTCACTGAATCGTGTGCCAACCATAAAGAAGATGATCAGCAGAAACACCACATCAATCATGGGTGTCAGATTCAGTTGTGGTTCTTCCAGAGAATTCGTTCGAAGCGGCATCGTTCATTGATTTCGACGCGAAGTGATTCGACTCGCCGGCAGACACCGGTCACAGACAACGGCTCGGTCGTCGAAAAGGAGGCTGGACAGACCTGCCGCCGACTTCAACGATTACCGCGCAGGACGCAGTATACCGTGTCCGCGCCGTCGCGTGTCGAAATTTGAACGATTTCAGATCGGTTCAGGCGGCTGAGCGTCGAAGTGATGCCGTTTTCATGGTGTCGTGAACGGCTTCGATGACGTCGTCCACGTCCTGATCCGTCATTTTCGCTGACAGAGGCAGGCTGACCATTCTTTGATAGCTGTCAAAGGCAACCGGCAGATCCCGAGGTCGCATGCCATATTTTTTTGCGTAGAACGAATGGATATGGATTGGAATGAAATGAACGGACGTCCCAATATTGCGAGCCGCCAGTTCTTCAATCAGGGTGTTTCGGTCGATGAAAGTGCAGCGTCGTGACAAACGCAGAACGTACAGATGCCACGCATGCCTGACCCACGTGCGACAGACAGGAGTCTCAAACATCGGATCGGACGAAAACGCGGCGTTGTACTTCGCCACAATCTCTCTCCGACGCTGCTGCAGTCCGTCGAAACGCCGCAGCTGCTGCAGTCCGATAGCGGCCTGTATGTCGGTCATGTTGCATTTGAATCCGGGAGCCACGATATCGTAGGCCCACTTCCCGCCGGCAGCATAGCGAGTCCACGCTTCTCGACTCATGCCGTGCAGACTCAGTGTCCGTGCCTGTTCCAGAAAGTCCGGCTGCCCCGTCAACATGCCGCCTTCACCGGTTGTCAGATTCTTGGTGGCATAAAAGCTGAAGCAGACCGGATTGTCGGTGCCACCGATTGGAGTTCCTCGGTACTCGGCACCAATTCCGTGAGCCGCGTCTTCAATCAGCGTCAGTCCATGTCGATCAGCAATCGCGCGAATTTCATCCAGTTCGACCGGATGACCAGCATAATGGACGGCAATGATGGCCTTCGTGGCCGGAGTAATCGCTCGTTCAATTTTGTCGGTATCAATGTTCAGTGTGTCAGGTTCCACGTCGACCAGTACCGGTCTGGCTCCAACGTGTTCGATGACATTAGCCGTCGCTGCGAACGTCAGCGGAGTTGTAATGACCTCATCTCCGGGCCCGATATCTGACGCCAGCAACGAAAGGTGCAGGGCAGCCGTACACGAGTTCACCGGCAGCGCGCCGGGAGACTGCACGTAGTCCTGAAATTCCTGAGCAAACCGGCGAGTCTTGGGGCCCGTGGTCAGCCATCCGGACTTCAGTGTATCAATCACCTCATCAATTTCTTCCTGTCCAATGGCCGGAGGCGCAAACGGCAAAAAGGTATCACGCATGAGTATGTCCTTGTGGAAGTGCCTGATCAGACGGGGATGGGCACGTTAGAAAATGATAGACAGCCGGAACGTCGCGTTTTCTCGCGGTGATTGTTTCGCGGATGTACCGGCTTTCCCGGGATTTGGCCAGATCAGCTTTCCAGCACTCCCCAAGCTGCAACCCACACGAATCGTGTCTCGATGAGGTGTTTGTCGTACGCTCATCTGCTGCGTTTCCTGCGTTCAAAAGCAACCTGACCATGAGTCGGGACGGTCGTCTACAGCACCCTCCGGCTGAAGTTCGGCCACAGTCGCTGGTGGACTTTCCGGCAACAATTGCCGCAGTCATCCCAGCTTGAGCATATTGTGCAGACAACAGACCCAGCCCGATTGATTTTTCAGGCAGCGGCACGCCAGTAACGGCTACGCAGAAAGGTTTAACACTTGTCTGAAGCCCGCCGCACGAAATCATAGACAGACCGTCGCCGTGAGTTTCAGGGATGAGTTTCGCGTCGGCACCTGTGAAAACAATTTGGGATGCTCGTTCTGAGCCACTGAACAGGGCTTGTGGCGTCAAAGATCTGACGTCGCATTTCAGTGCTGAATCAGCGTTTTGAATTCCGTAGAACTGCAGAGTGCCATGAAGAAGTTATCACTGTTTTCAATCCTGCTGTTGCTGTTCGTCTGTCCTTCAGGCGTCTTTGGGGAAGATGCAACCAGTCACGAGGAAGACGTTCGTCGAACGACTGCTGTTGCCCTGAATTATTGCCGAGCAGCTCTGCACAGAATCCGTCGACATCCGGATAAAGCTGTTCTGCTGGAAGAGCAGCAGAGAATCCTGAACAACATCGATCTGAACAAGATCGAAGATCCGGAAGTAATCGCTCTCTATAAGTCCATTCTGGATGAAATCAGCACCGTCGAGATCAGCGACCGCGAACGTGTGGTCATTGACGAGCAGTTCCGGCGCAATTCGCATCGACAGTTGGGAACCAGTTTCTTCGTGGTGGGTGCTCAGGTCGCCACGGGCCAGCTGGGCAGTGCGATTCAGTCCGGTGCCAACAGCTGGTGGGACTACCGTAATCAGGAAGTGCGGCGGGATTCAGATCAGTGGAAAGTCGAACGGAATGAAATGACGAGTCTGATGTCTCGATCAGGCACGTTTCTCGACAGCTTCTGGCGACTATCCCAGAAAAACAACATTCCTGACCGATGGCTGATTCGTGATGATGATCTGGATCAACTGGGGAGAGTACTGGCGGAACAGGACCCCTCTCAACGACTGCGGATGTTGACACGCATGGAACGCTTCATGGAGTGTTATCCACCATACTGGTACTACGTCGGCCGTACTCAACAGCAACTTGGAATGACGGAAGAAGCTTTGGGGACCTACCAACGCCTGACAGCAATTGGTCGCGGACACTTTCGGCAGGACGACATGCTTGCGGCCAGCATGGCGAACATGGCATTGCTGCTGGAAATGAACGGTGACCCTTCAGCGCCGGATGTTGCCTTTCAGGTCCCCGATTTTTCGATTCGCAGCTGGGAATCAAATCTGATTTCCGCCTGGGTCCTTGGGCGACATCAACGGTTTTCTGATGCTGAAGAATTGATTCTGTGCAATCTGGACGAAGATCAGGAGACAGGACAGAGCCGAGTTGCTCTGGTTTCCCTCTACTACCACTCGGAAGACAAAGTCAAACTGGCAGCCCTGCTGGATGATCCGCAGATTCTTTCGGAAGTTCCGATTCCCGGCCTGCTGCTGAGCACGCGGCTTCTGGAAGGAAAAGTCCCGGCCAGAGCCCAGCAGTTCCTTGTCTCATCGCTGAACGTCATGGCGAGGACGAATGGTCGCAGAGATTCTGTTTCTCTGATGGCTTCGGCGGCCTGGAAACTTCAGGATGCACAACCAAAGATTCGGACGTCACGCCAGGAATTTCATCAGGTGGGCTACCGCCCGCTGCCACGGGGGATTGCGGCTGAGTTTGCTTCGGAAGCTGCAGGCGATGAAGAATCATCTACGGATGTGGATCGGATTCAGCTGATCCTGAACTATCCCGAAACACCTCCGATTCATGTCTGGCTTTCAGCCAATCGAATCCATGAAAGTTCAAACAGAAGTTCAGGAGGTCCCGGAGCATTTCTGTCCGGACAGGGAAATGGTCGGCTGGCCCTGTTTCCCACACGCGATGTGCAGTATCAGATCCGTGAAATTGAAATGGACGGCATCAGACTTTCACTGGGAGAACCTGCCCTGGAACAGGATCGCAAACCCGAATCTCGTCGTGAAGTTTCCATCGACGAAGATCCTGTTTACCGCTTCTGACGAAACGGAGACGGTCTCGGCCCGACGTTTAATCCGACAAACCACGTAATCCGACAAACCACGAGTCAATTCGTGTCTCCCGTTCGCGGAAACTCGACGTGCGAAAGCAATGCCAAAGCGGCGACAAGTCGCCGCACTCCAAAGAGAAAACCTGCCGCTGTCCCGCTCAGTCGCACTCGTGTTTCAGCCGCCTTCGGCAGCACCGAACCAAAGACTACCGCGGCCCTGCGGAGTGGCTCTTCAGATCGGAGATCATATCGCGAGTCGCTGCTTCAATGGCAGAACGCCAATCACCGGGAGCAAATTGATTTGCATACTTCGGATCACGGAACGCAAAGTTAATGGCTCGAGAACTGTTAACGACTGCTCCCAGCCCCTCCGGATCGAACGCAGCCGCAACATCGGCAGCCGTTCCGCCCTGACTTCCGTAACCGGGAATCAGCAGCGGAGTGTTCGGCATTCGAGCTCGAAGTTCCCGAAGCTCGGTCGGCCAGGTCGCACCAACAACTGCCCCGACGCCTCCCCAAGCCTGATCCGGCCAGTTTTTCGCGTTGAGGCCCTGCACGGTGTCCGCGACTGCCTGAAATACTGACCGATCGGAATCACTCAGATCCTGAAATGCTCCAGCACCCGGATTACTCGTTCGCACAAGAACGTAGATACCTGCATTTCGACGTAAAGCCAGTTCGACGAATGGCTCCAGCGTGTCCGCGCCCAAGTATGCATTCACCGTCAATGCGTGAGCAGGAAATGGAGCGGCAAATGGATCTTCGCCCGCCAGCCACCCCTCAGCATAGGCTGCCGCAGTCGTCCCTATGTCACCGCGTTTTCCGTCGGCAATGACAATCAGATTCTTCTGCCTGGCGTAAGTCATGACACTGTGAAGAGCCGACATGCCGGAAGGCCCCAGTTGCTCAAAAAAAGCAACCTGCGGTTTCACAGCCGGAACGAGCGGAGCAACAATGTCGATGATCTCGCAACAGAATCGTTCGAATGCCGTCGCGATCTGGTGCGGGGAAGAGGCAGCCGCTGCGACGATTTCATCGGGAAGAAAATCAAATCGAGGATCCAACCCCACGAGGACGGCAGTTCCTGCCTGCAAAACACGTTGATGAAGCAAATCAGAAAAGCCGGGCATCGTTTCGAACTTCAGACAGGACTGGAATCAACAGAGAACTATGGGCCATGCAGAACGTGGCAGGCAATCTCACGGGGGCGAGAAAATTCATCCCGGAAGGAGCAGATTCTCGACTTCAACCGACGATGACTGACACACAGCGGCCGAGGCTATTGACGGAATCTTCAGGTAGAAGCTTCTAAGAACCCCTCACAAAACTTAGAGGCAATCTGAAAAAGGGTCTGACCCTCTCCGGGCGAAAGGGGCTCCGGGCGAAAGGGGTCTGTCCCCTTTTTCAGATAGTCTCGATGAGGCCGCGCTGTGACGACAGTGGTCGAAATGCACCGCACTGATCCGCCAACCCGAGGTTGGACAGAGCGACGATTCGATACATGTCGTCGAGAAGTAATGACGCCGCAGGTCGGCTGCCGTCGTCGCAATACTTCGGGACGCTTGTGGTTGCGTCTCAGGCG
>JAGQPY010000510.1 GCA_020426485.1 Planctomycetaceae bacterium
CTCCGATAGAACCGGCGAATGATTGAACAAACAGCATCGGTCTCCATGCTCATCACGCCTGGCAAACCTCTACGGCGAAGCCGTCTTGTTCAACTATAGTAAGTAACCCGGAAATTTACCGGGATAAAGCCTGTATCATCCGGGTTATCCCCGTGTGCCGGGAATTTTATTCGGGTGTACGAAACTGTGCAAGGGATGGGTGGTCTTCACCGTCATAAAAAGTAAAAGGCAGGGATACGGGAGTGTTGATGGGTTCGTGACGTCACTCGGGTGGTCCTCGCTTATGACTGTACAGGCGTTTAGAAGCATCGTTCTCAGCGGAACGTTTGTCCGCAAGGATCGGGAGTGGTTTCCTGTCTGGCTGAAGCGATTCGGCGAGTATGCTCGCTCGGACGATGAATCACCGTTGAAGCTGACTCGCGATATGGCGTTGGGATTCTCTCGGGAACTGCTGGCCAATGGTGTTCCAGCATGGCAGTCGAGCAGGGCCGGTTCCGACCGGCCACCGGGGACGAAATCATTGCAATTGGCGGGTGGGAACCGGCCCTACCCGGCTGGGTGGAAAAGCAGCGGCAGCATCGCAACCAGCAGACACAGAGTGGTCCTCAGCCCCCGCTGCCGAATGACATCATCACGACCAGCGCCGAGTACAGGCCGAACTGCGGACAGACGATGTGCATTTCTCCGCACGACCAGATGCTTGCCTCTTCGTTTGGGAGCCCGCCGTGGCGCACTGTTGTTTCCGGAAAGAGACGTCAGCCGTTGAGGCATGTGCGACAGATGCCTGATCAAGGGTGTTGTCCTTGCCAGGGGACTCGGCCGCCACGTTGCAGTTGCAGTCGCAGGGCGGCGTTCAGCTGATTGACCATCTTTGGATTCTTCGCCGCCAGATTGGTCGTTTCGAACGGATCTGCTTTCAGGTTGTAAAGTTCCAGCGGTTCGAACGGTGAATTCTGCAGCAGCTTCCACGGTCCTTCAATCACGGCTTCAATCGACTTGCCACCATATCGAAGACCGCCTTCCCGTCGGCAGAAGAACCATTGCTGACGAAGTTCTTCCTGATCCCTGCCGAGAATCGTGGGCAGAAAACTTCGGCCGTCGATCATCATGTCAGAATGAATTCCGGCCGCTTCGAAAAGTGTCGGCAGGATATCCATCGACATAGCTCGAAACTCCGACCGACTGCCCGCCTGAATCTGTCCTGGCCAAACCACAGCCGTTGGCACTCGCAGACCGCCTTCGTAGACGCTCTGCTTTCCGTCTCGCAAAGGACCATTGTTGGCACCGGGAGGCAGATCGCCCCCATTGTCCGAACTGAACACGACAATGGTGTTCCTGGCCTGACCATTCGCCTGCAATGTTTCCAGAACCTTGCCGACGCCGTGATCCATGTGCTCAATCAAAGCCACCAGTTTCGCACGATACTCCTTGATATCCGGCTCGCGCTGTTTGACCTTCTCCAGCCAGTTATCTGGTGGCTGAATCGGAGTATGCGGTGCGTTATAAGCCAGATAAAGCAGGAACGGTTGATCGCTGTTCCGTTGATCGTTCAGGTACTCGACGGCCCATTGAGTGAACAGATCGGTCGCATGACCTTTCGGATCGATTTCCTTTTTGTTCAGAAACATGTAGTTGTTTCCGTGGCGACGATGGTTGTAATAATCATCCATCATGTCGCCCAGAAACCCGTGAAAGTGGTCGAATCCACGTTCCGTCGGAGTATTGGGTGATTCGAGCCCCAGATGCCACTTTCCCACGATGGCAGTGTGATAGCCGTTCCGTCGAGCAAGTTCGGGCAGCAGAACGGCCTTCGGGTCCAGATACCCCCAGCTGTTTTCGGGATGCGTTCGAATCACTCCCGGAACACCAACCAGTTCCTGATAGCGACCGCTTAACAAGGCCGCTCGCGTGGGAGAACAAACAGGACAGTTGGCATAGAAGTGCGTGAACTGCATTCCGGAAGCGAACAGGCCATCAATGTGTGGAGTCTGCATGTCCTTTGATCCACAGCACGCCAGATCTGCGTAGCCGAGATCATCGGCCAGAATCACCAGCAGATTCGGACGGTCTGCGGACAGACAAACCGCAGACACCACCAACTGAAGAGTCACGCCGGCACAACAACTTCTGAACCACGAGAGCATAGGATTGCGACTTTCCGTTGAACGGGGCTGAATGCCTGAACAGGATAAAGGGACGTTACCTGCCGGAAGCGAACTGAATCGCGAACAGGTCGGCATCGTTCAACAGAAACCGAAGTTGAACGACTTTTCCCTTTAGAGAACTGACCTCTGCGCTGTTCCAGCGCACGATCTGATCGATGCTGTTGGCAATCACTGGTTCGCACCGGCTGGCTTCGAATCCCGGCACTGGATTTCCGTCAATATCCAGAATTTCAACGCGCGACTGGCCTCGGCTGTGCACGTTCAGGTGCAGTTGATTGCCGGAAAAAGTGATGGGGCGAGTCGTCAGAGTTCCTGATTTTTCTGCATTTACGGAGACGAATCCATCCGTCCGAAAGGTGAAGCGACGAACTCGACTGGCCGGACCTTCGTAGTACGCTTCCGTCGCAAAGACCGACATTGTGTCCGTCTCACCAGCAACCGGAAACAGGGCCGATGTCAGATAGTTGCTGCGATTTCCGTCACGATCCTGAGGAGCCGTGATGGGAATCAGTTCTTCCGGCCAGCGTTTAAACAGAATACCGTCGCGACTGGACATGAACACGGGTTCCACCTGCTGAGTCTTCGGCTGAAACCGAGTGGGAAAGCCGACGAACAGATGCGGTGCTCGAAAGTATGGTCGAACAGCATTGGTATAGAGATGCTCAGACGGCGAATCCACGTAGGTCAGATCGGCCTGGTGTTCCCACTTCACAAAGTCTGCGGATGTCGCCGTGCGAATGGCGCGATGGCCTTCCGGCTTCCAGCCGTTTTCGTCGGTATGCCCTTTGGTGAAGTATCTCCAGTATGCTCGATAGATCCCGTTCACGTCATCTCGAAACGCCAGATTCTGCGAATCGAATGCTCCGTCGGTGATGACTTCCCGCGCCATCATCTCCCAGTGAATACCATCAGGAGAACGAAATGCATTCAGGCAGGCCTTCTTCTTTCCGTTCACCAGCATCGTGCCGCCTGCCAGAGCTTTATACAGAGCATCCGGGCTGGCCTGAGGATTGGTGTCTCGAAAAGGCGTGAAGTTGTGAGTCCCTTCGCCCGCCCAGACGATGTTGTTTTCTTTGGACCCTTCAAATTCAAACAGGCCCAGCGAAGGTTTCGTCCAGTGAATGCCGTCCTTGCTTTCCGCATAGCAGGTGACTTCGGGATGAGCCGCCTTTTTTGTTTCCGTGTTGTAATGCGAGCCTCGGTACCAGGCTCGATACAGATCTCCGTCTTTGATCAGCGTGTAATAGGCGGACGTGTTTCCTTCCCATGGCTTGTCACAGACCAGAACCACGTCCTGCGCTTCCGGCCGATGTGGCTTTAGCTGCGCGTTCTGCATGGACGCGACCAGGAAGTCGTCGACAAAGAGTTCTCGACGAGTTCCCAGTTCAATCGGTTCTTTGCTTTTTTTCTGTTCGCTGTCAGCCAGCAATAAGCCGTGGTGATGAACGGCAGTCATTGCCGCCAGCAGGAGAAAAAGAACCATTCCCGAATTTCGCGCGGGAATTGAGGGGACGCATCGAAGTGCAGTTTTCATGGCGGGTCACCGAACGGAGGAGAGGCAAACGGAAGGAGACGCTGCCCGCATCGTGACCAATCGCCGCCAATGATTCAATCCGCCGGAGCTGTTTGGTGGCTCGTCACGCGCCGTCGTTCGCTGGGTTTTACGACCGGACCGGCTCTTGTCGTCTCAAAACCCTTAACAAGGGCTGAGCCCTTGACCCGAGGGCGTGGAAAGTCGATTGGCGTGGAAGGTTTCAGGC
>JAGQPY010000511.1 GCA_020426485.1 Planctomycetaceae bacterium
AAACTGGGCCTGCGAGCCGACCCGCAGATTCGTGCCATCATTCAGCAGGCTCGGGAAAAGACCGACAACATCAGCGTGGTCATGGTCATGGCGACTCTGCCGCCGTATGGCAAACCCGGCCAGAAGATCGATGTCGTGGTCGCGGCATTCGACGACGCCGAAAGTCTGAACGGAGGCGTTCTGCTTCGCACACCGCTGAAAGGTGTCGACGGAGAAGTGTATGCCGTGGCCTCCGGACCGATTTCAACCAATGGTGGAAACTTCGGCGGTCAGGCAGCTTCGGTTGCCAAGAACCACCCGACGACCGGGCGAGTCGCCAATGGTGGTGTGATTGAAGGGGAAGTTCCCACAAATATCCTGCATCAGGGATTCTTTCATCTGCTGCTGCGTGATCCCGATGTGGAAACCGCCGGTCAGATTGCCGGTGTCGTGAATCAGATCGCTCCGCGAACCGCTTCAATCATTGATCCGGGTATGGTGTCCATTCGCGTCCCGGAATCGGAAATCTATGCACCGTTTGACTTTGTTTCAGCGTGCCTCAACCTGCGAATTACTCCGGCCACACCCGCTCGAGTCATCATCAACGAACGCACGGGAACCATTGTGTGCACAGAAACCGTACGGTTGTCATCTGTCGCGATTACTCACGGAAACCTGATCGTCAGCGTGTCGGAATCCCCCGATGTTTCGCAGCCCGCTCCGTTCAGTGAAGGGCAGACAACGACGGTTCCGCGGACGGATGTCAACCTGACCGAAGAAAGTCGAGCCATCAACATCGTGCCGACGACAGCCACCGTTTCTGATCTGGCGTCGTCACTGAATGCACTGGGAGTTTCACCGCGCGACCTGAGTTCCATTTTTCAGATGCTGAAGGAATCCGGCGCGCTGCATGCGGAACTGGAAATCAAGTAGCGGAAGCTTTGCCATGGACCTCAGTTCGACAACACCGCTGACGGATATCAGCACGCTTTCGCCGATGCCGGCGGCAAACCTTCCCGGCACGTCGGGACGTTCAACGCAGGAAGTCAAACAGCAGTTTGAATCAGTCATGATTTCCATGTTGCTCAAAACGATGCGGCAGTCGATGTCGCAGGACATGTTTGCCGGTGACAGCAGTGACACATTCGGAGGCATGTTTGACCTGTATCTGGGACAACATATGGCCGAGGGACAGGGACTTGGGCTGAGCAGTCTGTTCGACAAACTTCCCACAGCCACCAACAGCGAAGTACTCGCTGCGGAATCGAATTCAAAATTGCGATCAACGGCCAAACCACTGAAGGCGTATCAGGATGCCATCTCCCTCGCAGAATAAGTCCAATGCGGCATTGAATCAGAACGCTCTGCAGAAGCTTCTGAGGCAGGCGGACATCCCCACTCCGACTCGCCCCGCCCCGCAATCGACCTCAGCGGCGTCAGTTGAGGAAACCGATCGCGAAGATTTGCTCAAACTCGCACAGGCGCGATTGACGTCGGTTCGAAGCCAGCAACACGTGGATTCCGTCGTCAGCGGCGTGTCCACAAATCGACCGACGGGCGGCGCGAAGACACGTACCGTGAGAAGTTCGGTTCCTGTCGCCTCCGGTAACTCTGAAGCTGCACGTCCATCCGTGGGCAAGGTCGTTCCCGAACCGCTCCGAAAACCTGCGATCGATGATGTGAGACAGCTGCTGGCACATCTGGATGCTCAGGAAGCCGGAATGCTGGCCTTGAAAAATCTGCTGCAGGATCTGGGGAACTCGGCTATCCAGCGGAATACGGATCGTCGTCTTCGAACTCGAATGGATGCCGCCGAAGAACTGTTTGGCCGACTGAATTCCGACTGTGTTCTGATCGTTGAACGGATTGCAGAATCGGTGCGACTGCCAACGGCGGAGCTTTCCATTCGGCGGATCATTGAACTGGTTCGTCCCTTCGATGCGGAACTTTCCAACAGTCTGACCGAGTCTCGCCATCGTCTGATTCGCGTCGTTCGGCAGGTACATCAGGTGTCTCAGACAACCTCGTGGATCATCAGCAGTCAGCGGCAGCGAAATCAGATTGAGTTCCAACTGGCAACCGGACGATCGGATTCAGAACGCTACGACTCCACCGGCCGAATGGCCGTCAATCCGGAGAGCGTTCGCTTCGGTACTCGATCATAACTGCGTGCAAAAGTAGGTAAATGGATCAACAGCCGACCGGGAAATCTGAACAGTGTTGCGATCATTCGAAATCGGACTTTCGGCAATCAGAACGCATCAGCGCGCGCTGAATGTGATCGGCAATAATATTGCGAACGCGTCCACCCCCGGATACCACCGACAGGAAGTTCATCTGGTTCCAAGACGTCCGGAACTTGATGGGGGACACTATGTCGGAACAGGCGTAGAAGTTGCCGAAGTCGAACGTGTCATCGACCAGGCGACCGAAGATTCCATTCTGTCGAACAATGCCCTGCTTTCGACGGCTGCGGCACGTCTGTCTGTCGCTCAGGACATTGAGAGCCTGTTGACACCGAGTGACAGTTCAATTCATGCCTACGTTTCGGACTTTTTCAATAATCTGGAAGCGGTCGCGAACACGCCCGAAGTGACGACCGTGCGTCGTGAGCTTCTGACGGCAGCGGAAAATGTTGTTTACCAGTTCGATACCATCGACGCGGGTTTGCAGGAGCAGCGGCAGTCCCGAATATCCGAGATCAGCGACGCGGTCGACAACATCAATCGTCTGGTGCGAGATATCGCGGATCTGAACAAGAAGATTCGCATTGGTCGAGCCCTGAATCAGGAGCCCAATGATCTGCTGGACAAACGTGACCAACTGTTGAATGAACTGACGGAAGTGGCGGACGTCAGCGTGCAGACAGCGGACAACGGGCGAGAAATCGTGCTTCTGGGGAATGGAGCACTGACGATCAGCGAAGATCCTGCCGGCCTGGAAGTGGGTTACGATGACTTCGGGAATGTTGCGGTCTACGCCACAGGGCCAACCCGTCACCAGTTGAATTTCACCTCCGGTCAGCTTGGCGGACTGCTCACCGCCGTCAATGAAACGATTCCCGAAGCACAGGCCCGACTGGCTCAGTTGGCAGGAGAAATTGTCCGTGCGGTGGATCAGGTTCATGCGACGGGGCTGACTGAGACCGGTGGCTACAACATCATCCGCGGCACTCGTGGCGTTGATTCACTGACACGGTCTCTGATTTCCACCGGAACAACATTTCCCGTGAATTCCGGCGACGTTACGGTCACAGTCACAGATCCTGCCACTGGACAGCGGACCAGCCATCGAGTCTCCATCAACCCCTATTTTGATTCGATCACTGATATCGCTGCCCGTTTCGACGCCATTGACGGGATCACCGCATCCGTAGCTGCGGACACGGGGCGTTTGACCCTTTCCGGTGACCAGTTGCTGCAGATCGACTTTGCAGGCCGAGTCGACAATATCCCCGACCTGTCATCGTATTCGGGCACCGGTACACCGGAGTTCTCCGGAAGCTACGCAGGCTCAACCAACGATGAATGGACTGTGTCTTTCAGTGGAGCCGGGACCATTGGTGTGACCAATGGCTTAACAGCGATTGTCACGAATTCCGCAGGACAGGTCGTGGCTCAGTTGGAAGTTGGTGCCGGATACGCTGCCGGCCAGCCCCTGGCAATTGCCGATGGCGTCTCCGTTTCCTTCGACAACGGAACCGTTGCCGCCACAGACTCGACTTCCGTTCTGGTCACGGCCAATTCGGATACGTCCGGTTTATTGGCAGCACTGGGACTCAACAGCCTGTTCGAGGGCACCAACATCCGCAGCTATCAGGTGCGTGATGATATTCAGAACGACTATTCACTGCTGGCTCTCTCGCGAACGGGCTTTCCGGGTGATGCAGCCAACTTTGCCCGAATTGCCGACCTGAGAGATTCCCGTTTCGATTCT
>JAGQPY010000512.1 GCA_020426485.1 Planctomycetaceae bacterium
CCAGATCATCCGCCAGGATCACCACAATATTCGGCAAGCCCGATTCTTCACCGTACAGTGGAAGCGTGATCCCGTTGATGCCAAAGCACATCGGGAGCAGCGTCATCATCAGGCGAAGCATCATTGAACTGACTCCTGTAGGTCAGGCTCCCGCCTGACAACCAAACTGACACGAATCCGGAAACACTGTCTGGCAGGACCCTGCCCTACCAGGAACCATTGATCGATGTTAGGTGGCACAGACATTTTTTGTCTGTGCAGTTGAAGCAAAACCGCTCTCGAACACTGTAACTTGTTAGACAGCCACTGGAGTCGGCCATGCTCCCGCCCAACCACATCGTCATCACTTCAGAAGAATTCAGAAGGATGGCTGCATTCATTATCACCAGAGAAACAAGAAGACACGAACCGCCTCTCAATCGTTTTAAAATGTTTGAAGCATTGGAAATCCTTGTGCCGGGTATGATTTTCAAGACTGACCTTCGGTCGTTCTGGACTCTCTCCCTACAATAATGAGACGTCCCATAGGAATGGAAACAGCGACAAACAAATTAATTCAGCAGGCTTCGTCTGACCGGCAACAATATTGCCGCACGTCCTTGTGATCGTCTCGATCGAAGACTGACCACTGGTGGTGGCCGATGACGGCGTGCCCTCAAGTAGTTCAACTGACCGAAACGGGGAATCGCCTTTCCAGATGACTGCGGCCCAACCCGAAAGGTATGATGATGACAAATGTTGAATCAAGAGAATGCTCGCTGGATGACTCTGACTTCCTCACTCGGAACAAATAGAGGTGCTTGAGATTAGGCGAACAATGGATTCGCATTCGTGAATTGAATCCATGTGCAAACACATTCGCGCCACCGCAGCTACACGTTGAAGCCTTTATTGAAGTGCGCGACAGTCGGCCAGTCCAATTCGACGAAGCGGATGAAGAGTGCCGCAGCGTGGTGCAGCAGCTGTTCTGCACCACCTAAAATTGTCTTTATTGGTTGGAAAACATTGTCCGGCGGGAACGTGACCCGCCGTCTGAAGCAACCGGTCGTTCAGATCTCCTCGTCGCGGACGAGGCCACGAGTCCCGGCCGCTGGCTACTTTCGGGGACTTGCGGCCTCGTCCACGACGGCAGGCGTTTATGACAGGGCAAGCCTTCAAATTCACAATCCGAACGGTTCCCTGGGGCAAAGCACCTTGTCTGAGGCACAGACTGACGGCAAACATCCCCGAGTGAATTCCGGAGTTACGAGCGTGGAGGCTCGCAAACCCTCACGGAGTCGGGCACAATCTGAGTCTGCAACGTGAGGCGTCACGAGTCCGACTGGTGCATTTGGTGCGGAAGGCTTCACGTCAGGCGATGTTCAGTGGTTCGGTCTCTCCGCAGAGTACACGCTTTGATCCTCGCCTGAAATCACGGTTTGTCGTCGACTGCCGTCACTGACGGCACGGGGCACGTTCATCAAGCGACGGGGACGCCATGAGTCACATCCTTGTTTCATGCAGCGGTTGTCGAACCAAACTGCGAATCAGCGCGACGACAAAGAAGTCCGTCATCGAATGTCCTCGGTGCGCCGAACAGATTGACATCACAGCCTTAAAAGATGAAGCCCTCAAGGCCGATTCGAAGCCGACACCGTCAGCAGCAACGTCGCCGCGAACCAAGGCGCAAGCGGAACAGAAACCGGTGTCTCGTGAAGCTGCTGCGAAACAGCAGGCCGCGCGAAGAGCACAGGTGGTCATTCCGAAAAAGCCGATGCTGCCGCGAGATCCACACCAGGACGATGAGTTCGCCGATGAGATCGATGAAGATCTGTTGCGAGCAAAACGGGAAACCTACATCTTTCTCGGTGCAACTCTGGCCGCCATTCTGGCCGCAGTCATCGTCTTCCCCGGCGCGCTGCGGATGTTGCAGAATACTCTTCAACCGGCGGAAGTCGCGAATTCCGATGCTGCCACAGACGCGGCCAATACTTCTCCTCAGGTGACCGCACCGTCAACAAATGAAACGGAAGTTGCGACAATAACCGCTTCACCGCCGACGCCGAATCCCGCGGCCCCCGAGGCTGGTGCACCGAAGAGCCCGGCGGCGATGCCACCTGCAAATGAGTCCGGCGACGGCAAGGATTCGACCGCGGTCGCATCAACGGAATCCAACAGCGCTGCGGCTCCGCCTAATTCTTCGGAGCCGGGCCAAACCACACCGCCAGCACCCGTCGCAACTCCTTCGACAGAAGAACCAAAAGCGGCGGGCAATGCGGCTGTCGCAAACGCAGGGCAGGATTCACAGCCCGCAATTCCCGGAAGTAATGCAAAACCCGCTGGCGTCGAACAAAAGACGGAGCCCACGAATCCGGATTCTGCGAAGACCGTTCGGTACAAGTGGCAACCAGGTCAGGAGCACGTTTACACGCTGAAAATTGAAGCCGATCACGATGGATCGAAGCAGATTATCAACGGGTCCTGCACCTACAAGGTCAAAGCAAAAGCCTCCGCCGACGACAGCGAGCAGGAAGGCTCCGGTTCCGGTTTCGTCATCACCTCCGACGGATACATCGGCACCTGTGCTCATGTGGTAGACGGTGCGAAACGCATTGAGATCACTCTGGACGGCAAGACTTACCCCGCCAAAGTGATTTCGATCAACAAAGCTTTGGATCTGGCCATCGTGCGCATTGAAGCGTCCGGACTGAATGTCGTGCGCTTCGGTGATTCGGAAAAGGTACAGCTGGCGGAGAACGTGCGCGCGTTCGGGTTTCCGCTGTCTACGGTGCTGGGAACCGGAATCAAAGTTGTGACAGGAACCGTGTCCGGCATCGTCATGGACACGCGCCACGGGAAACAGATTCAGACCGACGCTCCCATCAATCCGGGCAACAGCGGTGGCCCCATCGTCAATGAATCGGGGCAGGTGATCGGTGTGGCCAGCAGCAAACTGGCCAGTCGCGAAGTCAGCTCGGTCGGCTTCGCCGTCCCCGTGAACGCTCTGGCCGACATGATGAAGGAAAAGGGACTGAAAGTGCCCGAGTCCGGGGCCGCAGCGAAACTGGACGGCCCCAGACTGGCCGAACAGGTGACTCCCACCGTCGCGTTTCTGAAGGTTTGGGGACATCGCGGCGGCGATATGTTCGACGTCGAATATTCAGCCAGCATCGTTCAAAGCCAAACCATTGACGTACGACAACTGCGTTTTGGCGGAATGCCCGTCTTTCCTTCGTCGAGTCGGGACAGTGGTCACATGAAGGTAAACCATTCAGGCGAGATCACGGAGTATTCCGGAAATGAAAGTCTTCCGTATGTCCTCGGGCCTCTGGGCCAGTTTTTCATCGAACCGCTCGGCGATGATGGAGACAAAACGTGGGGCACAGAGTCCGAAACGTCCGTGCGAGTCGTGCGAAAGAGCGACAATGGCAGCCCATTCAGTCGCATGAGAGGCCTTCCGTTCGGGCCTCGTGGTCGATTTGGTTCACCGTTCGAGCCGCAACCAGAAGAAACCATCAAGGTCGTTCCCGCGACGGAGTCAACGCACTACAGCTTCGGCCCGGAACTGAATGGCCGCATCACCATTCGCAAAGCCTACGAATTTGTAACGACCGACAATGAACAGTCTCCGTTCCTGAAAGTGAACGGAAAAGGTGACCTGACGTTCGATCGAACCATCGGGATGCCTGTCAGGCTCCAGTACGAGGCAACGCTGGAACAGAATTCCGAGGATCACCAAAGCGTCCGAATTCCACTGACTGTGACATGGTCATTGAAGACTGCCGAAGAGGTAGCTCAGGAACGCGAGCAGGCTCGGCAGCGAGCAGAGGAACTGAAAAAGAAGAAGGAAGCAGAAAAGACACAGCCCAACCCGGAACTGGTAACTTCGGTGCTTCAGGAAATCCGAAAAGCCAACGGCGGGATCAGTGCTCT
>JAGQPY010000513.1 GCA_020426485.1 Planctomycetaceae bacterium
TTGCGCGGAGAGTGAAGGAAGTCAGGTTAATCTGCAGGGCATTGTTTTCTCCACGAACGGCGGTGGACGACTTCCGCTGGAAAACTACCTGCTGGCCCTGATTCAGCATCGTAAAGCTCTGGCTCAGCGGACTGTGACGTTCGAGCAAATCGCTGATGAGCACGCGTCCAAGTCACCACGTCTGAGTGCTCGGTATCTGCGCATGCTGTGGGAATCATTGCAGGCCCATTCGTGGCCGAAACAGAATGCAGACGACTCTGTCGAACAAAAAGATGACGTCTCAGGTTTGATGAGCCAGCTTCGAAAAAAGTGGGGACATGTAACGGAAGCGGATGTTCCCGAGTTGGTGCAGTGGGTGAGTCAGTGGCAGCAGGCGCTGTGGCGGTTTACGACCGTCGGGCATATCGGCAAGAAGAACGGGCCAGCCCGCTGGCAGGAACCCGTCAACCCGATTGTGTCGCGCAGGGAAATTCGCGTACCGCTGAACAATGCGGTCAGCAAGTCAACTGACGGGCTGGTCCACTTGTACCTGTCAGCGAGCAACGCCGGGGATCATTCCGAAAACGATTTCGTTGTCTGGGAGCGGCCTCGCCTTGTCACTTCCGGTCGAAAAGACCTACTGCTGAAGGACGTGGGAGCCGTTATTCGGGACCTGAACCTGCGGCGTCGGGAGTTGTTTTCGACAGCGGCAAGTTGTCTTCAGGCGGCTGCCGAGTTGCAGACGTCCGCTGCTGAACCGACGGATTTCACGGAAGTGGCCGTTCGACATGGTGTCCCGCCAGCGGCGCTCCGTGCATGGCTGACTTATCTTGGGGTCCGTGTGGACGGAGCGGTCGAATTTGAAGCGCATCTGGATCGGCAAATCACAGAAGCGTCCGGCTATGACTTCATCACTGGGTGGGTTGGAGACAACGCGCTGAGCGTCGTGGCGAACTCGTCCGATCAGCATGTTCGTATTCCCGGCAACATGAAGCCCCACAGCATTGCCGTCCATCCAGCTCCAGACCTGTCTGTTGGAATCGCATGGCAAAGTCCGCTGAACACGTCCGTTCACATCGAAGGACTTGTTCAGCACGCTCACCCGGAATGCGGAAACGGAGTCACCTGGACGCTGGAACATCGCCGAGGCAACACACGACAGACACTTGCTCACGGGAAGGCTCATGGAGCAGCCGAGAATTCCATCGGAGCTGTGGAGGGCTTTCCGATGAAAAAGGGTGACGCGATCTGTCTGGTGATCAGTCCTCAGAACGGCAACCATTCCTGCGATCTCACTCACGTGGAGTTAACTCTGCGTTCTGAAAACCAGCAGTGGCGCATGAGTGATGACCTTTCGCCGAGCTTGCTGGAGGGGAATCCTCATGCTGATTCCTTCGGAAACCCATCCGTGTGGCACTTCTTTTCCGAACCGGCCGATCGACCACCGGGTTCGGTGATTCCGTCCGGGTCAGTGCTCGCTCGCTGGCGGAGCGAATCGGACTTTGAGAAGCGTCGTCAGTTGGCGGCAGAACTCCAGTCGCTGCTGCTTGCCGAAGCGGCACCTGTTCCGGCGGATGGTCCGGACGCACAGTTGTATCAACAGCTGACGTCGCTGACAGGTCCTTTGATGGCAAACATACTGGACGCTGCTGTGTCGGGTGACACTCGAAGGGACGGCGAGCGAAGTGACGGCGGGCAGCGTGACGATCTCCGGTTTGGCCTTCCTGTGGAACAATTTGGTTTGCACCCGAAGATTGCCGGAACATCGGAAGCGCCCGCCGTTGACGGCGCGAGCCTTTGCGTGAGGGCACCGGAAGTGATTGATCTGTTGCTTCCTGCGGAACTGCTGGACGGCGCGGAGTTTGTCTGCGAGGCCTACCTGCATCCTGTCAGCGGTCGGGAAGGCAGTGTTCAGGTCGACGTTTCGACAACGGCCCCGAAGGCTTCCTCTGAGATGCAGGCGGCGGGCGGGACCATTGTTCGCGAGAAAGGTGCGTGGACTTCCGCCGGCAGCCATACAGAATGGTCGGCCCCGGTGATCGTTCACGATGGCAGTGAGGCTCGTCGACGGATCGAACGTTCGTTTGATGAATTCCGGCAGTTGTTTCCGGCAGCACTGTGTTACACCCGCATCGTTCCCGTCGACGAAGTTGTGACGTTGACGCTGTATTTTCGTGAAGATGACCACCTTCGGCGGCTGATGCTTACGGAAACGGAAACTCGCGAACTGAACCGTCACTGGGACGAACTCCACTACATCAGTCGCGACGCGCTTGCTTCGGTTGACGCTCTGGAACAGTTGATCCAGTTTGCGACTCAGGATGGTGATCCTTCTGTGTTTGAACCATTACTGAAACCAACGGCGGACGCTGCTGAAGCGTTCCGAAAAACGGTCAGGGAGAGTGAGTCACAACATCTCGCCGCTCTTTTGTCTTTTGCTGAACGAGCGTGGCGACGTCCGCTAAGTGAAGCGTCTTCAGAAGAACTTCGGGGACTGTATGCACAACTGCGGTCGGATGGCCTGTCCCACGATGATGCTCTGACGGCGACTTTTCAGCGAGTTCTGGTGGCCCCGTCCTTCCTGTATCGCATTGAGAGGCCCGGCGATGGTTCGGAACCAGTGCCGGTGAATCAGTGGGAACTGGCGTCACGGCTGAGTTATTTTCTCTGGTCATCCGCGCCTGATGACGAGTTGAGACAATTGGCGTCTGCGGGCAGGCTTTCGGATGAAGCTGAGCTTAAGTCTCAGCTCAGGCGAATGCTGCGTGATGAGAGAATTCGACGGCTTGCGACGGAGTGCTTTTGCCAGTGGCTGCAGATTTATGACTTCGATCAACTGGATGAAAAGAGTGATCGACATTTTCCGTCATTTCAGGGGTTGAAGTCGGACATGTACAAAGAGGTTCAGCTTTACATCAGCGACCTGCTGCAGCGTGATGGTTCGGTTCTGGATCTGTTTGAATCAGATCATGCGTTTGTGAATTCGGCACTGGCCCAGCACTATGGACTGGCCGGGGTCGAAGGTGACCACTGGCGGCGTGTCGATGGCGTTCGACAGTTTTCTCGGGGTGGGGTTCTTGGTTTTGCCGCAACGCTGGCTAAGCAGTCCGGTGCTTCCCGCACAAGTCCGATTCTTCGAGGCAACTGGCTGTCGGAGGTTCTGCTGGGAGAGAAACTGCCAAAGCCACCGAAAGGTGTTCCTCCATTGCCCGACGATGAATCTTCGCTGAAACTGACCATGCGAGAAGTCACGGAACGCCATACGCGTGATGAACGTTGCTCCGGCTGCCACCGCAGAATTGATCCCTACGGCTTCGCACTGGAGACCTTTGATGCCATTGGTCGGCTGCGGACGACGGAGGTCGGACAGAAGATCGATTCATCGACGCAACTGCCGGATGGAACGACGCTGAACGGGGTAGAATCGCTGAAAGAGTACCTGCTGCAGCAGCGGCGACAGGCGATCGTTCGACAACTCTGTCGCAAGGTGCTGGGCTACGCTTTGGGGCGCGCGGTTCAATTGTCAGATCAACCGCTTCTGGACACCATGTCGGTAAATCTGGAAGGAAACGAATATCGAATTTCATCGCTGCTGACAGATGTTGTCACGAGTGCTCAGTTCAGAAACATTCGCGGTTCGCAGAATCCGTCGTCGGGCTCAGGCATTGGGGGCGAATGAAATCCGGATTCAGCAGATTGGGCCATCCGCGCCGTGTGGATTCGCAAGCGGCAGACAGATTGAGTGATTCGAAACATCAGGAACTTCGGGGGACCCACATCATGGCGAAATTCTCAAGACGTCGCATGCTTCAGGGGGCGGGCGTATCGGTGGCACTGCCCTGGTTTGAATCCATCTCCGTCCACGCCGGAGAATCAGACTCCAGTCGCGGAGACTCTGCGGCACCGGTGAGACTGGCGATTCTGTTTGCGGG
>JAGQPY010000514.1 GCA_020426485.1 Planctomycetaceae bacterium
GCTTACATGTTCGATCGACGGACTGGAAGTCCGTCGTATCCGAAAGTTGAAATTTGACAAACCACCAGCCGTGATGTGGTTGATTGCTCCGTGGCGTCTGATGGATCAATCAAGTGAACCGCAGGTGCGCTGTCGGGGAAAATGTCAGAGCACTGAGGGTGATGTCTGATATTGATGGAACAGGACGTCGACATTCCCCCAACACGGGTGTCTGGCGGCGTATCTTCCATCGTCGTTTTATAGCCGCAGATGACATTTGCAGGAGTCGGTTCGTGGGGCGAGAAACTCGAACATTGAATAATGGATCATGCTATCGCTGGCTGCCGGATTCATTTTGCCTTCTTGCCGCAACAGTTGTGTTGACGTTTTGTCGACCGGCCATGTGTCAGCAACGAGTGGTCATCGTCGATGGCAAGCCTGTTGTCCAGGATGCTTCACCGGCGACCGTTCAACCGGCGGGAACGAATGCCACACCGTCTGAATCCGAACCTTCTCGCAGCAGCAAATCCAAAAATGCCGGTTCCGATCAAAAGTCTGACGCGAACAAGAGCGAAGGGGATGACAAGAAGGCGGGCGACGAGAAGAGCGATTCGTCGGTCATTCGTCGTCCGACAAATGTTGATCCGATGGCTCGTCCCATTCGAGAAGAAGTTTCCGTTGATGATGCCGGCAGTGTCACGTTCAACCTGAAGGGGCAGTCGTGGGAATCCGTGCTGCAGTGGCTGGCGGACGTGTCGCATCTGTCGCTGGACTGGCAGGAACTTCCGGCGGACACTCTGAACCTGACAACCACCCGCAGTTACTCGCTGGAAGAAGCGCGGGACATGATCAATCGCCATCTTCTGATGCGCGATTTCACGATGGTGCTGAATGGCGAGCTGATGTCCGTGATGAAGGTCAGCGACATTCGCAGTTCGCTGGTTCCGCGAGTCGAACCGGAGGCTTTGGATCAGCAACTGGATCACACGCTGTGTAAGGTCTCTTTCGACCTGAACTGGCTGATTGCCGATGAAGCCGTCGAAGAGTTTGCTCCGCTGCTCAGCAAAGCCGGAAAAATCAATAAGCTCAGCCGCACCAACCGACTGGAAGTGATGGACACCGCCGCCAGCCTGAAACAGATGCATCGCATTCTGCAGACGGAACAATCGGATTCCGGTCAGGAACAACTGGTTCGCACGTTTCGGCTGGAACACCGTCGAGCGAACGAAGTGATTGAACTGCTGCGAACATTGCTGGGACTGGAAGATGAATCCGGGGGAGGCGGCGGTGGCGGCATGGGTGACATGGGCCAGATGTCTTCCATGATGAGACAAATGCAGCAGCAGATGCAGCAACAAATGCAGCAGATGCAGAACGGTGGCAACAAAGGCGGCAGCAGTAATCGCAAGGAACCCACCAAGACTCGACTGGTGCTTAACCAGCGTGAGAACATGATTCTGGTTCAGGCGGCTCCGGATCAGATGGCCATCGTCGACAAGGCCATTGAACAAATCGACGTTCCTCTGGAAGCCTCCAGTTCTCTGATTCAAAACGTCAGTCGGATGAAAATCTACCGACTGGATACCGTTGACCCGCAGACTCTGGTCGATCTGCTGCAGGAACTGGGCGACCTTGATCCGGGAACAGTGCTGAAGGTTGACACGAACAAGAAGTCCATCATTGCATGGGCCAGTCTGGCGGACCATCTGACCATCACAACCCTGGTTGAACGGCTGGACGCCACCGGTCGAGCGGTCGAGGTCATTCCGTTGCGGCGACTGGATGCAGAATACGTCGCCGGCACCATCCGAGCGCTGATGGCTCCGCCGCCGAAAGAAGAAAACAATTCGCGATTCAGCTACTACAGCCGCTATTCGTCTCAGCCACAGCAGGAAGACAATCAGCGGGAATTCAAGGTCGAAGCCGACACCGAAAACAATCGTCTGCTGGTCTACGCCAACAAAGTGGAGATGGATGAGATTCGGCTGCTGCTGCAGAAGCTGGGTGAGATTCCCGATCCTGATCAGCCGGACAACGGCATGCGAGTCTTCGAGCTTTCGCCGGAAGAGAACCCGCAGGAGCTGATCGATCGGTTGAAGCGTCTGTGGCATCGCGGCAACGAACTGCAAATCAATCTGCCGCCAAAGAACGAGAACGAAGACGACGCTGGCGATCGGAGCGAACCGGCCTCAGAGGACTCCACGGAGACGAAAGTACAGCCTGCGCCTCAAAATGATGAGGATCGCGTGACGGCCGGGGAATCATCCGGGCACTGGCCAAGTCAGCGCCATGCATCAGCCGTTCGAGACCAGTCATCTCAGAAAGTCGCCTCAACGCAGCCACTGACGCCCAATGAACGATTTGATGCTCTGTTTCAACAGAATCGCGGGTTTGGGCAGAACGCTGCGGAAGGTTCGTCTCAGGGAACGGCACCGTTTCCGGATGAAGAACGTGCCATGGCCGGAAGCGGCAGGACCGATGACGTTGCTCGTGCTGCCGCATCGATGCTGACGGCCGTTCAGGAAGACCGTTCATCTGTCGACGAGATCCGCCGACGTTTGCTTCCGAGTGACAATGAAAATGACGCTGTCCGACTGTCGTTCAGTCCGGACGGCCGACTGATTGTCAGCAGCGATGATCCTCAGGCATTGAATGCCGTTGAAGATCTGCTGCGGGAAATTGTACGCCCCAGTCCCGGATATCGAATTTTTTATCTGCGGTATGCAACTCCGTCGTGGGTCACGATCAACCTGGAAGAGTACTTCAAAGCCGAAGAGCAAACGGAATCTTCCATGCGCTACGATCCTTGGTGGGGATATGTGCCATCGGAAAAGAAGGTTTCCGGAAGCCATACTCTGTCGCGTCGCCGTCAGCCACAGTTTATCTACGACAACTTCACCAGCACGATTCTGGTACGGGACGCGGATCGCCGTCAGATGCAGATCATTGAAGATCTGATCAAAGTCTACGACGTTCCGGAACCGTCCGATACGCGATCCATGCGTATCACCAAGATCTTTCGGCTGAAGAATTCCAAGGCGGACGTTGTGGCTCAGGCATTGAAAGATGTCTTTCGAGACCTGTTGAGCGCGAACGACAAGGCTTTGGAAAAGAACAACAACCAGCAATCGCAGACGCGGGTGTATTCGTACTTCGGCGGTGGCGAAGATGAAGACGACGGAGAGAACCCCATTCGCTTCAAAGGACTGCTGTCGGTGGGCGTGGATCCAAACTCTGACACGCTGGTTGTTTCGTCCACCGCCGCTCTGATGGAAACGATCAGCGATCTGGTCCTGCAGCTTGATGAAGCCGCCGAACAGACGTCGTCCGTTCAGGTACTGCAACTGGATCCGACCGTCGATATTGCTCTGATTCAGGAACGACTGAATCAGGCGCTCGGCCTGACGCCCGGCAAGGACGACAAGAAAAATCGCAACGGGAAAGACACGGCGGATGGAGTTCCCGTTGGGCCCGGTCGTGCTCAGAACTCGGAATAAAGTCCTCCGCAGAACCCGCTGCTGCTGCGTCACAGAGCACCGTCCGCTTGTCTCGGTGCTCACCGGAACGCTTCGCCGTTCCGCCGCGATCCCAACGACACAGGGTCGGTGCGATTTCGGCGCCCGGCCGTTTCTTGCTGTGCGAAACTCTTCGCGGTGCGGGGCGGCCCCCGTGAAATCAACGAGTGAGTTGTCGGAAACGGTAAAAATGGTTTCCTGCGTGGCGAAAACTTGACGCTGCGGGGTGGGGCTTCAGAAAGTACGGCGGAATGCGAAGCGTTGGATCTGAAGAAGGACACTTCTCGCTGATCGCCACCAGGACAGACTCCACCGAGCTTGCCTCGGTGGTGAACAGACTGGAAAGCTAAGAAGTTCCACCGACGCAAGGTCGGTGGCGATCAGCGAGAAGTGTCGGCATTTGGTTGTTTT
>JAGQPY010000515.1 GCA_020426485.1 Planctomycetaceae bacterium
GCTGAGCCTTTCCCTTCGAAGCTCGTCAAACAGTGGTACAAAGTCAAATAGTCTTCGCATTAATTGTCCTTTGAGGACGTGCTCCCAAATCTCGTTTCGTTCTGAGCTGATGAACGACTTCAATCATTCCGGCAGGCGATCGATGTGAATCGGGTGACTTTTCCCGAAGAATCAGCGAGATCACCGATATTCTGATGCCGAAAACCACGACCGGAATCGATGATGGCTCGCCAGCCACAAGAGCAACGGCCGGAAGACATCCGACTTCCGACCGGCCAGCATTCGCGGGGTCACTGAGAGCTTCCGGCCGCGCTGAGTTGATCTTCCACAACCCAGCAGGAGACTTCCTGACCGGCGTCAACCGGCTTGAGTGCCGGACGTTCCGAATGACATCGATCCTCGGCCAGAGAACAGCGAGTCACAAATGGACACCCGGCTGGAGGATGTCGTGGGCTGGGGACTTCGCCTTCCAGAATGAACAATTCCCGTCGCTCATCCGGATCATTCACGGGATTGGAACGCAGCAGTGCCTGTGTGTACGGATGCTTCACGTCAGAATGAATACGGTCGCAGTCAATCCGTTCGACCACCGTTCCCAGATACATGACCATCATTCGATCACAGAAGTGTTCGACCACTTTCAGGTCGTGTGAGATAAACATGATGGTCAGGCCGAACTGTTCCCGCAGATCCATCAGCAGATTCAGAATCTGAGCCTGAACCGACACATCCAGTGCGGAAACAGGTTCGTCCGCAATGATGAATTCCGGTTTGACCGCCAGCGCGCGGGCGATGTTCAATCGCTGCCGTTGTCCTCCGGAAAATTCGTGGGGATATCGATTTCTTGCATCGCGACGCAGTTGAACGACGTCCAGAAGTTCATCGATGTACCCATCGATCTCTCGTGAAGGAACGATTCGGTGAAATCGAATCACCTCGGCCAGCATCTGTCCGGCCGTCATTCGAGGATTCAGTGACGAATACGGGTCCTGAAAGATGAACTGCATTCGCTGTCGAATCGGCATCAGTTCCGAATGACTGAGCGCCGTGGTCTCGACGCCATCAAAGATGACCTGGCCGGCGGTGGGTTCCAGCAATCGAATCACGGTCTTGCCGAGCGTTGATTTCCCGCAGCCCGACTCACCGATGACGCCCAGAGTTTCTCCCTTTTCGATGTTCAGGGAAACTCCATTCACGGCCTGAACCTGACCGACGACTCGGTTCAGAACACCGCCGCGAACGGGAAAATGCTTGACCAGATTTCGAACTTCGATGAATGACACGGCAGGATTTACGTAGAAGAGTGAACGGGAAAGAAGCAGCGAACACAGTGGCTTTCTGAAAGATTCGTCGTGTCGGGCATTTCCTGATCGCATTTCACCTGACGATAACGACAGCGTTCAGCAAATCGACAGGCGGTGGGCATCTCCTGCAGCCCCGGCACCAATCCGTCAATCGTCGTGAGTCGCTGCCCTTTGACTCGCTGCCCCGCACGAGGAATTGACTGCAGCAGTGCCTGCGTGTAGGGATGAGCAGGATTGTGAAACAGTTCCCGCACTGGAGCCTGTTCGACAACCTGTCCGGCATACATCACCACAACTCGGTCACAGATTTCGGCGATCACGCCCAGGTCGTGCGTGATCAGCAGAACGGCCGTTCCGGTTCGCTGACGAAGGTCATTCATCAGCTTCAGAATCTGGGACTGAATCGTGACGTCCAGAGCTGTTGTGGGTTCGTCGGCAATCAGAATATCGGGTTCGCACGCCAGTCCCATGGCAATGACCACTCGCTGCCGCATGCCTCCGGAAAGCTGATGCGGATACTCGTCGCAGCGTTTTTCCGGGCTTGGGATTTCCACCATGTCCAGAAGTTCGATCACGCGTTTGCGACGCTGCTGGCGATTCAGATCGGTGTGATATCGCAGAGCCTCATCCAGCTGCCAGCCAACAGTGAAGACGGGATTCAGAGCCGTCATGGGCTCCTGAAAGATCATGGCAATCTGATTTCCGCGAACCTCCTGCATCCGGCGTTCGGAAAATTTCAGCAGGTTCTTTCCGTTCAGCAGAACCTGACTGTCGGCACCATAACGAGTCACATGTTCCGGCAGCAGTCTCATCAAAGACTTGCTGGTCACCGACTTGCCGCAACCGCTTTCGCCGACAAGGCCCAGTGATTCGCCACGATACAGATCAAACGAAACGTTACTGACCGCCGTGACGGTTCCCTGATCCGAAAGAAAACTGGTGGTCAGATTGCGAACAGAAATCGCAACATCTGCGGACGAAGCCTTCTTTTCCTCAACAACCGCAGATGATTTATCCATCGAATGATTCACAGGTATCCCTGTCCGGCACAGCCGGACCTATCCACCGATTGACGGTTTTTCCAATTAACAAAGCGAACAACGTGAGCGTCCCGGCGCGTCTGAATCGCTACTTCAAACGACACTCCATGCCACCAGGTCAAGGGCGAAGCCCTTGCTAGAACTCGCCAACGATGTTACCGTCAGATTTGTTCAGCAGGTTTTGAAACAAGAAGTCACCGTTCGTGCCGGATTGATCTCGCTGTATATTTTCGCTGACAAATCGAACGGAGCCATCAGCCAGAAGAAACTGAGCACCACCTTCGTGATGACTGTTGTAGGAACTTGTGCAACGATCGACAACCGGAGACACAGTCGTATCATCCCCGGTCTGGTTGATCCCGTAAAGCCCGATTGCCAGAGCCGTTCGTTCCATTGCTGATGATGTGCTGGTGTTGACACTCACGCCGTACACGGTGCCGGCTTTACACGACGCTTTGCCGCCCAGAGCTTTCTGCAGTTCCCAGGAACGCTCACCAACTGCGATGGTATTGCTGGTGCCGTCGGTGAAGTCGCGAATGCTGACACGACTGTTCATTCCGAACGTCCCATCCAGAGGCGTCGAGATGCCGCCACCGCCGCCTGACCAGTTGCCTCCACCGTTTGTGCCGAGGTAACTGGACAGAGCGACCGCCTGTCGAACTCCGGAATCCGATGTCAGCGTGTTTTGATCGTTGAGGTCGGGAGCCGGGTCCGAAGGGCAACGAAAGCCTGGCAGTGGAGTCGTCATCAGTCGCAGCTGCACGACATTATCAAGGGCTGCACCAAGTTGTTCGTCGCCAACGTTCAGGCGGTTGTACAGGTTTCCCTGTTCCATCATTGGCAGCAGATAAACGGCCCAGCTCCAGTTTCCTGCAACGGACGCATTCTGATTCACCCAGCCCGGGGCAAAGGACTGATGCAGATCATGGTAATTGTGCAGCGCCAGGCCGAGTTGCTTGATGTTGTTCTTGCACTGCGTTCTGCGAGCGGCTTCGCGAGCCTGCTGAACCGCCGGCAGCAGAAGTGAAATCAGAATGGCGATGATGGAAATCACAACCAGAAGTTCGATCAACGTGAATCCCGGTCTCCGACAGATGAGTTTCGTCTTCATGGATATTTCCCGGCTGAGTGACTGCAGAAGGGGGAACCTGGTTTGCTTCCCCCGAAGTTGGCGATGTCGATCTCAAGAAAGTCCGAAGGTGGAGATCAGAAGAATACTTCGTTCTTTCGGTCAGGGCGAGGTAGCCTGCCCTTGATTCGATCGGAACCGCCTGAGAAACGCCTTTCGCCGCGGATGTTCCGGAGAATTTCAACGGACTCTTCGCAGTTTGGCAGATTCCGGCCGTCAGAGACCATGACCATCGCTGCCCTCAGGCAATCGACACGGCAAACAACGAGCGGGCCGTCGCGCACGAATGTCGGACACATCCCCCTGCTCAGGTAAGCGCGAGTCTTGGTCGTCACACGAAATCGAAACGCCTGACAGAATCGACGCAAAGACCGCTCATCAGGGCTCGAAAAACGACGATTTCGTCAGCTCCTGAGTTCGATTCATGCC
>JAGQPY010000516.1 GCA_020426485.1 Planctomycetaceae bacterium
CACTGGCGATTGTGGCGACCAGTATTCTGTGGGTGTACTGGGACATGCATTTGATGCCGTTTATGCCTCTTCAGGAAAAGCTGGCGGCGGCGTTTGAGAACTCAAGCCCTCGCGTGGACGGCGGTCAGCGGAAAATTCACAAGGGCACCCCGATGACTCTGCGAGTGGTCATGCGTGCCCCCTTCGATCCCACGTCGACAGATCCTCTGGTGCTGGAACAAATCGAAGAACGACTGAATAAGACTCAGCGACTGGCCGCCGAGACTTTGCCACTGGATACCTTTGAGCTGCTGGAAGTGCATCTGTTTCACGAGAACAAAGAACAGGCACTTCAGCAGAAGACGTTTCTGAAGGATCTGAAGACGTCGGCCAACGGACAGGCCCAACCGCCCGCGACACCGGCCGTCGATGACGCTGAGTAGCCTGTGCGCTATGGCAACGCCGGTTTCGCCACCGAGACCAGAAGATCCATCGCGCGGGATGGAATTCTGACGTCCTGAACGAGAATCATTCAACTGCCGACTGACGACCAGGGAAGGTGACAAATATCCGGCCAGCTGCATTGGAAATCTGATTCCACCGGATCATGTTTGGCAGACCAGCGGTTTGACCAGAATCACCTTGTCGTCGTTGAGGTCGTAAAAGTCCTGCAGTACGGCATCGGTGTGGTAGCCGCATTTGTGATAGAACTGACGAGTCGATTCGTATTGCGGTTTGCCGGATGTTTCCACGTAGACTCGTCGAGCGCCTGCGGCCACCAGCAGACGTTCGCATTCCGACATCAACTTTCGGCCAATGCCATGCCCCTGCGCATTCCGATCGACCACGATCCAGTAGATGTCGTAGCTGCCAATCGTGCAGGCAATCGGACCGTAGCAGACATAACCAATAGTTTGAGCTTCCAGCATCGCAAAGATGAAGCTGTAGCCGGAAGCCACACCCATGTTCAGGCACGTTTCCACCAGTTCCACAGCCACATCCACTTCATCGGGACGAAAGTAGCCCGTCGATTCCGCCAGCTGACGTACAATATGAACGTCGTCCGGAACAACGGAACGGCGGAACCGAATGGCGGAGTCGTGATTATTCATGACGAGTCTCAGCCATCGGGACGGTCTTTGGTCGGCATGAGGCATCGGCGGTGTTCAGCGCGGCTTCAACAATCTGATCGACGGCCTGTCGAAATGATATTCCCGCCGCCGTCAGAGCTGCAGCAAAACCGGCATCGGGTGACAGACACGGATTCGTGTTGATTTCCAGAATCCAGATGCGTCCGTCGACATCGACTCGAAAATCCACTCGAGCATACCCGGCCAGACCGAAGTGCTCCCAGCAGCGGAGCGCCAGCGTCTTCAGAGAATGCAGCAGTTGATCGTCCGTGGACGGAAAATCGAAGGACCGCGGTGTCTGCTGAAATTCGAACGAATCTTCATGCCACTTGGCGGCGTAGCCCACAATTCGAGGCTTATCACAAGGAAATGCATCAAAGCGAATCTCCGCCGGCGGCAGCACTTCGGGCACTCCATCCGTCGTGGTCAGCATCGACAGATTGAATTCCCGCCCATCGACGAAACGTTCGGCAAAACAGGGAAAGCGGCTGTTGCGGGAGCGATCCTGAATGCAGTTTTGAAGGTGTTCCAGCGAATCAACCGTGATCACGGCGGCATCGTCCATGCCCAGCGAAGCATGTTCCCAGATTGGTTTGAGGATGACGGTCATGGGACCATCGACGGGATAGCGGTGGCGTGGTCGGCGATCGGTGGTCCACCAGTCAACGGTCGGAAGGCCAAACTTTCGCAGGAGCTGCTTGGTCGTGATTTTTCCCGCCGTCAGCATCATCGCCGCCGATGATGCACCGGTGAACGGAATGTTCATCGATTCCAGCAGCAAGGGAATGGCAGACATCATACGGTCCGTGCCCCCCAGTGATTCCACAAGGTTGAATACGGCGTCCGGCTGGAGATCCGTCAGTTGATTCCGAAGTGCTGTCAGGTTCAGATCGCACGGAACGACCGTCACTCGATCACCCTGAGATTCAAGTGCATCACGAACGGCCGCCGCCTGAATCAGGACGTCCTGATCACTGATCGCGGCGTTGACACCGGCGTCGTGATGAAGCACGACGACATGACGGTTCATGAGCCGACTCCAACATCGGAAGGCGCCGGAATTCGGGTGGCGGCCGACGAAACGATGCGGTGGATGAGATCGGTGTAGGGCATCCCCACAGCAGTGGCGATCATTGGAAGATCTGAATGTTCCGGATGAAGTCCGGCCAGCGGATTGGCTTCCAGGAACTGCGGCTGACCAACACTGTTGGAACGCAGATCGATACGTCCGGCGTCTCGGCCGTCCAGAGCCTGCCATGCTTCGACGGCAATGCGTTCGGCTTCTCGAACTTCCGGATCGCTGGACGAGACCAGTCGATACTCCACCAGCTCTTCGCAGTTTTCTTTGTTGGCGTAGGAATAGCAGCCCTGTTCCGCTCCACCACGCAGGATGATTTCCAGCGTCCCCAGCACCTGAGTTTCCAATCCGTGACCGAGAATTCCGACCGTGAATTCACGACCGGCCACGTATTCCTCAACCAGCACCGGCTGGCGGAATTCCGTGAGTTGTCGGCGACATTCTTCGAACAGAGCTGATGAATCCTGAATCATGGACGATGGCGTGACCCCCTTTCCCGTTCCTTCCGCAACAGGCTTCGCAAACAGGGGAAAGTTCAGTCGACAATGGTCGAGATCACGGAGTTCACGAACCAGCAGTGAACGAGGCGTGGGCAGTCCGGCAGCGGCCACAACGGCTTTGGTAAAACTTTTCTGCAGGCACAGCGACATGACGCAGGCGTCGCTGAAGGTGCACGGGATTCCGTAGACTTCCAGAATGGCCGGAACCTGAGCTTCCCGACCGGGCCCTGACAGGCCTTCGCAGATATTGAAAACCAGATCCCAGCGATGGCCGGTCGCCAGTCGATCAATCAACTGGCGAGCGTTTCCGATGCGATCGACCTGATGCCCCAAACGGATCAGCGCATTCTGCAGTGCATCAATCGTGTCGGGGCGATCGAATTCGGCTGTTTCCAGTTCGCTGTACCCGGCTGCGAGATATTCGCTTCGTAAATCGTAAGTCAGACCAATGTGCATTCCACGAACTCACTGCAGGTTGTGCATTCAAAACACTCGAACACAGATCACGTTCCCGTGCATCACACGAAGTGAACACTGAACGTTCATTTTTGTGACGGACGGGAATCCCCAAGACCACCGACCTTCGCAACGTTCAGACAGCCGCTGTTCTTTGCTGCAGTTCCTGACGAAGCTCCGCATACAGCTGTTGATGCCAGCGTTCGGCATCCGAGGGCTTCATGTCCAGGGCCATCAGCAATGACTGCCCGGACTGCAGGAGTTCCAGCGGACAACCAGTCGCCAGCTCCGGCTGCAGGCCGGCTTCCGAATAGTCAAATGGATACAAACGACAGATGAGCGGGCGAATTTCCAGTGGCAGGCGACAGCCCTGCGTCCCCAGAAATGTGCAGTCGCCATTGGGTTGTCGCTTGAGGACTCGCCGCGAACCATCGTCCTGAAAGACGCTGTTCCGCCACAGCGGATCGTCGTCCTGATCTGCATATTCCGGGTTGTCGGGCCGACGAAATTCCGAGAACTCCGTTTCACCGGAATGCGATTCAATCCGTCCAACATCCCCCAGCGTCACGAAAATTTCACTGCGCTGACAGCAGGTCTTTGTCATCCGCGCGCAGCGAACACAGATGAATTCATCATGAGACATAAACGATCCTGAGGAGACGAACAGCCGGAACTGATCCAATTGCTGTTTGAGAGGAGGAATAGTTTCTGAACAAACCAGCTCAGGGCAGCGTCGGTGTG
>JAGQPY010000517.1 GCA_020426485.1 Planctomycetaceae bacterium
GCCATGCGGAAGTTCAGTGAACAGGAGGAGACGCACAGAGTTCCTCGGTCTGGTGAGAACACCGGGGTTCCGGAATCTGTGTTCTGCATCTGGCCAGGCTCTGGAGCCCGGGAATTAA
The DNA here is from genome assembly GCA_020426485.1 of Planctomycetaceae bacterium. GTDB lineage: Bacteria > Planctomycetota > Planctomycetia > Planctomycetales > Planctomycetaceae > JAGQPY01. The sequence continues at coordinate 119 of JAGQPY010000517.1, forward strand.
CGAATGGACAAGACGGTCCCCCAGCGCGACGTGACAGTCCACAGGACTGGTCGGACCTAAACGGGACAGCGCGTCAGCGCTGAGGAACCTGATTCGTGGTCTCGGCCGGAAATCGATCCGGCGAGTACCTCTAGCTGCACGCCGGCGGTGGCCCGCGACTCAACACGCTGTAGCGTGGAGTCGGTTTCACGACGTTCACGTTCACGACAACGAGTTCCGCAATCCGTTCGCTGGCCGACACGGCCAAAGGCGCCGTCGTTGTCAGCCGAGCGGCAAAGGCCACCAGACACACCGGACAGGTGTTCTCATCGTGTGGTGGCTGAGCGGGCCGTTCGGACTGCGGCGGCGTGGTTTGTCCATCTTTTGTGTCAGACCGTTCCGCACAATGATCGCAGCAACGCGATGGCCAGCACCAGTTCCAAACTGTCTCAACAGTCTGATAGACGGAATCCGCTGTTGGCGGCTCAACGGCGCGCGAGTGTTCGCAGCCAACGTGCAGCAGTTGCGTCGCGGGGACAATCATCAACTGAACGATCACCAGAACCATCACGCTGGCAGTGCGGCAAAGCGAGTGCTTCATGCGGCACCTCCGATGAACGCCAGTGATAATTGTCGCCACAGACAGTGATGGGTCAGCAGCACAACCGGCAACAGCCACCATGACGCTGCGATGACTTGACGATCAACGTCCTCGGAAAGCTCGCCGCCCGCCAGCATTGTGGCCAGAGCAACCAGAAACTTCGCCGCCACGCACAACAGGCCAATGCCAACTGCCGCCTGCCATCCAAACGCCATTCCGATCAACAGCCATGTCGCCGACTGAAACGGAAGACGCACCACGCGGCATGCCAGCCAACCCGTCGAAATGCCGATCACCGCACCGCTCAGAAGACGTTCCGCAGTTGCAGCGAATGGCCGCAGCGACTCGCTCACAGCCGCCAGCGACAGCAGTTCACCATTCTGCCATGGCAGCAGATGAGGCCACAGCAGCGCTGTCGTGGCGACGATCGCAATCGTAATCACCGCTGCCTTGACCGGAACGCGATGTCCGTCGCGGCCCATCATGGTCCATGCAAACACAGCACACAGAACGAAGCAGTGGAACAGATACAGACCAATCAGGTCCGGAGCCTTCATCCAGAATATGATCCAGAGAACTCCGGCATGCAGATTTGGTGTTCTTCCCGGCAGATTCGTTCCGCCAGAGATGAGTTCGACGAAGTACAGGATAAGAAATACCAGTCCAATCGTAAGTTCCACGGAAGGATATCGAGATGAAATCGATGTTCCACAACTACGACATTGTCCCTGAAGTTTCAGCCAGCCGATCAGCGGCAGATTGTCGCGCGATGCGATCTTTGTCTGACACACCGGACAATGTGATGCCTTCGCCAGCACAGAGATTCCGGCCGGGACTCGATAGATCACGACATTCAGAAAACTGCCCACACAGCTTCCGACGACAAAGAACCACATGCCGCTCATTGATTCGCTGAACTTGAAAAGCATGTTCTGAAGTAGCGTCATGCGATCCATGGCAAACTTCGGATCTGTTTCTGCGGCTGCTTCCGATCGCTGCCAGATGGCTTCCTGCACCAGCGGCACCGCGATGGAATACGTCACAATGAATCCCAACGTGCCCCACAGCAGAGTTCGCAGACCGTGTTTCATCACGAACTCGGTCCACCGCGAACGGACTTCCGGCACACGCAGACGGTGCTGCACAGCGATGACAGATTCAACAACGTCCATCGTCAGCACCAGCGCCAGCATCAACGGAACAGCCCGTGCCGAGAACGGTCCGTGACCAATCATCGGCAGGTTCACCTCCTCTGCAGAACCTTCCATCCGCAGCAGGAGCAGCAGACTTCCCGTTGAGCAAAACAGAAACCACCACCGCCATTTCGCGGCACGGATGGCCCGCAATGCCACCCACAAACTGCCGATGATGCCGACCATCACCGTCGGATGATTTCCAACCACCAGAAGTCGAAAAACAGCGCAAAAAACCGCATGAACGCTCAGCAGCATCCGGCCATATTCGCCAAACAGCGATGATGAAGACTCGGGCACTGTGGCAGCAGAGCAGTCGGCTCGTTGCCCACCGCCGAGCAATGGCTGCAGCGGCGCGTCATTCGGTACAACAGCGCTGTTCATGGCGACGTCCTTTTCGCATCCGCCGACGAATGGGAACTCAGCTTCGCGATTGCTGTTCTCACATCATCCGCGACAAAGTCGGCCGAGGTAGGCCACGTGCGAACACTGGCCACCTGACCTTTGGAATACACCACATAACTGGGGCACACGGTGGCTCCGACTTCGCGAGCCAGCGTTTGATTCAGGTTGAAGTCAATGCGCACCACATCGGCCTGCTGCAGAAGTTCGGTCGCCTTTCGGCGAATCGGAGAACGCATGTCGTCGCAGCGGTAACAGCCCGACAGCACACTGAATTCCACCAGCACTGGTCGCTCGCTGCTGCTGATCAACTGCTGCAGTTCGTCGCGATTCACTTCACGAATGGAAGCTTCCGTCTGCGATGACGTCAGCTCGGAAACCATCACAGGACACGTCGCCTCATTCTCCGACCGACCATCCGCGCAACCCGTCAGGATTACGCAAAACAACAACATGCCAGCCATCCGGCAGCACAAACATGACTTGCAGGACGGCCTTTCCAGGCCGTCACAGGACTCACACCGACGGCCTGGAAAGACCGTGCTACGGGATTCGTGCAGACGGCTTGGAAAGACCGTGCTTCGGGGGAATTTCGGGCGAAGATTCATACGAGAACTCATGACAGGTCGTCACCAAAATCAGCGGCGACCTCCTGATCATCCGTCAACGGCCACGGTTCAAACGGATCTTCGAACCGTTCCCAGGCGGCTTCACCCGCGAGCAGTTCGTCGTTCGTCAGCAGGCAGTCATCCAGTTCGCGACGGATCGCCGCTTCATCCAGGTCCTGACCGATGATGACCAGTTCCTGGCGACGGTCGCCTACCTGTTCGTCCCAGTTCGCTCGAATCTCCGCGATCAACTGTGGGTCTTCCAGCGGCCAGTCATCCTGAGGCGTTTCGGCCCACCACTGTCCCGCCGGATCCGCACTGATGACCTGCCCGGCCTGCGACCAGTAGCCCGCCAGAGTGTGCCGACTGGCCAGCCAGAAATAACCTTTGGATCGCAGGATGGTGGCCGTGTCACCGCTGTCGAACCAGAAGTTGTAGAAGCGCTGCGGATGAAAGGGCCGGCGAGCTCTATAGACGAAGCTGCTGATGCCGTATTCTTCCGTTTCTTTTGATTCTTCGCCCCGAGGCACCTGCAGCCACTGTTCTGACTGTTCGGCCCATTCCTTCTGAAACAGGCCTGTGTTCAGAATCGATGTCAGCGGAACTTTTCCGCGAACAGATTCCAGTACAATGGCATCCGGGTTCAGCTTTTTCAGCATAGCCCGCAACGTGTCACGATCATCGTCGCTGACAAGGTCGGTCTTGTTCAGGATGATGACGTTAGCGAATTCAATCTGGTCGACCAGCAGCAGCGAAATGTCACGGTCGTCGGTTTCGTCGAGTCCAATGCGGCGATCACAAAGTTCTTCCACCGACTGCAGATCGTTGATGAAATTGGCCGCATCCACGACGGTGACCATGGTGTCGAGTGTCGCAAAATCGCTGAGCGCTTTGCCATTTTCGCCCACAAACGTAAACGTTTCGGCCACCGGCAGTGGTTCCGAAATACCGGTAGATTCAATCAGCA
>JAGQPY010000518.1 GCA_020426485.1 Planctomycetaceae bacterium
TGGCGGAAACGTGGAACCAACCGATCACACACCGCTCGCGGGCGCGGGTGACAAAGGCTCATCGCGAAGTGCCGTTGCAGGATCGATCAAACATGCTTGCCCTGCTGCGCGATGCAGGCATGGCACCCTCAGCCAACGGTCTTTGAACATGCCACCTCGGCGTGACCTGCGAATTCTGCGGATCACGTGACACTCCACGCACAGTGGAACATGGGCCATTGGCGAGCGATGATGGAGGCCAGGCGACGGCGGGCTCGAGTCAGCCGCATGTCCACCGCGTCAGGATTGATGCCCAGATGAAGCGCAATGCGGGCGGCATTCCAGTTCATGCTGTACCGCAGCGCGAGCAGATTTTGATCGGATTCCTTCAATTGACGAATGGAATCCTGCACGACCTCCCGATCTTCGCGAAGTCGCGTGGAGTCGGCAGGATCATCGTGAGACAGAACATGCATCAGATGTCCCGTCAGAGCGGCTCGCCGGCGACGGCGACGAATCTGGTCTGTCAGCCAGTTGTAGCCGACTCGCACGAGCCACGCGCGTGGCTCCCGAGCATTTTCCAGCCCAACGCGCTGCAGTCGCAGGAAGACTTCCTGAACCGCGTCCGCCGCAAGTTCGTGGTCGCGGCATCGAGCAAAAAAGATGCGTCGAAGTTCGCCTGCGTGTCGGCAATACAGCACTTCCAGCGAACTCGGCTCATAGAACGCATCGTCGATCGAATCACAGAGGCCAATCCGTGAAGCCAGCGGTCCCTGAGCCTCCAGCGAAACGCGGCCCATGAGGCTGCCGTCATCTTCAACTGCTTCCCGCACCATCGGATGACGATCGGTTGCTTTGGGGGAACTGCTCATCTGACACCTCTGCGTTGAACTTCAATTCTTTCGCATGCGGACGCAACTTCCATCGCGGCGAAAGCCGGCGGCAATCGTTCTGCCCCGACGGTGGTCTCCAACGCCACCTTGGCGCAAAGTTTTCGCGAAGCGGCTCAGATGCGAATCCCGTACCCAAACGATTTCCACACCAAGACCCTGACTGCCAGTGAGTCAGCGGTGGTGCCAGTCTTCGAGCGATCTGCTGATATCCGGCCGATTCAGGGACCAAAACGGATTGCTGAAGGCCAAATCGGCACGGTGGGCGCGAAGCGTCCCCTGCACGCTCAGCAGTCACTCAGGTCGCTGCGCGATCATCCGTCATTCGCGGCAGACGGCAAGTGGCGCTGCGAGAAAACGGTTCACCGCAAAGCAGTCGACGATGAAGCAAACACGACAGACTGTTTGCCGTGTGAATCGAGAGAATGGATCAGTTGCTGTCGGGAAGTGGCGTCTGACCGGGCTGCATGAGATAGTGAATCAGACTTCGCCGTTCGTCCGGTGTGAGTCTGTCAAGAAGCCCGTCGGGCATCGGAGAGAGACTGGTTTCCCGCCGCTCCTCAATGTCGTCGAGGCGAATCGTCTGCAGGTCCGTTGCTGTCTGCAGAGTCAGAATGCGATCGTCTGCGGAAACGACCAGCCCATTCAGGACTCGCCCGTCCTTCAGACCAACGATCGTCATGCGATAGTCCTTGCCCACCACGGCATTGGGATCAACGATGTTCTGAAGCAGGTAGTCAATACTGGAACGTTGAGCGCCCGTCAGATCGGGGCCGATTTTCGCACCATCGCCAAAGAGCATGTGGCATTGAGAACAGACCTTTCGGAACAGCACGCGGCCGTGTCCGGCATCGGCTGTCTGCAGCTGATCCGGTTGCAGCTGTTGCCGAAATTGGTCGATCCGCTGTTGATGGTCAGCAGATGTTTCGCGAAGTTCTCCCCAAACACTGGCCAGCAGTGCGGTGAGCGGCGGGTCATTGAAATTGCGGATCCGGCGAGCATGTTGTGAATTCAGATCTTCCGCGGAAACGGACTGACCATCGCGAATGGATTCCAGCAGAGTTCGAGCAAAAGAGGGTCGCGATACCAGCACATTGATGACATGAGGCCGGTCCGGAGGATCGAAGCGGCGATAGTTACGGATGATCTGCGCGGCAATCGAAGCGTGGTCAATCCGCGCCAGTCCATTCACGGCAATGGTGTTGAGCGGTCGGACATTCAGCACGGCTTCGCAGGTCCGACGCAGATCATTGGCGTCGGCGTCGATCAGCGTTTGCAGTGCGGTCTGACGAGTCGGCATGTCGTGACGACTGTTCAGTACGATGGCGTGAAGCTGTTCTGCCGCGTAGCCGTCACCAAACAACAGATTCAGTTCACGAACAAGCTCCGGTGAACGTTCGGCGGCCGCCGACTGGGAAAACGCCGGCCATTCGGAAGGCTGAGGTGCTCGACGCCAGCCGCGAAATCCATCGGACATGCCGGTCAGGACCGCCTGCTGACGATTCAGCTCAAAATCGCAAGCGGACTTCAGCAGACGGTTTAATGCCTCCGGATGTTTCTCGGACTGTGATGCCAGCAACCGCGCCATCCATTTGAGGGTCGAAGGCCACGATGTTTGCTGAGCAATTTCCGCCAGCGCCATCGGGTCCTGTTGGCCCAGTGGAATCAGGCCATACCACACCAGCATCGGTAACTGTCGATCTTCGGCAAACTGCGGATGCCGAACAAGCTTCGCCCCCAGTGCGGCTCGCTGTCTGACCGGCAGACGCTGCAGAGTCGACGCCAGAGTCAGATGCACGAGTCCTGACGAATCTTCGGACGCCAGTCTCAGAAGTTCGTTGTACGTCTGTGGATCGTCTGGGTACTCGGCGGTGTGCGAAGGACCGGCGATCGTGTCCAGTGGCCAGAAGTCTGTCAGCAGTCGAATCGCCCAGACTCGCAGATTTTCATCCGGATCATGCAGCAGCTCACGCAGCGAATCGGGGGTGGTTTTCTTTTGCTGGTAGTCTTTCCAGAGTTGCGGAAGCCGCCCCGGTCCGTTCAGACACCAGGGCAGCAAAAACGATGTCGTTGGAGCGGCCGCTGGGGGTTCACCGTATCGAATTCGAAAGATGCGGCCACTGGTTCGGTGAACGCCGCTTTGTTCGTGGCATTCCCCGGTGTCGCTCCAGTCCGGAATCCATACGTTGCCATCCGGTCCGACACTGATTTCCATTCCGCGAAAGAATGGATCGGGCGATACCAAAAAATCCGGTTCGTGTCGCCCCACATAGCCAGCGCCCAGTCGTTCCATACGTTCCACGTTGGCTCGACGACCATGCATGTTCAAGGTGAACAGCCGATGATGGTACTCTTGAGGCCATCGCCGGGCCTGGTAAATCATCATGCCGACGTGAGCGTGTCCGCCTCCCAAATCGTTCGCGCTGCCGTCTCGACTTTTGGCCCAGCCGCTTTTCGTGTCGAAGTGAAAATGATCGGCGATGGTGTCCATTCGTTCGTACACGAACGGATTGGAACTTTCGCCAAAGGATTCACGAAAATGTGACCCCGGAATCATGTGCCACAGATGTCCGATGACGGTATTGATGAAGAACAGTTCACCGTGCTGATCCCAGTCGTGGCCCCACGGATTAACGGTGCCGTGACACAGGACTTCCACCGTGCGCCGTTCCGGATGATATCGCCAGATGCCACCGTCGATCGGAATTCTCTGCTGTGGCGGTGTGCCGGGAATCCCGATCAGGCCGGGACATGAGTGCCCGCAGCGGCCATAAAGCCAGCCGTCCGGCCCCCACTTCAGGCCGTTCGCAAGATTGTGATAGCTGTCTTCACCAACTTCGAATCCATCCAGAATAACTTCCGGCGCGGAGTCGGGAACATCGTCACCATCTCGATCGGGAATGAACAGCAAACGAGGTGGACACATCAACCAGACTCCGCCACGGCCTGCTTCCACACTGGTCAGCGACTGGACGTTGTCTGTGAAGACGGTTCTGACG
>JAGQPY010000519.1 GCA_020426485.1 Planctomycetaceae bacterium
AGTTCCAATTCATTCGCTGCCGATTCAGTCGTCAGGCGGGAGCCTGACCTGCGGAGCGACGAATTCCCAACACCGCATCGATGTTTTCTGACCATTCACGGAACAGGAACTTTGTGATGATCATTCAGAAGCAGTACAAGTTCTACGCGGCTCATCGTAATGAAACGCTCAATGACAAGTGCAGCAACCTGCATGGTCATCGATATGGTGTGAAGTGCTTCTTCGAAGTCGAACGGGAGGGGGACATCAGCACTCTGTTCGGCGACTTCGATGCCAAAGTGGAACCGTGGCTGAAGGAACAATACGACCACGGAATGCTGATCAATCGCCACGATCCGCTGTACGAAACTCTGCAGCTGCATATGGCTCGCACCGGAGAACATCTGCGGCTGTGCGTCTTCGATGGCCCCACCAGCGTGGAAAATCTCTGCCACAAACTGTTCACGGAAATCACTCAAATGGGTTTCCGGCTGGAACGGCTGGAAGTGCAGGAAACGGATACGTCGGTCGTGGTCTATTCGCGAGAAGACTGGGTGGCCGACAACCGCTACTTCAGCCAGCGGTCGACGATTTCGCCCGTGATTCAGAAAGTCTGACGAGGGCTGTGGCCAAAGCCGCGAAGAGATTTCCTGAGTGAATTACACGTGGACTTACAGAAACACGAATTCCGCTTCCCGGTTCTCCTGAAAATGGCAACCAGCTGATCTGAACCCCTTCCGGCAACACAGTGAAGCGTCTGCAGTCGAGAAGAGACCGTTTCACCCGACCCGGAGGTAAGTCATGACAGGCGTGACCTTCCCTACGGGTCGGGTGAAACGAAACAAGCCTTTGTCGAAAAGCGTCACTGACATGCCTGCATCGAATCGGACCCGGCCAATCAAAATCTGCTGCGTCTGCAATCGCCCGTTCACGTGGCGGCGCAAATGGGCGGCCGTCTGGGACTCTGTCCGTTACTGCAGCGAACGCTGCCGCCGAAGTCGACACTCGAAAAATCGCCACACACAGAACTCATGACAACACTGCGGCGGGCGGGTGACTCCATCATGGCCGGTGGAAAAGACTCCGGCGAGCGGTGTTACTCGGCATCAACGTTCATCAGCGAAATCAGTTCGCCGATCGTGCGATGCGATTCGATGGCATGCCGCAGAGGCCGATCGGTGATGATGCGATAGTGATTCTGCCGCCCCACCTTTTCTCGCTCCAGAATCCCGGCTTCTTCCAGATCCGCAATGATGCGCTGGACGGCTCGTTCTGTGATTCCCACCTGACTGGCGACATGACGCAGCACAGCGTCGGGGTTGCGCGAAAGCAGGATCAGCACGTGCGAGTGATTGGTCAGAAACGTCCATCGGGCAGTTGCTGATTCGCCGGAAGAAGTCAACGCACCTGCGGCGAGCTTTCCGGAGCTGACCGCGGCCGTACCGGAAGTTGCGGGGCGGGAAGAACTGCCGGATTTCATCGCGGAGTCCGCCCCCTTCGTGAGTGACGACTTCGCCGTGGTTCGCTTCTTCTTCATCCGAATTCCCTTCAGTGGTGAATTCCGACCGCCTCCATGGGGACATGGGATGCTTCGGAGCATGCTGCGTCGGGATCATCCGGGAAATCCGTGGCGGACGCTGCGAGCGTCCCTTTCAGGTCACCCGAAAGCTGACCACCTTCGCCATGGACTCCCAAACTGTTCCGTCCACGACGATTCCAGGCAGGCAGTTTCTGCTCCACGCCGCAGCAAACCGGATGTTATCTGCAAAATACGACATATCAATCGTAAAGCCTGATTCGCGAATTTGCCCTGTTCTTCGGCCGGCGGCAGTTCCCGTGAAGATTTTAGCAAATTCAGACGACACTCAATTGACGACAATAATGTCGTGCATTAAAGTTCGCGAAATGTGGTTCACTTTGTGTCCGGTGTTTGGGAGAATAACTCGTGGCTGTTGTGCAATCCAGTCTGATGGCGGCGCTGCCGGTGATGCTTTTGTTGTTCGGGGGGGTGCCATCGAATCTCGCGAATCGTCATGCCGACCTGATGCGTCGCTGTGCACTGGCGGCGGCGTCTGTGGCTCTTCTGCTGTCCGTCATCACCGGATTCGTTCTGCTGCGGTCCGGCCCGATTGATCTGGCCCTGGCGTCGTTTACATGGCCGATCAGTTTCAGCTTTGGCGTCTATCTGGATTCTCTTTCTGCCGTGATGCTGCTGCTGATTTCGTTTGTCGGAGTCATCATCGTTCGCTACTCAATTCGGTATCTGGATCGAGAGCAAGCTCAGGGACGATTTTTGAAGTGGATTGTGTTCACTCTGGGAGCTGTCCTGTCGCTGGTCGTGTCGCGAAACCTGCTGATGCTGACCGCCGGATGGATGATGACCAGCTTCGGACTGCACCAGTTGCTGACTCATTATCCGGACCGCTCATGGGCTGTGTGGGCGGCACGCAAAAAGTTTCTGATCAGCCGACTGGGTGACGTCATGCTGTTGTCGGCGCTGGCGATGACGTACTCCTGTCTGGGGACCGTGGAATACTCGGAAGTATTTGCCGCCGTGCAGGCTCTGTCTCCGCAATCACCGCTCGCCAGCTTCTGGATACCGGTCATCGGCAGTTTGTATGTGCTGGGAGCGATGACAAAGTCAGCTCAGGTTCCCTTTCACAGCTGGCTGCCGGATACGATGGAAGCTCCAACGCCGGTGTCCGCCCTGATGCATGCCGGAATTATCAATGCCGGTGGGTTTCTGGTTCTTCGGTTGAGCCCCCTGATCAGCCTGTCGCATTTGGCGCTGGACGTACTTGCACTGATCGGTGGCTTTACCGCTCTGATGGGGGCCGTCGTGATGCTCACGCAAACCAGTGTGAAGCGGCAGCTGGCTTATTCCACGATGGCTCAGATGGGCTTCATGATGTTTCAGTGTGGCCTGGGCGCGTTTTCCGCGGCTTTGCTGCACATTGTGGCTCATTCGCTGTACAAGGCTCATGCGTTTCTCAGCTCCGGAAGCGTGCTGGACACGGCAAGCGGCATGAAGGTTGTCGGCCGCAACGAAACGGCAACTCGAAGTCTGGTCAGCCTGTTCGTGGCAATCGCGGCGGCTCTTGCGATTTGTGCGGCCGGTGCGTCGGTTCTGGCAGGAGACCTTTCAGCGAAGCCGGGCGGCCTGATTCTGGCACTGGTCCTGACACTCGCGCTGACGCAGCTGCTCTGGCCTGCATTCTCAACCGGTTCCATGCAGCTGGCGGGAGGGAGTCTTCTGGCCGCGGCGGCGGTGAGCTTCAGTTATTACGGCGCTTACACGGCAACGGACTTTCTGCTGGCATCCTCAGTTTCTCATCAGAAGGTATCCCCCTCACTCTTTGATTCTCTGGTGACTGCCTTCGTGGGGGCGGGCTTTGTCGCGATCTTTCTGCTGCAGGCGGCAACTCGACTGGCAGCACCCGGGCCTCTGATGCAGTCGCTGTACGTCCATGCAACCCACGGGTTTTATCTGGACATTCCGGCTCGCCGAGTCACCGCCTGGGCCTGGGGTCACCGGGCTCCGACGCAATAGCTTCAAATTCTGCCCATCGAAACTGATCTCATCTGTCCGTGAAGCTCACCGATCACATCTTCTTCCAGTTCGGAGATAAGAAATGTCGCAACTTAGCCTTGAAGAACAGACAACTGACATGCCGTCAAACTCCGCTGATTCAGCAAACATGCAGCCAGGCATGGAACACGAGCATCTGACGAACATGCTGGACGATCTGCAGCAAATCATTCCGCCGCTGTGGCCTCTGCGAGATTACGTGGCCGTGAATCCTTTTCTGGGCGTTTCCAATCGAACGTTTCTCGATGCCCGACAGCTGCTGTGCGGTGTGCGCGACTGTGATCTGCTGA
>JAGQPY010000051.1 GCA_020426485.1 Planctomycetaceae bacterium
ATTGTTTCTTTGGACGGTGCCTGTGTTCACGCCGCCAACGCGCGACACAACCCGTGCCGCTGATTTTATCCAGCGCGCACTTGCGTCTCCTGTTCAGTCGCAAAATTTCAGTTCGTGACCGACCGGCGAATCGTCGGCCCGCGAATTCCCTGGATTGTCGTCACCATCAGAGTAATGGTCACGTCAATGTGCGGAACCGCCACAGAATTCCGTTTCAACGCGAAATTGTGCCCGCGGTTATCGCAAGTGAAATTTGCTCCGGGATTCATCCTGAAAGGATGCGAGAGATGAGCCGGAGGTCGCCGACAGGCGCACCGCCGGTGACAGAACAAGAACCAAACTCATCCTGAAGGGATGACAGAAACCACGATTCCGGCATACGTTTCAGGCAACGCTGTGAAGCACTTTCATTCGAGAAGAGACCGTTTCACCCGATTCAGAGGGCAGGCGCTGCAGGCGTGACCTCCCCTTTGGGTCAGGTCAAACGAAGATGCATTCCTTCGCGGTGAAACGCAACAATCTTACGCGAAGTCTGAGAACAACGGTATCACGGCACGTTGCTGAGTCACGCACTCAATTTCGCGGAGATCCGGAATTCCTGCCGGATTATCAGGATCAATGCGAAGTTCTGTTTGGGTCACAACTCAATTGCCTGCACAATGAATTGCTGAATCTTTGAACTCTGGAACGTATTCATGCTGGTTAAGTATTTTGGTCCGGGCTGTCTGGCAGGCATCACGGCGACAGACTGGTTTCGGTTACTCGCCGCCAATCATTTCCGCATCGCGCCCGCCTACCTGGGAAAGTGCGCGTTCCTGACGGCCAGCAGTCTGGTCACTTCACTGTTTCGCCCCGTCGAAAACGCGCTGTATTCGCGTCGCTGTTGCGAACTTCGCTGTGATCCGCCGGTGTTTATTCTGGGCTGCTGGCGAAGCGGGACAACTCATCTGCACAATCTTTTGTGTCTGGATGACCGCTTCGGCTTTTCGAATATGTACCAGACGATGTATCCGCATACCTTCCTGACCAGCGAATCCTGGCTGCGACCGCTGCTGGACCTGATGACTCCGGGAAAGCGATTCATGGATAACATGGATCAGGGGCTCAGAGAACCTCACGAAGATGAAATGGCTCTGGCTATTCTGTCGCATCGATCCAATATGCTGAGCTGGGCTTTTCCGAAGAATGCGGCCTGCTACGATCGGTTTCTCGATTTCATCGAAGCGTCGGAATCCGATCGGACCGCATGGAAGCAGTCACTGGATCTGTTTGTTCGCAAGGTGAGTCTCCGAACCGGTCGACAGCTGGTGCTGAAGTCACCCAATCACACCGCGCGGGTGCAGCTGATTCGCGAACTCTATCCCGACGCAAAGTTCATCCACATTCATCGGCATCCGTACGATGTCTATCGATCGATGTGCCACATGGCCAGCAAGGTTCAGCCCGTCTGGGGCTTACAGAAAATGCCTCCGGACGACATCCCGCCGATGGTCGTCGACACGTACGCTCGACTCTACAATGCGTATCTGGACCAGAAGCATCTGATTCCGGCCGGCCACCTGTTTGAGATTCGTTACGAAGATCTGATCGCCAATCCCGTCCATATTGTGCGGCAGGCCTACGAACAGTTGCAGCTTGGCGACTTCACGGACATTGAAGACAAGCTGACGGCGTATACTCAACAGCAGTCTTCCTACCAGCGAAACAGGCACGCCGAACTGGAACCGGCCGCACGAACAGTCCTGCACGAACGCTGGGAACGCTTCTTTCAGGAATTCGGTTATCGTCAGTCATAAGAATCTGACCACGTTAAAATCCGCCTTCACGAACAAGGCCACGAACCCCGTGAAATCCATGCCGGGATGGGAGCCTGTTTTTGTTTTGTTCGCGTGGTGGATTTTCCCCGATATCCTTCAACGGCTCCACAGAACATTTCCAGCGAAGTCCTCGACAGGGACCTCCAGTAATGTCAGGGGCCTCTGGGACGCTTCCGGCGAATTCCACGACCAATCGTGAGTTCGGAAAACCTGACAGTGTGTTCGCCGTCGCATCCGGGCTTGTTACGGGAAGCAATGGCAGGGCGTTCACACGAGAATCACGAACCTGCGTCGACTTGGTGTCAAAGAAGTCGAAGCCGTCACCTACGGCTGCCATCGCAACGTTCCGTGGACGCCGTTCTTCAGAAAAGTTGCCACCTATCCCGACGCCGGCGATCCGGATTCGCGGGAGTCATCGGCTAAGCACCGAAGAACGCGATCTGTACACCACCAAAAACGCAGGCACCGCCGAGGAAACTGGCAGCCAACGGGCCGGCCCACAGACCCATGAAGGAATTCAGTGTTGCTTTGTCGGGCTGTCCGCTTTGGTAGATTACGGTCACCGATTTGCCGATCTCCGGACGCCGCCGCGCTGAGCCACTGGCGAATGTGAATTGAAATAAATTCCCTTCCTCCGAGGTGAATTCGATGACCGGATGATAATAGACCTTCTTGTGCCGGCTGTCACCACGACGCAACTGTTCATCCGCCCCAACGATCACGCCCTGGGTTCGTGTTCCGGTGAGTAACAATTTCAGGTTGTTGAAAATGGCCCAAAGAGAAAATGAGCAAACCACCAGTCCAAATCCCAGAAAGTAGTATCCCATAGCAATCGATGTCCGCTGATGGCGAAAGTCTCACGAATTATTTTTTCGGATAAGGAATCCATGAAAGCCCTGTACCGATCAGCCAGAGGGGTTGTTCGCTGACGGACCGGGTGGGCATTACCCCGCGACTCGGCAGTATGTCACTGGCGATTATCCACGAGTCACGAAGATTCGATTCCCGTGGAAAGGTTGCACGTGGCGACGAAGATTCTCCCACTGGACCTTGGAAAGTTCAAGACGGTTGACGGCATGCACGAAAAGACCGAAACCAACTGCACCGCCAACAGGCAAGTTTCCGACGTCACGACCGTCGAGACGTTGCGTTGCGAATTCACCGAACTCACCGAACACGAAAACGTGAACATCCATCGCTTCGAAACGTGTACGGCCGCCTGCTGGCTGACTGGTCTGTGAGCCGGAACTTCGGCTCTGAGGAAATGCGTGACTTTGAAATCCTGAGGCCGAGGAGTGAGGTGGGTGGCACGGTCGGGAGACCGGCGGCAACGGGGACGAGGCACGGTCGGGAGACCGGCGGCAACTGGAGACCGGCGGCAACTTGAGACCGGCCGCAACGGAGTGGCTTCACATCACTGTGATGTTGTGATTTGTTCGATCGACGGGCAAACACGTGTCGTGGACGATGCGATGAGTTCTGCATTGTTCAAGGCTGCGGAGAACTCAGCTGGACTCGTGGCATGGGCCATGACTAAAAGCTATAACCTCGGAAGGATTGAGCGGAGGAAGAATGCATCGGGGGCGTTTCGTGAGTGTCCGTGGAGAATGCGTTGATGCGGAATCTGCAGTCGGTGTGTGTTCTGGCGGGCGTTTTACTGATCGTAGGTGGGCTTTCCGGAACGTCGGCGTTGCTCAACGGCAATGCTGGTGCGGTGGAACAACAATCGTCTCGACCGATGACGATTCAGGATATCGAGGGTGCTTTGGAGAAGACGTGCCCGGAGCTTGACTATCCGCAGACGACGCCACTTCCCGAAATCCTTGATTACATCGAAACCGAACTGCATCGGGAAACCGGTCTTTCGATTGGATTCGTTTTTCATCACCCGGAACTGGAACTGGAAGGCGTGGATGATGCCGGAGACATTCGAATACGAGACTTCTACCTTCCCGGCGGGACTCACACGTTTCGGGCGGCACTTGATTTGATCTTCAGTCAGACGACAGATCCGGAACTGACGTATATCGAACGCCCCGGCCATGTGCTGGTCACGACGAGGAGTCACGCGATGTCCGATGACATGCTGGAGACTCGCGTTTTTGATTTTTCCGCGGTTGACGCCGATATTCGCCTGAGTGTGCCGACGGAAGGAATGCCGGAAGGATCTCAGGTGTCGCTGACTTTACCTGCAAAAGAACTGTGGCAGACCAAAGGTCTTTCGGCCGACCAGCTGCAGCGATTGGGAACCCTGATCACTCTGCAAACGCACCCGGTGGCGCGGTGGATGGATATCGATGGTGAAGGCGGCACGATCGGCGTGGCCTCCAATCGGCTGATCATTCGGCAGAACCCCAGAGCTCTGTTTCTGATTCGACGATTGATTCAGCAGATGGTGGAACCCGATTATCGCATCGAACGGCCAGCGCAGGCTCCGATGCAGACCGACGCGGTGACGTCCGATACTGCGAATGGTCATGGCGTCAGTGTGGAGAGCATCACGGCGATTTCGGGCTGGACCGTCGCCACCATCCTGTCGTTGGCCCTGTTGTTCGGTCGACTTCCGCGGCCGGCAAGTCCGGATGACGTGCTGTCGTGAATCGGAAACTCGGTGTTGCGATTGATCGGATGATATCCGTCGGACGCACTGACCTGGTTGAATTCGTGAATCGGCATCTACCCGTTGGTACGCAGGCGGATTACTTAAGTGAAACGATTTTCGCGATGCTCGTGACTGCGCGGCTGTCTTCGACTGTTGCTTTGGCGAACCTTGGCGGGATCAGTGGTCGGCGGAGTACTGTTCGGCAAATTCGATGGCGATGCCGTCGACGACGTCCTTCAGAGCTGCCAGATCCGCTTCGACCAGAAACCGAAAGTGGTTGCGGTTAAGCGATTCCCGATTACGAATCGTCCCCTTGGTTGTGACTTCGACAATGTGAGCATCGGAGAACGGTCGCACCAGCATTTCCAGGCGGCTGTAGAGATTTCGCTGAGCACCACGCACCAGATTGATGTCATCGCGCGTGATGCGCGCGCCCCAGCCGGTTTCGTTCATCACGGTGGAGTATTCGAACCCCGGAAAGTGATCACACAGCTTGCGCAGGCAACCTTCGATATGTTCACTCAGCGATAACCGCAGCTGCGAATGAATTCGACGGAGTTCTTCTTCGGAGGCCTGCTTCTGTCCTTCGGCCTGCCCTTCCGCCGCGCGGGCTTTCTGGCCGCGATCGATGGCTCGTTTGAGTCGTTCGTCAAAGTCCGTCATGACAATCTGCTTTGTCCCTTACTTCCGCTGAACAATGGACGTATTTGTTTCGAAACCTGCGGATCAACGTGAAAACGGCTCCCGCCGAAACGCCAACGTTGGTGGCTCACCAACACGCCTGCACCTAACATTCCGGCAAACGCGAATTCCGTCGTCACTCGAACGGAAGACTGCGGTCGGCCAGCTTCAATTGCGCCAATGTCGCAGAACTTCGGCTCGTTGGCAGGCCAATCCTATCGTCTCCCTGTTCCCTGGCGGAACCATAGGTGCTCCACCAGCGAAAAACAATTCACGTAAAGTCGCGAGCGTGTTGGTTAGAACGTTTGCTCCACTGAGCCGGGAAAATTCGCTTCTTGCCGGCCCCACGGAATTTCTGTGCCGTCACTGGTTGGTCGTGGCTTCCGCAGCGGCCTGCTGAACTGCAAGATAGGCCAGCAGATCGGCAATTTGTTGAGTCGTCAGCCCGGCCAGCAAACGATCGGGCATCAGAGACGTGGTTTGCCGAATGAACTCTTCGACGTCTGACCTCGGAACGACTGTTGTTTCATTGCGGACAGTTCGCAGAGAAATATGATCGTCGGTACGTTCGACCAGAAGTCCCGAAAGAACTCGACCATCGGTGCTGACAATGGTCCAGGTGGCAAACTCGGGATTGATCTGCGACGACGGGTTGATGATCGAATCCAGAATCTGAGTTTTCGTCAGCCGACGGCCAACGGAATCCAGTGCCGGACCTACCTGACCACCCTGATTCGCAATCCGATGGCAGGTCGTACACTGCAGTCTTCGGTCGGCAAACAGAGCGGCTCCATCAGACGCTCGCCCGGTGGTGTTCAGAATGGCGGTGACATCCAGTGGTTGTTGAATCTGAGCCTGGTATTCGGCTGACTGAAAACGCAGGAACAGGTTGTGAACTTCCGGTGAACTCTGTTTTGCCAGTTCCAGAATGGCTTCCCGTTCACGTGCCGCAATTTCACCGCAGTCCAGTTGATGAACAATTTCCATCGCCGCTTCGGTGGTCATCAACGCATTTTCGCCGGACCGATGAACGACTTCTTCAGAACCCGCAACAGCAGGCATCGACGCAATCCATTCTCGAAGCAGTTCCACACCGTTCACGTCCACCTGCTCGGAACCAATGTGCGGCATTCGACCTCGCCCCATACACGCCATCCGATACAGCAGGACAGAACGTGCGGGCATTCCGGATGAAATGATGGAAGCGTTGGCGATTTGAAAACTGCCCTGAGCCGGTGCAGCGCTTACGACCTTCATCTCGTCGACCGGGATTTCGCGCCGCAGATCGATGGTCGCCGTTCCACCAGCACCATTCTGATGACAGTGCGAACAATTGACGGCCAGATAACTGCGGGCTCGGTCTGATACCGAAGCTGTGGAATCGTTCGCAGCGACCAGCGGCCTGAGGCGAGCATCATCAGCCCGAGTTGGATCGGCGGGAACGGTTCCGTCCAGTAACCGCATCGAAACAAACTGCGACAACTGGTTCGAAGCCGAAGACGATCCCAAAGCCGCTGATGAACGACCGTCTGATGCATCTCGATTGAGCTGAGGCAGCGTGAACGCCAGTGGACCTCCTATCCAGGAATTGTGGCAGCGAAGACATTCCGATCGCGAATGAATGGTCCATGATGTTCGACTGCCAAACGTTCCATAGTCAGAAAGATTGAGTGTCTGGCCCGCCGTCGGAGCAAGTTCGGCATCCGACTGATCACGGTTCCAGACATAGCTGTAGGGATTCCAGACGTTTCCGTTGAAGTGCAGGATCTGGGTTTCCAGACGAACCGAATGCCCCAGGTCATCCTTGAGTTCGATGGTTTTGGCCAGCACCGAATTGGCCGGAAACTCCATCGATTCGCGCAAAATGCTTTCCGGTCGACGCCGAGGCCCCTTCAGGACATGAATGGGATCCGGCGATGGAATTCCGATCACATAAGTCCCTACTGCGCCATCGGACCACATCGGATGGTTGATTCGAAAGGGCAGGACCCCTTCACTGGGTTCCAGAAGATCCGTATTTCGAAAAATGCCGGTCTGGCTCAGTCGCCTTGGAAATTCGGAAGACTGTTCCGCAGATTCGTTCCTTTGCAGTCCATAGATGGTGCCTTCGTCGAAATGCAGCAGCAGCAATTCTCCGGAAGTGTCCTCACCAAACGCAACAATTCGAACGCTGGGGTCTACCAGATCCGTCACGTTTGTCAGCGTATCAGCGTCCGAACCGGAAGAGGGAGTCACAACCGCGGACCAGATGCGGCGTGTTTCGAAGTCGCCAAACACGTAGCGGCCTGAAAGTTCGGGAAACGACTTCCCCTGATAAATGAAGCCACCCGTCACCGACGCTCCTTCGGCATGTGAATACGCGTAAGCAGCAGACAAAATTGGCGTCGGGCCGCGTTTGGCACTCGGCAGCACCGGTTGAGGTCCTTCCATGATGGACCAGCCGTAGTTTCCACCGGGCTTGACGTTGTAAACCATTTCGTACATCTCCCAGCCGACATCGCCCACCCAAAGCTGTCCGTCGGGACCGAAATTCATCTTCCATGGATTTCGAAATCCGTAGGCCCAGATTTCCGGTCGAGCTTCCGCAGCCGAGAACGTCAGGTCCTCCGTCGCTGGTTCAGAAACCTCTGCCGAGGCGCTGACGTTTGCGGTTGCGGCGAAGGGGTTGTCGTGGGGAATCGTATACAGCGGGCCATCTTCGGACGTGCTGACCTCCAGCCGCATGATGGTCGACAACACGTTGGTGACATCCTGCCCGGCTCGACGAGGATCTGGTGGATTGGGAGCTTCGCCGTCTCCGGCCGAAACGTACAGATATCCATCCGGGCCAAACCGAACACACGCACCGTTGTGTCCGCCCTCCAGCCAGGACAACAGAACCTGTTCGGAAGTTACGTCGCAGACCGGGATGCCGTCGTCGTTGAAGTCGATCCGAAAGCGGGACAGCCGAGTGCCGTCTTCCAGGTGCTGACCACGTTCGCGTGATTGCAGAGTGTACGTGATCCAGCAGAAGGGGACTTCGGGGAAGTCGGGATGCAGGGCAAGTCCGTAGGCTGTCGCGACTCCGGACGCACCGTCGTGCTTTGTCAGTTCACTGAAACCGGACTTGAGATCGACGAACAGATCGGCCGATGCAACGTCGTCACGATCCGGAAACGACCAAATCCGAGCGGCTCGGTCGATCACCCAAATCCGTGCGTGATCAGGTCCGGATTCGATGTACAGCGGTTGGTCGAACTTCAGCTGCGGGTAGCGACGCACCTGTCGGAATGCCGGTGGTGGTTCCGGAGATCCGACAATTGCAGACGCCGACCAGACCGGATGTCCGGATGTCGATTCATCGGCCGCTTCCAATATCAGCCCGAATGTCGTGACCGCGGAAAGTAAGACCGCAGCCTGAAGAAGCCATCGCACACGGAACTCTCGGTAGTACATCACGGCAGGATTTTCCGCGGTCAAAAGACAAGCGAACCAGAATCCGGATCTGAAACAGAGGTCTGACCCTTTGGAGGCCAGCGAACGGCTGCCCGGAGAGGGTCAGACCCCTGTTTCAGATCGCAATTTGACAGATTGGAAAGGGAAGTCAATCCGGCGTAGTGATCTCAAAGGGAAGTCCGGTCTGTCGATGATGTTTCCGGAATCCAGTCAGTCGCCATTGCAGTCATCAACGGTTTGCAGTCAGACCAATTCCGAAGTTCCCGGAAACCTGCCAGGCAAATTCTGATGGCATGTGGATCTCAATGACAGGCCACACTTTCTTTGGTCGGCATCACAAATTGTTCCAATGCACCGGAGAAGATTCGACGTATTCATTCACATCTTATTCGCGGAGATCGCGATTCATCTCCGACATTCATTGTTGTGAATTTGACACGACGACCTGATCAGTTTTCATCAACGACCTCAGCTTCTGCGACAACGCCTCGGATCTTCAGCGACTCCATCAGACGTCGCAACTGCTTCGCCGTTTTCAACGGACATCTTTTCTTTCTGGCGTCCGTATTTCTCCGGTCGATTGCTCAGGCGCGTCCTGCATTCCTGTGGCGGTACCTCCGGATGCGAATCCATATTCGCGCCAGCCGCAAAGATTCTACTTCTGCTGCGCGCCTGGTCAGGTTTCGTTTGCCAGCGCTGAAGATTCGCAATCAGCGGGATTCCCGCGATATGCCCGTACTTTGCTGAAGCAAAACTGAAAGTTTTCGACGCGACCGGAAACGTCATCCATCGCGTTGTTGTCAACTCATGTCACTGTCTGACGGATGAGCATCCTCATGGACCACGAAACAACTTCTTCCCCTGCGCGAAACGGAAATGCCGGGCACGTGTGGATCACGCTCTGCCTGCTGGTGGTTATGGCGGATGCATGCCTCTATCGAGCAGAAGGATACACCGGTCCGGCGGTGTTTTTTCCCGCTGCGTGTCTGCTGCTGGTCTGGACACTTCTACGGTGGCGGACTGACCGCGCCGGATCAGACGGCTTCGTGAAGGTTTCTTTTTCCGTGATCCTCCTGATCAGTCTGCTGGGAATCATTTCGCTGTCGATGGCATGGCTCGGGAGTTGGCCGCAGGTACTGATGGCGTTCTGGCTGCTGAATGCAACGGTGATGATGCTGCAGGGCCACGCTCCGTTCTTGCTGGAATCATTCACCTTCGCAGCTGGCCTGGTGCCGGGAGGTTACGAATTCTTCCACGGTATCCAGCTGACGTGGCGCCGACGAATTCTTGGTCCGGTGGATTATCCTCGCCCTTCCGTCACCCTGAACGTGATGCTTCCGATGTTCAGCGTACTTGTCTTCGGAACGCTGTTTCTGCTGGCCAATCCGGACCTGATTCATGCCGTTTCCGGTCGGCTGGGTGATTTTCTGACATGGATCGGCCGATGGTTCCGGAAGTTTTCCCCCGGCGAAATCATATTCTGGTGTGCATCGCTGTGGCTGAGCGGCGGGTTGTTGAGACCTCTGGGGCGAAGGCTGGTCGATGCCGGCATGAGTCTGCTGCCGGAGCTGCCGAAAGACTTTCGACACCCATTGCTGTCACCGTTTCGCAATACACTGTCGACTTTGATTCTGCTGTTCAGTGCATATCTGATCTTTGAATTTCAGACACTGTGGTTTCGAACATTCCCATCCGGGTTTTATTACTCCGGTTACGCTCATCAGGGAGCCGCATGGCTGACCATTGCGCTGGCTCTGGCCACCTTGCTGCTGTCAATCATTTTTCGCGGCACCATGCTGGGTGATGTTCGGTTGCCTCAGCTGCGGCGGCTGGCATGGATCTGGTCCGGGCTGAATCTGCTGCTGGCGGCGTCGGTTTACAATCGACTTCTGATCTACGTGGATTTCAACGGCATGACACGTATGAGAGTCGTCGGCTTTCTGGGCATCTCTGCCGTTGTGGGTGGATTTCTGCTGGTCCTGCGGAAAATCAGTCGTCAGTACAACTTCATGTGGCTGGTCCGTCGGCAACTGTGGGTCCTTGGGTTGGCCATCTATCTGTTCATCACACTTCCCGTGGATCGACTGGTGCATCGCTACAACGTCTCCAGAATTCTCAGCGGCTCACCCGCGCCGAGTGTTCAGATCAGCGAACACCCGATTTCGGATGACGCACTCCCTGTGTTGATCCCCTTGTTGAAGTCTGATAACGTCGTCATTCGCGAAGGCGTCCGATCACTGTTGTGGAATCGACTTCTGGAACTCAGCCGAACGATTCCTGCCACTTCGCGACACTGGACCGCTCGACAGTTCGGACCGGAACAGTCTCGAAATCAGCTCAGCGCGATCCGCAGTGAGCTTCAGCAGATCGGCGATTCCGATTCGGCCGCGAGTGCTCGCAACCGCTTTCACGAGTACTCCATGCAGTGGTGGTAACATGTGAATGCCGTTCGCGGGAAGAGCTTCTCCAGCCGATGATTCGCACACAACAACCTGATCTGCAAGACTGCGGATGTACGCCCGAAATCCCGCTTCGGCTGACAGGTCTTCTCTGCTGGAACAGTTTCATGAAACAGACAACTCGCCGCTGCATGTTGCAGCAACTTGCATCTACAACGCTGGCAGCCACCATGCTTTCCAACACCACGCGCGGTGACGAACGCGGTCGAAAATCGCCCATCCGGATCGGACAGATCGGTGTGGGCCATGCTCACGCGAGCAAACTTTCCGTCTACCGCAGTTCACCGGATTACGAAGTCGTGGGACTTGTGGAACCGAACACAGAACTGCTGACGCAGGCTCAGCAACAGGATGCGTACCGCGACCTGCCCATCATGACGCGTGAACAGCTGCTGAATGTTCCCGGTCTGCAGGCGGTGCTGGTGGAAACTGAGGTTCGTGATCTGCTGGACAATGCTGAAGTCTGTGTGAAAGCGGGTAAGCACATTCATCTGGATAAGCCGGCCGGAGAATCGCTGTCCCAGTATGCTCGCATTCTGAAGCTGGCATCGGACCAAAAGACGATGGTCCAGATGGGATATATGTATCGCTACAACCCGGCCGTGCAACTGCTGCGCGAATTCCTGCAGCGCGGCTGGCTGGGGGAGATCTTCGAAGTCCACACGGTGATGAGCAAAGTGATTGATCCGAAGTCGCGTCAGAAACTGGGGGAGTATCCCGGTGGCACGATGTTTGAGCTGGGCTGCCACATTATCGATCTGGTTCTGGGAGTTCTCGGCGCGCCGGAACAGGTCACCGCGTATCCTCGCCGAGTCATCCAGTCCGATGATCAACTGGTTGACAACATGCTGGCCGTTCTGGAGTACCCCAAAGCGACGGCTACCGTTCGATCGTCCGCTGTAGAAGTCGAAGGGTTCGCTCGACGTCACTTCGTCGTGTGCGGTACAGAAGGCACGTTTCACATTCAGCCGCTGGACAACCCGTCCGCAAAAGTCGCGCTGTCCACGGCTCGTGATGACTACAAGCGAGGCTATCAGGAAGTCACGTTCCCTCGATATGCTCGCTACGTTGGAGACGCCGCTGACATGGCGATGATCATTCGTGGTGAAAAAGAATCGGACTTCAGTTATCGCCACGACCTGGACGTTCAGACGACCGTCCTGAAGGCCAGCGGCCTGCCGGCAGCATCAGAATAGCCAACGTGGCTGGTCAGCAAATCCACCGCCAACAGCGCCAAGTCGCGCGTTGGTGTACGGTGGCGGCGGACGGTCCGGCAGATTCTGCCGCTCAGCACCGTGATGCAGGACATCGACCGCAGCGGGTTTCGCATGACTACGGCGAAGGGGGCCGCTGGTCTAGGACGACTACCTGAAAAATGCTACGTTTTTGCGGTGCCGATGGGTGCCGTTTCACCGGTTTGCCACGTTGGCACGAACTCAAATCCAGTGCTCACGCATGCTTGACGGACGCGATCGGGGACCATTAACTGAACCCCGGTTTGTTGACACAGGTGACTCTGGTGAGAGCGTTTGGAATTCGTCCGAATCCGGAGTTCCCGTCGTGTTCGATAAACGACAACAACCCGAAGTCACTCGTATATTCGATCAGCGGAATTTGATTCTGCTGACTGCGACGCCCATTGTTCGTCCGAAGAGGTGTCGGAGTTTTGGGAACTCAACGGCAGTCCGATCCGCCGCGCTGGTATTGGTGCTGTTTTCCGGAGTTGGATGCCGGAATGTACGCAGTATCTTTCAGATGGACAGCAACAGTCCGTCTCCTTTTCTGGGGCTGCAGTTGTCCGTCGACAGAAGCAAAATTCGGCACGCAGATGTCGCCCGCACAGACCAGCCTTCAACGCTCGACAGTGATCGCCTTTTGAGTCGACATATTCTGACCAGTGCCGTGTCCGGTGAATTTCAATCGTCAGAAGACGCACGCGCAGCCGAGACGACGGCGGTCGACAACGATCGTTCGTATCGTCGGTCCGTGGCGACGGGACAAAGCACCAGCGATGAGTCAGAATTCTTTCATACCGCCGATTCACGAATGAATCGAGGCGACCTGAAGTATTCCTTTCCGTTGGTGGATCTGAAAACCGATCACGAAACCGCAGCGGAAGTCCAGGACATTCTGAATCGATTGAATGGCAGATAACAGCGACCACCACGCTGCGATCGTTGCGGGCCTCTCACGAATCATGAACAAGCGACCGTACATTCAGGTGACGACACGCGTCCTGCTTCCGCTCAGTTTCATCTGCGGCTGTGCGTTCGATGGACGATATGCCGCTCTGGAACAGGATCTGCGAGGCAAGGAAGCGACGATTCGGGAACTGGAAACCAAGGTCAGTGATGCAGAACGACTTCTGCAGGAACAGGACGCAGAACTTGTCGTGTTGAGAAAGGCGACGGCTGCCCCGCGATCCGGACCATCCGACAAATCGGCCATTCTTCAGGCGTCCCACCATCACGAAGCGGTGGAACAGCAGATCGCATGGGGACGACTGCACGAGATCCAGATCCACCGACTGCTGACCGGCGTTGTCCCGGACACCGAAGAATCAGGCGGAAAAACGTTTAATGTCGTCGTACAACCTGTGGACGGCGACGGGGAAATCCTGAAAATTGCAGGTGAACTTCGTGTCACCATTACGCTTGTGGATTCCGGCGGCGAACCGAAGGTGATTGGTTCCCGGGAAGTCACGCTTGCGGAAAGTCGCCAGCTGTGGACCAAAACTCTGCTGTCAACCGGGTTTCATATTCCCGTTCAGATCGAATCGCCCGCTCAAAACCAGCAGTTTCTGGTCACTGCCACGCTGGATATGGGTGACGGACGCACATTCACCGACAGCGAACTGCTGGAATCCCGCTGAAAGATCACTTCGGTTTTTTGCTGGCCGAAGCCCGGCGATTCCTTCCCGCATGTTTACGGCGGAGTATTCAGCACCGGGGCAAATGTCTGCGTGTCGATTCTTGCCGGCTGCGGCATTTGTTAGACTGCCGACGTGGGATTAAATCCACATCTTCGTCATCGTTGAGATGACACCGACTACTCGAGTCCCCGAAGTCCGGATCACCATGGGTGAGCCAACCATTGATGAATTCGTCGACAGCCTGGCCAGCAGCCGACTGCTCACCGATGCCCAGATCGCTCTGCTGAAGAAGCAGTTGGTTGGAAATCCGCTGGATGCGGAAGGTCTGGCGGCCGTTCTGACGCGACAGAAGCATTTAACGTCGTGGCAGGCTCGCCAGTTGCTGAAAGGCCAGACCGGATTTGTCCTGGAACATTACCGGCTGCTGAATCCTGTCGGTCGCGGGGGAATGGGGCACGTCTTTCAGGCGACCGACAGTCGTTCCGGGAATATCGTCGCCGTGAAGGTGATGGCCCGCAAACTGGCCGGAAACCAAACGCTGGTTTCGCGTTTCCGTCGCGAAATTCGAGCGTCATCGCTGCTGGACTGTCCCAACATCGTGCGGACGCTGGATGCGGGGCGCGTCGGCAAGACCGACTTCATGGTCATGGAGTTCGTCAACGGTGATCAGGTCGATCGCATTTCCAATCGGCTGGGAAGAATCCCGGTGGGGCTGGCCTGTGAAATCATTCGGCAGGTTGCGGACGGACTCCAGCACGCTCATGAACGACAGATGGTGCATCGGGATATCAAGCCGTCCAACATGATTGTTCACTGGGATGATTCCGGCCACGGAACTGTCAAGCTGATGGACATGGGCCTGGTGCGTTTGATGTCGGATGATGCTGACGAACACACGATGACTCGCACCGGTCAGGTGATGGGCACGCCGGACTACATGTCACCGGAACAGGGTTGGGATACAACTCAGGTTGATATTCGCAGTGATATCTACAGTCTGGGCTGCACGTTGTTTCGGCTGCTGACCGGACAGATTCCGTTTCGAGGATCGAATCCGCTGCAGGTTCTCAGCCAGCGAATGCAGCGCGATGCTCCGTCGGTCACCACGGTTTGTGATGATCTTCCGGAAGACGTCGCGAACGTCGTTTCTCAAATGACCATGCGTGACCCGGACGCTCGGTTTCAGACTCCTGCCGACGTCAGTGCGGCTCTTCAGCCGTTCTGCGAATCATTGACCAAAGCCGCGCTGCGAGAAGCAGCGCGTCGAGCGGATGTGAATCTGTCCGTGGAAATCGGTGATCATCCGGTCGATGAGATTGATGAAACCGACGGAACCTATCGTCAGTTTCTGGCGGAAGTTCAGGAAGGGAGTTCTGTCAACCTGATGCTGGCCGGTCTGGATGGCGGATCGAATCCGGAAACCATTCCGGCTTTGGACATCACGCCCACGACCCCCACAGCAACTGCTCGACGAAGTCATGTTCGGTCGCGACAGTCAAATTCGTTTCTGTGGTTCGCGATCGGTACACCGGTCATCATGCTGCTGATTTTTGTTCTGGTAGCCTTCAATGGTAATGGGCACAACGATTCTTCGGCCGAACAACAGAGCGGAACAGGAAACCTATCGCACGGCGTCACCGCAGAACCCGTCGTCGCGACCGGTCTCAATACAGATGTTCGCACCCTGATGGCAACGACTCTGACGTTCGAACCGACGGTTCCCGCCACAGCGGTCCCGGGACAGGTTTGGAAGCATCGCGTCAGGCTTTCTCCGGAGCAACCAACAGACGGTGTCACCTTCTCGGCCGGACCGTCCGCACCATCGGGGCTGAAAGTTGACTCCGACACCGGAAAACTGCAGTGGTCCGTTCCCGCGGACCACGCGACCGGTCTGGTTTCATTTCCTGTGCTGGCGATGCGGGAGATCGACGGTAAGCAGCAGGCCGTCGGTGAACAGAATCTGGTGTTGAACGTCGAACCCGCGTTTCCTCCACTCACGCTTCCGGAATATCGAACGCTGACACTGGAACCCAGTGAGCCGTTTCAGGTGTCCATGGCCGTCGATGCGGCCACGGCCAAAGGACGACAGCTGCGATATCGTCTGGATGGTCGAACGCCGCCGGGAATGAAAATCGATGCTCGAACCGGCGAGGTCACATGGACTCCCGGAACTGCCGCCTTCGGCCGATTGAATGTCACGGTCATCGTCACCGACGAAAAATCGCCGGACTCGACGGCCTCCGGAACACTCACGCTGGCCGTCATACCGTCATTGGTGGAACACGTCCTTCCGACACTGCCCAAACAGTCCGCGAAAGCCGGAACAACTCTGGCAGTGGAACTTCCGGAAGTCGCGCAGATGAAGGGCGCGGGTATGCCGATGCAGCGTGTCATCATACTGGATGCCTCCGCGCCGCAGGGAATGAAAGTCAGCGCTGCGAGCAGCGAGATTGTGTGGGACATTCCCGCCGATGCCAAAGGCACGTTTCAGATTCCCCTGACGGCTCGATTGGAAGGCGGAAGCGGTCGCCGATCGCGAACTCTGGAGGGCAATGTCCTGCTGGAGATCGACGTCATCGCTGCCGACACGTCTCCGGAACCATCAATGTCTGATGAAAAGCTGACCGCGGCCGTCGCCACGCTGAAGTCAGTCCACGAAAAAACTCTCGCACAGGCTCGCACCACCGCGCAGAAAGCGGCTCTGGCGCTGCGACTGCTGGAACAGTGCTACTTAAACTCGGCAGGAATCGATGACGCCGCGCTGCTGAAGCTGATTGAAACGGAACTGGCCGAGAAGTCGCGTTCGACAGACGTTCAACTGGAAGTTGCTCGGCTGCGAGCACAGCGGTACAACGGCGACGAGTTGTCTGAAGCGGTCGAGATCCTGAAGAACTTCCGTCGCACCGGCCTGAGCACTCTGCAGATTGACCGCGTCGTCGAACACCTGCTGCGACTGTCTGTTCAGGCGGTCAATGTCGGTCAGTTGGAGACAGCACACACTCTGCTGACAACGTTGAAGCCCCTTGTGAGAGTCACCGGATCACAGGGCGTTGCCGTCATGCTGATGAATGATGTCAATCTGGCCACCGGGCTTTCTGAAGACCTGGCTCGGGGAGACGCCGGCAATCCGGATCGTATTCAGCGAACCGAGCTGCTGCGACTGTTGAACCGCTGGCAGTTTCAAACCTTGTTCCTGCAGTCAGACGGAGGCGCGTTTGTGCAGCTGGCGGCCACGGGAAGTACGCCGCTGACAGACAGTGGTCGAAGTCGATGGATCATTCGGAATGGGTTTGTCGAAATGACGTCGGAACAACAACAGGCAGCCATCGCATTTCTGGATCGTTCGCGGCAGCCGGACCGCTTTGTCGTTCGTTTTGAACTGCTGCCTTCCACCAACAGTTGCCAGTTTATCTTTGGTGGCGGTGGAACGGATACGGCGACGTTTCGTGCATGGAATGTCGTGCTGGATGATTCCGGGCTGGGACGTATTCACGATTTCCGCTCACCAGGTGCACTGAACGATGGTGCTGTGGCCGCAGCTTCCCTTTCGCCGGACCACGCCAACAGCGTGGAAATCGTTGTGGACGGCGTTCAGGTCGTGTTGAGAATCAACGGGAATGTGGTGACGCAAACGGCAATCACGGATCTCACCGCCGGATGGCTGGGTGTGGCATCCAACCTCCGTCGCCCCGATCCCGTGCTGCGACTCAGAAACGCAAGAATTCTGCTGTTGCCGACAGATCCGTGAACCATCAAATCCGCCTTGTCAAAAACATCAGACGCTGAACCGCGCGGGACATCTTGACGATAGGCTCTGAGGAATTCGTCGAAGCACACGTATTCCCGTTCTGCCACGATCTGAGTCCATCGGCACCGGGCTGCGGTGGGGCTTCGAAAGCTCGGCCGGCTGGATTTTCACTTACGCCGCCGTTCGTTCGGAATCATGCCGGCAGCAAACGTGGGAATCCAATTGTGGTTCTGCCGGAGAGATGTGGTTACGGCAGACGGCATCAGCCTTCCGTCAGTCAAACGCGTGGAACTCGCCAGCGATGACCGCTGTCTGACAGCAGGCGATCGGCTCCCGAAGGTCCCCACGTTCCGGCAGGATAGAATTCCAGATTTGTCCCGTTTGACTCCCATTCGTGAAGCACCGGATCGACAAACTTCCAGGCCGCCAGCAGTTCGTCGCTGCGAGTGAACAAAGTCGAATCACCTCGAATCACATCCAGCAGCAGTCGTTCGTAAGCTTCCGGCAGTTCCGTGTCAAAATGGTCTTCGTAATCAAAATCCATGGCCACCGGCTGAACCTGATACTGCATGCCCGGTCGCTTGGTGCTGAATCGCAGAAAGATGGATTCCTTGGGCTGAATCCGAAGAACCAGTTGGTTCGGACGAGCTTCCACGATGCTGCAGAGATCGCCATCGCACTCCACCGTGCTGAACAGGTTCAGAGGAGGATGTTTCATCTGAATTACAATTTCCGTCACGCGCTGCGGCAAACGTTTTCCGGTTCTCAGAAAGAAGGGAACGCCCGCCCAGCGCCAGTTGTCGATGCCCACATGCATGGCCACATAGGTTTCTCGATTCGATTTTGCAGGCACACGATCTTCTTCTCGATATGCCCTGGCCGGCTGCTTGTCGACCAGTCCTTCGGAATACTGCCCGCGAACAGCCCATGAATGCACGGGACCATTGGAACCCGGTCGCAGAGCCTGCAGGACTTTCATTTTTTCATCGCGGATCTCACGGCCCTGAAACAATGCCGGAGGTTCCATGCCGACCAGACACAACAACTGCAGCATGTGGTTCTGCAGAACGTCGCGCAGAGCACCGGAGGTGTCGTAATAGCCGCCGCGCGATCCTTCCATCCCCAAAGATTCCGCGACGGTAATCTGAACATTGTCCACGTGGTTGCGATTCAGCAGAGGCTCAAAAAAGGCGTTGCCGAACCGGAACAGCAGGATGTTCTGAACCGTTTCCTTGCCCAGATAATGATCGATGCGATAGATCTGGTCTTCATGCAGCCACTTGGTCAGCTGCTCGTTCAGAATCTGAGCGGACTGGAAGTTATTTCCGAAAGGTTTCTCCACAACGACTCGCAGGCGATCGCAGTATTTGCGATCGGACGGAATCAGCCCGCCGGAATTCAACCCGCGAACGGCATCGTCAAACAACGCGGGAGCCGTCGCCAGGTAGACGACTCGTGGAGCGTTTTCCGCGGTATTCAGCTGCTTTTCAATGTCCTGAAGTGATGAATTCAGCTTCTGATAGTCCTCTTCGCT
Organism: Planctomycetaceae bacterium; assembly: GCA_020426485.1. Lineage (GTDB taxonomy): Bacteria > Planctomycetota > Planctomycetia > Planctomycetales > Planctomycetaceae > JAGQPY01. Next base: position 19,149 of record JAGQPY010000051.1, read on the forward strand.
GCTGATGTCGACCACTCGATAGAACAGCTGTCGAGCAAACTGATTCCACGCTGCTTCGTCCGCTTCGGTGGGGTTCCGCAGAACGGCGGCTTTCATTTCTCCGCGAAACTCGTCATCCGATTTTTCCCGTCGAGCAATCCCGATCACGGGGCAACGCGCGTTCAGGTATCCCTGACGAAACAGCTGAAAGAGCGCAGGAATCAGCTTTCTGGCGGTCAGATCTCCCGAAGCACCAAAAATCAGGATCGAAGTGTCACCGGCGGTGATGGGCGAAGTCATTGTGTATTTTCTGAAGGATGATGGGGGCAGAACTGACACGGATTTGCAGGGCAATTCGGCAGAAGCCGGCCCTCATTTCTGAAGAACCGCGCTGATGATGTGTCAGCAACAGAACGGAATGGAAAGAATCCATCTTGGGAAATCAAGCCACGATGAATATAGTTTGACGCATTTGAAATGCATTCCGGAACTCTCGCCACAGACACCGGTCAAATCGAACTCTGAGCAAATTTCCGGCTTTTTGCGGCAACCATCAGTTGCAGGATGAGTATTAAATCATCGCGGGTTGCCGTGCGTTTTTGAGTATCGGGCCTGCGACCGGCTGAGGTTTTGATAAGGATTCGAAGACATGTCCCTTCCATCCGTGGAATTGCTGGAATCGCGTCATTCGTTTCCCTGTCGTTATATGTTTAAGGTGATTGGCTTCGCCGACAACAACTTTACCGGGCGAGTCGTCGCTTCCGTACGTGACGAACTTCGACTGGACGTGGATCCTCCCTTCACACTGCGATCCACAAAACGCGGCGATCATGTTTCCATCACCCTGGAACCTCAGTGCGGTTCTCCGCAGCAGGTCATCGCGGTCTACAGCCGTTTGATGGGAATGGATGGTATCGTCATGCTGCTGTGAGAGGCCAGTCAGCTACCATTCTTCCTCCTCCCGGTCTGAAGTTCCGCTGACAATGCAACAACCGCTCCTTCCCCCAGCGCTCATCGCCGTGAAGCACCTTCATCGGCAACGCACAGCTCGTTGTGCCCGACGCCGCAGGGTGATTTTTGACCTCATGGGGGCAGACCCCATCGCCATGGCGAGATTCTGATCGTTTCACGCGATGCCGCAGGCGAGGTTGACCGCAGCCAGCACGGGGCTTGCCTGCGGCATCGGGGTAAACAAATCATTGTCTGACACTTCTCGCTGATCGCCACCAGGACAGACACCACCGAGCTTGCCTCGGTGGTGAACAGACTGGAACGCCAACTGGACAGCGCCACCTTGGAGTGCGGCGACTTGTCGCCGCTTTGGATTTTGCCGACAAACGATCGCCGAAAAGCGTCT
>JAGQPY010000520.1 GCA_020426485.1 Planctomycetaceae bacterium
AGGGGGGATCTGCGGTCTGGCAGAGCAACCATCGGGAGCGAACCGGCCCCTGCACTTTGCGGCCCCTTGCAGTCCGTCACGGACGCTGGAATTCGATGAAGGGCGAACGCTTCTCAAAACGGCTGAGACTGCCGCGTTGCGTGTGATGAGCAACCGTTTCCTGATTCCTGCGTGTCAGTTCGATGATGAAGGCATGACCAAAACTTTAGCACCTTTGATGCGTCCCTGTTTCAGTTCCCTCAGCGCGCGATTGGCGTCTTCCAGCGGATAAAGTGTCACCGTGGGTCGCAGAGGAATTTCGGCGGCGAATGGCAGGAACTCGCGGATGTCGCGTCCCGAGATGTTGGCGACGGTTTTGATTTCCTTCTCCATCCACAGATGATCGTGGTAGCTCAGCTTCAGTAGTTTCTGTTTGTCGACGTCTTCCTTGCGAATTGCGTTGATGACAAGTCGTCCACCGGGGCGAAGATTGGTCAGAGCTTCGACGACCGGAGTCCAGACCGGTGTTGTGTCAATGATGCAGTGCAGTAATTCCGGACTGCGTTCACCTGTATGACCTGCCCAGACGGCACCCAGTGTTCGAGCGAATTCGCGTTCTTCAGCATCCCTGGCAAAAACACAGACAGGCGTATCGGGAAAGCGGTGACGCACCAACTGCAGCACCAGATGTGCGGAACCACCAAACCCTGTCAGACCAAGTCGCTGCCCATTCTGCAGGCCCGTCAAACGAAGTGCTCGATAACCGATCGCTCCCGCGCAGAGCAGTGGCGCGGCTTCTGCATCGGAAAAGCAATCCGGAATCGGATAGGCGTAGGCTGCGGGCACTGTCAGAAACTCGGCATAGCCGCCGTCGACATCTCGCCCTGTCGCTCGGAACTGATCGCTGAGATTTTCATCATCGCTTCCGTCAGATGAATGAATCCATCCGACTCCGACGCGATCGCCCGTGCGAAGGTGCCTGACATCATCTCCGGTCTGTTCAACGACGCCCACAACTTCGTGACCGGGAATCATGGGAAACCGCGATGGTGGTGTGCGGCCTTCGATCTCGTCCAGTTCTGTGTGACAGACGCCACAGACGGAGACGCGAATCAGAACTTCATCCGGCTTTGGCTGCGGGGTGGGTCGTTCGATCAGTTTCAGAGGTTCGCTGGTTTCGGTCAGCGAGACCAGCTTTGGCAGAATCATGGCTTTCATGGATGCACCTGTTGCCTGAGTCGGAGATGAGGATCCGTGACGTTGTTCACGGCCCGGAAACAAACGCTTGTCTCCGGGAAAGGATGGAACACCCTTGTCGGATGATCGAACAATAGCGTTCGGGCCTCTGTTTTCGGACGTCATTCCCAGGGAGCCCGAGAGAACCAATGGTCGACGCATCTGCTGTCTCGCCGATGCACTTGCTGTACCGCCGAAACACTTGCCGTACCAAAGTGGAACAGATCCGAGATTGCCTGTGGTGGATTCCACCATGTGTCATTCCTGTTTTCGCCGATTCTCCGGCGACCGGTCGCACATCTAAAATGGCCTTCGGGCTGAAGTAAAAACAACACACAACGGCGATGGAAGTCCTGGGGACTGTCGATCGCAGGAGAATTCGTATGGACCATTTTCGCCACATCGATTTGAAAACGTTGACGGAAGCGCACACTGTTCCTTGTGCGACGCTGTACATGCCGACCCGCAGCAGCGGTGCCGATGATCTGCAGGATGCAATTCGACTGAAGAACCTTGCCGATCAGGCAGAATTGATGCTGGCTGACGGCTGGATGCGGCCGCCGGAAGCCAGAGACCTTGTGGCTCCGCTTTACCAACTGCCTTCTGACCGCGCGTTCTGGTCTGAACGCAGTGCGGGGCTGGCCATCTTTCTGAACCGGGAAATGCTGAAGACATTTCGTGTGCCGATTTCGCTGGAAGAACTGGTGCTTGTCAATCGTCGGTTTTATCTGAAAGGTCTGCTGCCGTTGCTTTCCGGAGCGGATCGGTTTTTCATACTGACGCTCAGCCAGCATTCCGTCCGGCTTTTTGAAGCGACGCAGTTCCATGCCGACCAGCTGGATGTGGAAGGACTGCCTCAGAACATCGAGCAGGCATTGCATCTGGATGACGCCAGGCGATGGTCACAGTCACATTCGGCCACGACGGCAGGTTCCGGCAGACAGCATTCCGTGTTCCATGGCCAGGCCAGCGTATCAGACAGTCACAAGGAAGAGCTGACTCAGTTCTTCAGAATGGTTGATTCGGCGTTGGTTCCGGTGCTGAGAAACGAGACTGTTCCGCTGGTCCTGGCCGGTGTGGAATATCTGTTGCCGATCTTCCGCAAGACCTGCCGGTACGCTCATCTCACATCCACAGCTCTGACGGGAAACTGTGACCATCTGAGCGCCGATCAGTTGCGTGAAAAAGCATGGCCCCTTGTCGAACCATCCCTGACGGCAGGTCGACGGCATTCCGCCGCGAAATATCAGCGACTGGCCGGGACCGACAAAGCGACCGATGATATCCAGCTGGCTTTGACCGCGGCGTTTGAGGGACGGATCGACTGTCTGTTTGTCGCCAACGATCAGCATATCTGGGGCAATTCCGTCGATCATGGTCGCGTTCTGGAAATTAATCCGTTGCAGCAGCCCGGCGATGAAGATCTGCTGGATGTCGCGGCTGTGCGAACGCTGTTGTGCGGCGGACATGTTCATGTGGTGAACAGCCGTGAAATGCCGTGTCGCAAACCGCTGGCTGCGGTGCTGCGCTTCTGAAGGACTCAAGAAGGACAAATTCAGACAGCTCATTGATGTCTGCAGTAAGGTAAGATTTCATGCAGCCGGATCGCATTCATGAAGCTGCGCCGGCGGCTGTATTTGACCTGCTGAATACTCACCCGGACGGATTGACCGCTGCGGAAGCTGAGAAGCGTTTTGGAACGTTCGGCTCGAATCGACTGAGACCGCCATCGGCTTTGCGGTGGGTTCGCGTGCTGGGTAGACACCTGACCAACTTTTTCAGTCTCCTGCTGGACGTCGCTGCGGCTGTCTGTTTTGTGGCGGAATCCATTGAACCAGGCCAGGGGATGTGGATTCTCGGCTGGGCACTGCTGGGTGTGTCGGTTCTGAACGCGCTGTTCGCGTTTGCTCAGGAAATGCGAGCTGAGCGAGCGATGGAAGAACTGCAGAAGTTTCTGCCGCCGCAGGTTCGCGTCCGCCGCGACGGAACAGCCACCGAACTGTCGGCAGAACTGCTGGTACCCGGGGACGTCATTCTGATCGGTGAAGGAGACCGAATTCCTGCGGATGCTCGACTGGTGGAATGTGAAGAGCTTCTGGTAAACAATGCTCCACTGACGGGCGAGTCGCGTTCGCAGCCGATGAGCAGTCACGCTTTTCGCGGTGAGCTGACTGACAGTCCGAATGTTGCCTTTGCCGGCTGCTCTGTACTGCGTGGTCGTGGCACGGCCGTTGTCTTTGCGACCGGACACCGCACCGAGTTCGGGAAAATCGCCGCGCTGTCGCGCGATGTGCATCGCCCCTCTTCGCCACTGCAGCGCGAAACCAATCGCATGATTTGCGTGCTGACGATCATCGCCGTGACTCTGGGAGTGGTCTTCTTTGCCTGGGGAGCATCAACAGGACGTTCGCTGTGGATCAGCCTGGTATTCATGCTGGGCATCATGCATGCCTGTTCCGGTTTTTCAACCGGCTGTCAGCGATGCTTATGAAACAAGACTTGTGTCCGTTGAGTCAGGTTTTCAAAGTGACCTTCGGGAGCGTATCGGCGCTGGGGACTGTCCATTTGATAGTGCTGTCCACGCCATTAGAGTCTTACAAAGTAAGATGCGCGCACGGTGCG